>JAAYMV010000084.1 GCA_012521185.1 Bacillota bacterium
ATTGAATCTTTAATGGATATCGGTAATCATATTATTGCTGAGAAAAATTTGGGTCAGGTTGATTTTTATCGGGATATTCCAGAATTACTTTATGCTAATAATTATCTAAATGAGGAACAGAAAGAAACTTTTTTGCAGATTATTGGCTTTAGGAATATCCTAGTTCATGATTATCTAGAGATAGATCGAACCATCGTATATCATATGTTAGAGAACAGACTAGCGAATTTAAAAGCGATTTTAAGTGAGTACGCTAAGTTATTATAGAAAAGTACCTCCAAGAAGTAGTTGTTAAATCTACCTTGGAGGTACTTTTTCTTTAGTTGCCCTTGGCTATTTGCATATACACTTTAATTCGTTCATTTAGATCAGGATATTTTGCAATAGTGCTTGGTGAAAAGAATGCATCATCTAAGTCTTTTGTTGCAGCAATTTCATGACCGATTAATGCCCAAGTGGATTCGGATAAATTAGCAAACTCAGGTTTAGCCAATGCTTCACAGATAAAGGATTGGCGGGGAGAGTTAATATCTTCACCACTGATTTCAAAGAAATTGTACTGTTTACAAAGGATTTTAAGACGAGTTAATTGTTCCATTGTATTTCGTGATGGCATATAAGTAACCGCCATAAACCCTAAATCTGCTAATACTTCAAATAGTTCCTCTAAATAGTCATCTTCGAACTTCTGCGCTTTTTTATCACCTGTAACCGATTCACCCACATCACCTAAATAAGCATAGGCCAAGATACAACCGATATCCTTAGCTAGGGTGACTACTTTGGTAATATCTGGACATTCTGTTGTGGCTGGTATATAAAAATCCTTTACTAGGTCTCCCTTTAATACACCGAGTAGATCATAAGCATAGAACTGATTATTTGCATCTAAGAGATACTGTTCAATTTTAGTGCTGAAATCTAATTGCAGTCGGTTTTTCAAAAAGTCTACTAATGCTTGACCTTTGCCGAACTTATTCATTAGCTTTAGTGATAGTGCATAGAGAATATGTCGTTCCGTGATACTTCCGCCTTCATCAGCCATCGATAGCGGTACTACATCTTCTTCATAACCTAGGGAAATATCATATTTAGCAAATAGATTGTTTATATTATCTACCATGGCCTGGTTCCGTTTGTTTCGTTCTGCACTATAAGGAGCGAAGAACTCTTTAACAGTTGCAATTTGAGTATGAGGAATGCCGTGTAAGGCTACATAGGCAATGGATTTTTGATCAGGATTATTAATTAATCTGCCGCTTAATTTAGTGTTAGAAAAATCTGCACGACATTCCACTCCGATTGTTGTCGCCATATTGATAATCTTACCAGCGGCAATAAACTCCTCTGCACCACTAATGGAGTCATGGTCCATGATTCCAGCAGTAGTTAAGCCTGACTGGTAAGCCATCCAGATTGCTTTAGTTGGTGAGTAAGGCGAAAATGAGTAAGTTGTGTGAATGTGGTTATTAACAAAGCCAGTTGCTTGTGGTGCCTGGATTTCACCTTGATCTATAGCTGTTTTTAGTTTTTTTAAGTTAGCCAGTCTAGTTTCCCGATTTGGATGATTTAAATCATGCATAGCAATACTCCTAATCATAAGTTTTAAACGCCTAGTCTTTGAGCGCGAAGTTTTTCGTTCTTAGTAAAGTTTGTTTTAGTTACATGGCCTTCTAGTGGCAGGATTTTTTCGTGAATAGCATCGATGATCCATTCTGCTTGTGGGAAGAAGAATTCTTCTAATTCATGAGCTGGAGTAATCCAATTTTGTGCTCCGACTACTACAGGAGGCGCATCTAGATAATCAAAAGCTAGTTCACTTATGTTTTGTGCGATATCTTTTAAGTGGGAGCCGCGTTCACATGCATCACTAGCTAAGAGAATCCGACCAGTTTTCTTAACAGATTCAATTACTTTTTCATAATTGAAAGGTACAATGCTGCGGGCATCAATGATCTCAGCGGATAAGCCATATTTTTCTTCCAGAATTTTAGCTGCCTCTAATGCCCGATATAAAGTAGCACCTACTGTTAAGATAGTAATATCTTGACCTTCTTTTTTAATATCAGGTTCACCAATTGGTACTTCGTAGTAGTCTTCTGGTACCCCGCCTGGATGGAACATTTCGCCGATATCATAGATTCTTTGACTTTCAAAGAAGATAACAGGGTCTGTTCCAGCTAAAGCACTGTTCATCAAGCCTTTGGCATCATAAGGGGTAGCAGGGAATACTACTTTAAGACCTGGAATATGGGCCACTAATGAACTCCAGTCCTGTGAGTGTTGAGCACCATATTTTGAGCCCACAGATACCCGAAGTACAAGAGGCATTTTTAATACACCAGCACTCATCGCTTGCCATTTAGCCATTTGGTTAAAGACTTCATCTCCGGCACGGCCTAAGAAGTCACAATACATTAATTCAGCAATTACTCGGCCGCCAGCCATGGCATAACCAACAGCTGAGCCAGCAATAGCTGCTTCGGAAATTGGGGCGTTGAAAAAACGATGATATGGTAAGGATTCAGTTAGCCCACGATAGACTGCGAAAGCTCCATCCCAGTCCCGATTATCTTCACCATAAGCAATTAATGTTGGATCGGTATAGAATTTATCAATTATCGCTTCAAAGATACCATCCCGGAGTTGATAGGCGCGAGCTTTGGATACTGGTTTGCCATCTTGTTCAGCAACTCTAATTTTCTTTTTGATTTGTTGGATACGTGAGTTCTCTTCTTTAGGTATTAATGTAATAGGCTCCCGATCGTCCATTTTTTCGATTTTTTCATTGGAGAACATTAAATCGCTAATGCTGTTGGGATTAGCGTAGAGGTTCATCCGTGGTGATTTTTGGTCATCGATGGCTAATTTAAATACTTTAAAGATTCGATCGCTAACTTCTTGTTCAATTTTCTCAAAATCACTTTCACTAGCAACTTTTGCATCCAGTAATTGTTGTTTAAAGGTAATGATTGGATCATAGGCTTGCCAAGCATCGATTTCTTCTTTTGTGCGATAGCTGGAAGCATCTGACGGCGAGTGACCACTAAAACGATAAGTTACTGTATCTAAGAAGATTGGACCATCATTCTGCTCTTCAATAATAGCTTTTTTGCGACGAATCGCATCAATAACTGCTAATGGACTAAATCCGTCAATCCGTTCGCTATGCATTTGGTTAGCTGATACTCCAGCTCCTACTCTGGCTAAGTAGCCATAAGCCATGGTTTCACCAGATGTTTGACCGCCCATGCCATAATGGTTATTAAAGAAGTTAAAGATAATTGGCAATCCGCCTTGATAACCCTCTTCCCATAAGTCACGGTATTGATCCATTGCAGCAAAATTTAGAGCTTCCCAAACTGGACCACAACCCATTGAAGCGTCACCAATATTAGCAATGACGATGCCAGGTTTTTGATTAACTTTTTTGTAAAGGGCTGCACCAATAGAGATCGGGGCAGACCCGCCGACAATAGCGTTGTTGGGATAAATGCCAAAGGGTGTAAAGAAGGCGTGCATGGAGCCACCAAGGCCTTTATTAAAGCCTGTTTCACGACCAAAGATTTCTGCTAAAGCACCGTATAATAAAAAGTCAATAGCTAAGTCTTTTACTGAAGAAGATGTGGCAGCTTCTTCTACTACTTGGTATATAGCACCATCGAAAAAATCTCTCATGATGGTTAATAATTGCTCATCACTTAATTGATGAATTGCAGAAAGCCCTTTGGCAATGATTTCTCCATGGCTGCGATGAGAACCAAAGATAAAATCGTCAGTAGTCAGCAAGTAGGCTTGACCAACAGCTGCAGCTTCTTGTCCAATAGACAGGTGAGCTGGTCCAGGATAGTTGTATTCAATCTCTCGATATTGACCAGTAGTTTTAATTAAGTTAAGCATGGTTTCAAATTCCCGAATGTAAACCATGTCCCGCTGAATTCTTAAAAAATCTTCTGCGGAAAAATTGCTTTTTTCCTCTTCTATTGTTTTATTGTATTGGTTAATAGGAATATCCTGAAAAGTGATTTTTCCCGGCTTACGCATTTCAACAGGATCAACAAATTGAATTTTAGGCATACTGTTCTCTCCTTGGTATGAGATTTATATTTCAAAAATAGCTTCTCTAAGAATTTCAGAAACTGTCGGATGTGGAAAGACAATTTCTTGAATATCATCGATTTTCATTTCAGTTTCCATTAGGATACTAGCACCATAGATAATCTCGGAGGCATAGTTTCCAATCATATGAACACCAATAATATGCCGATACTTTTTATCTACTAGAACCTTGCAGATACCGTCTCCACCTTCGTTTTCAGCTAAATAACGACCGCTGTAACGCATTGAAAGATTAGCCTTTTCAAATTCGATGCCCTTAGCTGCAGCAGATTGCTCAGTTTCACCAATTGATGCAACCTCTGGATTGGTATAAATTACAGAGGGAACTGCGTGATAACGCATAAGATCTTTATTACCGAGCATGTTGTTTACACAAACCTCAGCTTCACGGTAGGCTGCATGAGCTAGTAAGTATTTGCCATTAACGTCACCGGCTGCATAAACTTCAGGAATGTTTGTTTTACCATATTCATCAGTTTTAATTGCACCGTGTTCAAGTTCTACGCCTAAGTTTTCTAGACCAAAACCATTGACCGCAGGCTTTCGTCCAACGCTCATTAGTACTTTGTCGGCTTTAATTGTTTCACGCTTGCCATTATATTCATAGGTAACACCATCAGATAAGATTTCAGTTACCTTAGAATTTAGTTGGAAGGTAATACCATTTTTTTGATAGTTTTTCATTAGAATGTTGGCTATTTGCGTATCTACTTCGCCTGCAATTTGGTCTTGCATTTCAATGATGGTAACTTTGCTGCCTGCGGAATTGTAGTAAGAAGCCATTTCTAAACCGATTACGCCGCCGCCAATAATAACTAATGAGTCAGGTACTTCAGGTAGATCGAGAATCTCGCGGCTTGTTAAGACAAATCCAGATTTTAATCCTTCTTCTACTCCAGGAATTGGCGGAAGCAGGGGAGTAGAACCAGTAGCAATTAATAATCTGTGACCTTGGTAAACTTTATTCTCAACTTCTACTTGGATACCGTTAGCGTCTCTACCTAAAATATGACCGTGACCTTCTACTACCGTAACATTACTTGCCCGCATTTTATTACGTACTCCACTGACTAATATTTTGACGACTTTGTTTTTTCGGGCTATTACTTTTTTATGGTTGAAAACTACATTTTCTGCGGTTACACCATAGGCTGAGCTAAAACGGGCATAATCATAGATTTTTGCCGAATGAAGCAGCGTTTTTGATGGAATACATCCCTCATTGAGACAAACCCCACCTAAGCTGGCTTTTTCAATTAGCAAAGTATTTAACCCGGCTTTACCAGCTCTTTCGGCGGCTAAATAGCCAGCAGGTCCGCCTCCTAAGACAATTAGATCATAAATCATTGTTCGACCCACCTTAATTTATATTAAGTTACATTGCTAGCAATACGGAGAAGTTTTCTAAATTAGTCACTAGATCTTTAAGGAATCTAGCTGCTGGTGCACCATCCAGGGCTCGGTGATCAAAGGTAAGTGATAAACCCATCGCTGGATAATGGACATATTCACCATCAACTAGTTTAATTTTATATTCGATGTTACAAACACCGAGAATTCCTGTTTGTGGCGGATTTAATACCGGTGTAAAAGATTCAATGCCTAAAGTGCCTAGGTTAGTGATGGTGAATGTACCGCCTTGCAGTTCATCGGGATTAATTGAGCCAGCTTGACAGGCTGCAATCGCTCGTTTTGTGTTCTCAGCTAACTGGTTCAGGGATAATAAATCAGCATAAAAAACGGTTGGTACCATTAAGCCGCGTTCAGTATCAACAGCTACACCCATATGTACATTGTTAAATACTCTAAGAGTATCATCGAGATAATGTGCGTTTAGTTCGTTGTGCTTTAGCAAGGTACGTGCAGTTGCATAAATGATTAAATCATTCAGCGTAATATTTTCTAGACCAAGTTCATTTTGTTTGGCTTTTAGTTTTTGTCGATATGCTAAGATTTCTGTTGCATCAAAACTGGTATTTAGCGTTAGCTGTGCTGTGCTGCTGAGAGAATGATGCATAGCTTTGGCGATAACCTTGCGAATATTTGGTAATTTCACATCCACATAATCTGGGACAGAGCTAGTCTGTGTTGGAACTGTATTCGCTGGAGGAAGGGGTTGTCGTAAGTCGCTAGTAGTGATGCGACCGCCAAGTCCAGTACCAGTTAATGGTTGATCGCTAGCGAAGTAGTCTGCCATGGCAGCAGAAGTTACTTTTGGACCAGCTTCTAGTAAACTCTGAATATCTCGTTCGATAATTCGTCCTTCCGGTCCGGTTGGCGTTGCATAGCGATAATCTAGCTTATGTTTTTTAGCTAGATTTCTGGCACGAGGTGAAATTCTGATTTCACTAGAAGTTCGCGGTTGCCCTTGACTAGCTGGAGTAGGTTCAATCGGAGTATCAGCAATTTCAGTAGATTCAGCTGCAGGAGGTGGTGTGGTTTCTTCTGTAACAGTTGTGGAAGGTAAAAACTCCGAAATATCTTCACCTACCTCACCAATTACTGCAACAGTAGTTAAGACTGGGACTTCTTCATCTGCTTCATAAAAAATCTCTAAAAGTGTGCCGGCAGCTTTGGCTTCTTCTTCAAAACTTGCTTTGTCGGTTTCGTAGGAGAATAAAACGTCACCTATTTCTACCGAATCGCCTTTTTTCTTATGCCACTCTGTAATAATGCAGGTCTCTACAGACTGACCTTGGCGTGGCATAATAATTGGTGTTGCCATTAAATCGCCTCCTGTTTATTGGTTGTTATTTAATAAACTAGATACTTGGTCGGCATGATAAGAGCTGCGGACTAATGGTCCAGAAGCCACATGCTTAAATCCTAGATCGAGGGCTATTCGTTTATATTTCTCAAATGTTTCTGGAGTTACAAATTCTACAACCGGATGATGGTCTTTTGAAGGTGCTAAATATTGCCCAATCGTTAATAAATCACAATCAGCTTGGCGCAAATCAGCCAAAACATCTTCAACCTCACTTGGCGTTTCACCTAAACCAACCATGATCCCAGATTTTGTTAACATATTTGGTTCTAATAATTTTACCTGGTATAATAACTGAATTGAGCGTTGATATATAGCTTGGGGTCGCACTGCTTCATATAAGCGGGGAACAGTCTCTATATTATGGTTAATGATATCTGGTTTAGCTTGGATGATCTGGGCTAAAGCTGAGACATTACCTTTTAGATCTGATATTAAAACTTCTACAATCACTTGCTGGTCTCGTTTTTTGATCTCTGTAATTACTTGGGCAAAATGTTCAGCTCCACCGTCAGGTAAGTCGTCACGGGTAACAGAAGTAATTACCACGTGTTTAAGATTTAATTTACTAATAGCCTCTGCCACTTTAACTGGTTCTTCTGGGTCAACATGTTGTGGACGATTATGTTCCACATTGCAGAAGGTGCAGTTTCTAGTACAGTATTTACCCAAGATCATAAATGTAGCAGTTTTACGCCCAAAACATTCCATTAAATTTGGACAGCTAGCCTCTTCGCATACCGTATTCAAGGATAAGGTTCTAAGTATATTCCGCACTTCTATGACTTCATCTGTGTTTCGGTATTTTACTTTTAACCATTCTGGCTTACGCCTTTTCATCTTCGTAACTCCCTAAATAAGATTTTATTTGCTCTTGTTCAATAGTGATCGGTTGTAGATTGAACACATTACAAAAACTTTCAATTACTTGTTGAATTATTAGATCCCAGCTAATATATTGTCCGGTAATTGCTTGAAGGGAGGTAACGTCTCTGTCTGTAATACCGCAGGGATTAATCCAACTAAAATGAGATAAGTTGGTGTTTACATTAAAAGCAAAACCATGCATGGTTACCCAACGTTTAATGGCAAAACCAATAGCTGTGATTTTACCATGTTCTAACCAAACACCGGTATGTTCTGGATCGCGGAAGGCTGTTATTTCCCAATAGTTCCGCAGTAAGTCAATGAACACCTGCTCAATATTGTGAACAAATTTACGAATGTCTTTACCATGATTGGTTAAATCCATAATCGGATATCCGATTAATTGACCGGGACCATGATAGGTTACATCACCGCCCCGGTCAGTTTCAAAGACTTCCACTTGTTGTTCTCTTAAAAATTTATCGGAAACCAAAATATTGGTAGTTTTATTATTCTTACCTTTTTTACCAATTGTTAGCACAGGTGGATGTTCTAACAGCAGCAAAAGATCCTCGATTTTTTGTTGTTGACGTAAAGCGAGTAGTTTTCGTTGCAACTCCAAAGCATTACCGTAGGATATTTTGCCTAAGTTACAGATTTGAATTTCCATTTTTCCACCTTCTGAATCTAAATAGATTTTGCGTTGGCTAACAAGTATTGCTCAGCTTCTAAGCACCATAAGCCGTTGTTTCGCTCAACAATTTCTGCTAGTTTAGCAAACATTGGATCAGTTTTACCCTTCTCGGCAAAATCATTAATGGCTGTTAATTCTAAGGCAATGTTAGTGTAAATTAATTTTTTTCCACCGGGTATGTTCGGCAAGTTTAAGGTAGTGTCTACCACGCTGTCTAAACCACCGATATGAGTGATCATCGCAGCAGGATTAATGATCCCTTTTTCCATTAATTCAATCGATTCTAGTAAGTCGTCCTTATTACCGCCGCTGGTGCCGACGATGTGGGTGGAATTATAGTGTACATTGTAGAAGTTGAGTTCAGCTTTAAAATCAGTTCTTGTTGGACCAGCAAAGAAATTGAGGCAACCATCGCGACCTAGCATTTCGTCAGCCATTTCTACCAAAGAGCGAACAGGTGCATAGACAAAGACATCATCATAACCTTTTCCATCGTTTAAACTTAACAGATAATCTGTTGGATTTTCTAGATCTTTAGTGTTAACATATTTTAAGGTAACACCGTTTTTAGCGGCTTTTTCTACAGTATAGATTTGGCTAGCTCTTTCCAGTCGTTCTTGATCGATGTCTACAACTACTAATAACGAAGGGCGGCGATTACTGTTAATTGCATAATCAATGGCTCCTAAGCCCATAGGACCAGCTCCTGCTAAAATTGCACAGGCTCCACCTTCGACAATGCCCATTTTATGTACATAGCTGCCGCTTTCTGTGTGATAACTTGCGTGATAAGCGCCAACAATACAGGACATTGGTTCGGCTAAAGAACCGTAAAAATAAGCTTCACCGTTATACACTAACAGATTGCCCGTTTCCATTACTTCATTTGGTAGGATAATATAGGTTGCTGCTCCTCCGGTATAAGGATAAGAATATCCAGGAGCATCTAAGGAACCTTTATAGTTTAAAGCTGGTTGAATTGTAAATTTGGTACCTGGTTTATATTGGTCTTTCCACTTAGCTCCAACTTCAATGATTTCGCCACAAAATTCGTGACCAACAATAACCGGATTAGTGGCGATATCTTTTGGTACACGTTTGTGGTCGCTGCCTTGAATTGTTGCTTTGTAAGTGGACATACAGATACTGTCGGATATAATATGGGCAAGAATTTGATCATCTTGAATTTTGGGTAAATCAAATTCTTCTAATCTTAAGTCATTCTTCCCATACAGTCTTACAGCCTTGGTGCGCATTTTCATACCTCCCGTTAACGTTCGGATTTCTATCTACTACTCCACATACATTATAACATAGTTAATATGTATAAAAGTATTATTTATATTGAATTATTGTTAAGAAATGCCTTGGAGGCAGGTTTGTTTACCGATTTATTTAAATATGTTATAATCCAGATTATAGTCTGGTAAGTGAAATATTAATTAAATATTATAGTGAAAACTTAGAATAGCAGGGTAAAAGGAGAGTTAAAATGAGATTGGAAAATCAGGTGGCAATTGTTACTGGTGGAGCTCAAGGGTTAGGAGCAGCTTTGGTTGAAAGGTTAATTTCTGAGGGAGCCAAAGTTGTTGTCGCAGATATTAATTATGAAGCTGCTAATAAACAGGCCAGAAATTTTGGTGACAAAGCAATTGCGGTTCAAGTGGATGTAACTGATTATCAGCAGTGTGAAAAGATGGCTCAGGTTGCGATAGATACATTTGGCAAAATTGATCTTTTAGTTTGTAATGCAGCAATTTTGATTGCTAAACCAATTGAAGAATTTCTAACTAATGAATGGCAAAAGGTTATTGACGTTAATCTGGTTGGCTATTTTAATTCGGCTAAAGCTGTAATCCCAGCTATGCTTAAACAAGGTAAGGGTAATATTATTCAGATTAATAGTAAGTCAGGTAAAAAAGGATCGGCGAAGAATTCGGCTTATGCTGCTTCTAAATTCGGTGGAATTGGTTTAACTCAAAGCCTGGCATTAGAATTCGCTACCAGAAATATTCGTGTAAATAGTATTTGTCCTGGGAATTTATTAGATTCTCCACTTTGGGTTAATAGCTTATATGAGCAGTATGCTAGAAACCAGGGTATTACTAAAGAAGAGGTTAGAGAAAAATATCTTAACCAGGTTCCAATGAGACGTGGGTGTACTTATGAAGATGTAGCTAATGTGATGGTCTTTTTGGCTTCAGATGACTCAAGCTATATGACGGGGCAGGCAATTAATGTTACTGGCGGGCAAGAAATGAAGTAAAATTAATCACACTCTCTCTAGTATTGCATACTATAAAATTATTGAAAAAATAGTACTGTGATACTGGAGGGAGTACGGTGAAGCGAATCAACTGGTCGCTATTATGGTCAACTGAAGACTGGTGGACCATTTGGCTTGCTGGAATCTTAATGGTTCTGGTGGGTCTAGGAGTAATTAGTTATGTGCCGAAACTGCCAAAATGGTCAGGGGATATTACTTTAGGTTTGCCTACAGAGATGATTCCTAGTTTGCTCCTGTTGGGAATTGGCTTAGCGTTACTAACGGGTATAGCAATCGCGGTAATGAAAAAAGATGGTTCGGAGTTTGGTAAGTACCTGATTGGTTTTCCAGTAGTCTTTATATT
The DNA here is from genome assembly GCA_012521185.1 of Bacillota bacterium. GTDB lineage: Bacteria > Bacillota > Limnochordia > Darwinibacteriales > DTU012 > JAAYMV01. The sequence continues at coordinate 11,078 of JAAYMV010000084.1, forward strand.
AGCAGTTTTGGCGTATGTGTTAGGAAATGAAACGACTATGCGGCATTATGGAGTCAATGATGTAATTTGGGCGTTAATCTTAGGCTTGTTTGTCTCCAACGTGTTTGGCAAGCCTAAGTGGCTGGTACCAGCCTTGCGTACAGAGTTATTGATTAAAACCGGCTTAGTTTTAATGGGAGCAGAAATCTTGTTTAATCGAATTCTTAGTCTTGGCGTTTATGGATTAGGTGTAGCGTGGATAGTGACACCTATTGTAATTTATTTTATGTATCGATATGGAACCAATACTCTAGCAATGCAAGACAAATCCCTAGTTGCAACCATTGCTGCCTGTACATCTGTTTGTGGTGTTTCTGCAGCAATTGCTACTGGTGCGGCAACTAAGGCTAAAAAGGAAGAAATTAGTTTAACGATCTCAATCTCCCTAATATTTACTGTACTTATGATGATCGGTTTGCCTATCCTTATTAAATTTATGGGGCTTAGCGAGTATGTTGGCGGTGCTTGGATTGGAGGAACAGTTGATAGTACTGGAGCAGTTGTAGTTGCTGGTAGTATGGTTGGGTCAACAGCTATGGAAGTGGCGGCGATCATTAAAATGCTACAGAATATTTTAATTGGTTTTGTGGCTTTCTTCTTTGCAGTGTTATTTGCGTCTAAGGTAGAAAATGGAGATCAAGCAGTTCGTCCTAGTTTAATGGAGATATGGAATCGGCTTCCTAAGTTTGTGATTGGTTTTGTGTTAGCTTCTGTGATTTTTTCTTTTGTTTTAATTCCTAGTTTAGGTCAAGCAAAAGTTGATAGTATTTTAAATCTGACAGGTACTTTAAAAAGCTGGTTATTTACATTGGCTTTTGTTTCTATCGGTTTAGATTCTAGATTTTCAGATATGATGAAGGTTAGTAAGGGAGGCAAACCGGTAAAATTATATGTAGTTGGTCAAACCTTTAATATTGTGCTTACTTTAATTGCAGCCTGGATATTCTTCGGCGGATATTTCTTTCCACTTGTAAGTTAGAACGTTATAATAGACCTTTGTTTTCAGTTGACAAAGGTCTATTTTTGTTTACTTTTGGCAATTAGTTTTTTCTTTTGTTTTTTGTTTTTGTTGTTTTTTGATTTTGGCTCTTTAATTTTTACTATTAGATGGAGCAAAGGAATGAAACCAAATACTAGAACAATCCACATAATATTGCTATAACCAACATATTTACTGACTTCCAATGTATTGCTGGGAATTCTTCCGAGAAAAAAGGCCAGTAGTGCGATTGGCAAGACAAAGTGTTTACATCTATTTATATTAAACATTTCTGAAACATGCTGGGCGTTGATATTTAAGAGAATTACAATGGTAGAATAGGCACATGAGATCCAAATAGCAAAGAAAATCAGTTCGATCCGTTCTAGTAGCAATAACGGAACAGGTACATATTTTATCATTTCAATTAATGGATAATTCAAACGGGCAACTTGATTGACCGTTAAAGTGCCAAAAGTCATTGCCACAATAGTGACAGTAAATAACCCGACAATAAATAATCCTATTAGGCTAGCTGGGAGTAGTTTGTTTTTTTCTTTTAAGGTTGGTCCAAGAAATAAAACTATTTCAAAGCCGGAGATCGAAAAAATTGACATCATCATCGCATTCAGAAAAGATTCGCGACTGGAATGGAGTAGTGGTAGAAATTCTCCAAACTCGAATACGGGCAAGAGCAGAGGTGCGATTAATATAAAGGGTAACAATAAAAAAGCAATGATTTGACAGGTGCGAGCAATAGGTTGAATTCCGTTTCTGGCTAGAATAGAGCAGGATAGCAACATTGAGCCCATCACTACTTCTAGAGGAGTTCGTCGTAGCATAACCACATTGACAATGTCCCCAAATGAACGGATTGCCACTGTGGTTACATGCAAAAAATACAATGCTATTAAGCTGTTACAAATAAACCCTAAAGGTTTACCCAGTAGCTTAGGGATAAACTTGGTCATACTGTCGTTGGGAAATTTGCGAATTAGTGTGACAAACATGACCACGGCAAAGGCACAAATTATCAGTGTACCACAAAGAGCCCACAATCCATCAGATCCAGCTGTTTTAGCTAAAATATTGGGCAAGGTGATTAAACCGCTTCCAATACATGTGTTAATCAATAGAACTGTGATTTCTTGAGCTAGCAAGCGCCGCTCTCTCATGATCCTCACCTATTCTACTATTCTAATATACCAGTCTGTCTAACCTGAGTTTCGCAATTGACTAGGAATTGGATTTGAGGAAAAAACTCTTCATCCCAATGGTTTTTGTGTTTTGTCCATATTTCGGGATAATATCTAAAAGTCAATTGACTGAAAGCAAATGGGTCGACTTTCAGAGATTGAAGTTTTTCTAGTAAGTGATTTATCAGGTCAGTAACAAACTCAGTCACTTTGTTTTCAATTTCCTTAAGGGGGACATAGTCAGTATCCATTCTTGTTAAGGAAAAAACTTCGTTGACAATACACTCAATTTTAATGTCAATTTTAAAAGCTAGCTGTTCACTGATGAGTACTGGTTTTATTTTTGTTGATGAGCTGGAAACAAAAACGCTATAGATATACTCATCAAGTTTAACGGAAATATTTGATTTTGTTACCTCATCAAATAGAAATTGGGCGGCAAAGGCTTCGTTTTCTCCTAACCAAGCTATTAATTTCCAATCCTTGATCAGAGCACCTCCCCCAATTACAAACTCTGTTTCAGTGGAACGTACTCTTGGTAAGATTGTATTTCCAGTATCGTGTAAGCGAATTAAGCTATCCTGAAAATTTTGGGTTATTGTTCGAGCTGTTAAAGATTCTAATTCAGTTAAGCGGTTTAAATAAATTGAAGCTAGCGGTTCTCTAGGATTAGAAGTTTGTAAAACATCTCTTGCTTCACCATCAGCGATATATACTTTAAGTCGCAGATCCGTATGTGGGTTTCGTTCAAAAAAATTAAGAAAAGACCAGATACCTTCGCGGGCGACTTCTTCACCAAATACAATGATTTTAGTATGGCCAAAAAACAAAGGACGCCAATTACGTAATTCTAATGATTTAATCATTTGGGCGACAGCTGTCCCAGTTGTAGAAAGAACTAATGATTGATCGGCTGAAACGCCTTTTTCCGCCCCTAAATTAGCTAGTACAGGTATTTCTATGGACATAACATATTTCTCCCCCATTTGTTCTTTGTCAAAGGCTACACCAAGGACAAAGGAACGTTCGTCAATGTCGTTTAAATCCCAGCAGCCGCTAAGCAGTAAGCCAAATAATAAAACGCATGCGAACAGCTTTTTCATGGTTTGTTCTTGGCCCCCTTTCGTTTTCTTCCCTTATATTCAGGTTGTCGGGTTGGATCTTCGCTTTGTGTATATTCAGGACGCAATTTAAATTTATGCCAGGGACTTCTATAAATCGAATCTTTGAGGTCATGAAAGTTAAAGGGGGCCCATGGTGAAAGATAGCTGACCCCAAAACTTTCTAAGGTGGCTAAATGGCCTAGAATTATTAGCAGTCCAAGGCTTAAGCCATATAGACCTAAGAAGCTGGCTGTTAGCATCAGGAAAAACCGGGTAATTCGTAGGCCAAAGCCTAGGGTATAAGTAGGTATAATAAAACTAGCGATAGCTGTTAAAGCTACCACAATTACCATAATTGGACTGACTAATTGAGCCCGTACAGCTGCTTCACCAATTACCAATCCGCCAACAATACCAATGGTTTGTCCAATAGGGCTTGGTAGTCGAATCCCTGCTTCGCGTAATAGTTCCAGGGATAATTCCATGATCAAGGCTTCAATGAAGATTGGGAAGGGGACGCCAGAACGTGACCCAGCAATTGATAAAGCTAATTGAGTAGGCAGCATTTCTGGGTGATAAGCTGTTAAAGCAATATATAATGATGGAGCAATGAGAGCAATAAATGATGCCATAAAGCGAATTATTCGCACAAAGTTCGCTGGTAACCAGCGCACATAATAATCTTCTGGTGAGAGCATTTGACTGTTAAATGTGGTTGGTGCTAATAATACATAAGGGGTGTTATCGAATAAAATAGCTACTCGTCCCTCGATAATCCCAGCAACCACTTCGTCTGGCCGTTCAGTATCTTGTAGTGTATTAAAAGGTGAGCGCCAGTCATCTTCAATTAATTGTTCAACATAACCGGACTCTAACACCAGGTCAACTTTGATGGCATTAATCCGCCGCATTATTTCGTCAATAAGATCTTGTTTCGCTAAACCTTCGATATATGTAATAGCAATATCCGTTTGTCCACGCAGTCCAATTCGGAAACGCTTAATAACCAAACTAGGATCACGTAGTCGTCTTCTAATTAAGGAGATATTTTCGCTTAAAGTTTCTGTAAAGCTGTCCCGCGGACCACGGATTAAGGCTTCAGTTTGGGAGTGGGTTACAGCTCGTCTGGCAAAACCCTTTACATCAATAGATAAAGCGCCTTTAATGCCATCTACAAAGAGGACTACCCCGCCGGACATAATTGATAATAAGATTTGATCTAAATCGCTGGTTTCTTTGATATCACCAGCGGTGACAACAGAGGTGCGTAAAAATGTAAGTAAGGATCTGTCAAAGGGATCACTAAATTCTGAGGCAGTTAGTAATAAGGGACGCAATATTTCACTATTGATTGTGTCACCGGACGCCATAGCCTCTAAATAAAATAAGACACAGTCTTTCTTTGTATTTTTAAGATTTAAGGTGAATTCGCGAGTAATTAGTTCATCAGTGTTAGATAAGCTATTTTGGATTAGTTCGATATTTTGTTGCAGATTTCTGTATAACTGCTGTTTCTTCATGTATCCTAGTCACCCTTTAACAGTCTTTGTTAGAAAAGGTTGTGTTATGCAGAAATAAAAAAGACTTTTAACATGTGTCCATGTTAAAAGTCTTTACACTCAATTATATTCATCTACTAGGAACATTGCTTTCTACAAATACGGTTACACCTTGGCGTAGATTGTCAGCCCAAGTCTTTGCTAATTGATCAACATTTGTGCGATTTTGCTTGGCATGATATTCGTCTACTTCAACGATTAAGATTCCTTTTAAGTAAATTGCTTTATTTCCGCTAGGTGCTGTTTCAACGGTAACCATTTCAGCGGTTAGTGAGTTTGGATTTTGACCTTCTTCTACCCATTGTTGGAAAATGGAACTTAAGCGCTGCCAAACTAGATCTGCTTGTTCATATGGAGGTGTAGCTGCTTCGTACCGTAGTGTGAAAAAGTGTACTTGAGTTCCAGGAATATCAATGGGAATTCCTTGGCTTGCTCCACACACAGAAACATTAAGCACTAACACAAACGCGAGAGTCAATACACAAAACAAAGCTTGTTTTTGCAAATCACTCGCCTCCTAATCGTTTTTGAATATATTCCTTTTATGTTTATGGAATTCCTTCTATAACGGTAGGACGATTAGACTTTTAATTTCATATCACCAGGTTTAATCCAAGAAATTTTGATGAGTAAATGAGTAAATAACGCTGATATAATACCAGGTAAGAGAAAATGTAATAAGATTATGGCTGGTACAGAAGATGTACCCATAGCTGCAATAGTTCCAATTTGGCCGACTAAGCCACTAGTTCCCATACCTGCACCTGTTGGTATATTTTCCATCTTAAAGATCATCGTTGCCACTGGACCTAAAATAGCTGAAGCCAGAGTTGGTGGAATCCAGATCCGCCAGTTTTCGATAATATTCGGCATTTGTAACATGGATGTTCCAATACCTTGTGCTAAGGCACCGCCCCATTTATTGTCCTTAAAGCTGCTAACAGCAAAGCCGATCATCTGGCAACAACAACCGACTGTGGCGGCTCCAGCGGCTAATCCGCTTAACTTTAAAGAAATAGCGATAGCTGCACTAGATATAGGTAGTGTAAGGATCATTCCCATGGCAACCGAGACGATGATTCCCATTAGAAATGGGTGTAAGGTGGTAGCTTCATTAATAAAAGCACCTAAGCTAGTCATTAGTTTTGAGACTGCAGGAGAAACAATTATGGCAGTTAATCCTCCAACTAGAATAGTTATAGCAGGTGAGAGAATAATATCGACGGGTGTTTTACCTGAAATTCTTTTCCCAACTTCTGTTGCTGCTAAAGCTGCCACATAGGCTCCTACAGGTTCGCCAGGCGTAGCTAAAATTAGCTCACTACTTAATTGGATTGTACCTGCGCCTAAAGCACCAGCAACGGCTGCTGCTGTTAATACTAGTGGTGGAGCGTCTAAGCTAGCGGCGATAGCAATTCCGATAGCTGGACCCATTAACATTTTAGCGAACATACCGAAGTTTTGCAGCATTGAACTGCCGAGCAAAACACCTAATTGTTCTAGAATTAAACCAATAAGAAGTGAAGCGAATAAACCAGTAGCCATACTATTTAAGGTTTTTACAATGTACTTTTTCACTGCAGTTCCCCCTTCATTGATTATTCAGCATATAGAAGCCGTCCATAGCCAGCAAAATGAGTTTTCCAATAGTTTCCTTCCATGTTAATCTTGGAGACAATTACTTTGCCAGCACTTTGTGATGCTGTAATAAAATGAATTAAATTTCCTTCAAAGTGGGAAAATAGACTGACACCGATGATATTGCCAGCAGCATTTTTGAAAAATACTAAATCTCCCTTTGTTAAATCATCTTCAGTTATTGGTATGCTGTTATAATGATAGATGACACTACTACTTACATCTGATACATAGCGTGTGCTATCGGCACTTGGCTTAAATAATAGACTAGGAAAAACACTGCGATAGGCATTGATTACCACAGCTGATGCATCAACCCCAATATCAAGACCAGGTTGTTTGCCATCAGCCAAAGCGGCCAAGTATTGAGCGATAGAGAATCTACCGCCCAGTTTGTATGCGACTTCATGCTCAACATATTGTAATGCATATTCAAATGCTTGGTTAGCCTGTGTTTTAGTTACAATTTTTTGTTCAACGTTTGCCAAAGCTGAAGTGCTGATAGTCAATATAATTAATAAGCAACCAACGCATAGAATTTTAAAATATTTATTCATAGTAACCTCCTTGCCCAGCATGGAATATACTGGTTGATTTTAAATTACCATACATTATAACCTTCCTGTAGATAACATGCAACTGTAATAAAAATAAAATTATGCATTTAAAAAGTTGACATTTAGTTCAGATGCTGGTATAATTTGAAATTGTCTAGAGGTATTATTTTAAACATACTTACTCATGGGCGAATAGCTCAGCTGGGAGAGCACCTGCCTTACAAGCAGGGGGTCACAGGTTCGAGCCCTGTTTCGCCCACCATGCGGTAGTAGCTCAATTGGTAGAGCATCGCGTTGCCATCGCGAAGGTTGC
>JAAYMV010000085.1 GCA_012521185.1 Bacillota bacterium
CAAACTCTCCAATAAAAGTTTGTGTCTTAGCTCATATTGAACTACTGTCTTCTCTTGAAAACAGTTTGAGTAAACTTTACTCTTTTGACAAACATTCCGTTTGTCCGAAATTGACAAGAGCATTTACGTTCTTTCTGCTGTTTAGTTTTCAAAGTTCAACTACGTTGCTGAGCAACGACAATGCTTATCTTATCACGCTATTGGAATTCTGTCAACAGTTTTTTGAAATTTATTTTATTAAAATGTAGCGTAGCACTAGTAAAAGTAATATACCTGGCAAACCTAATAATCCCGCCACTAGAGCAGTTATCGGGTTAATCGCCAAGTACAATCCCCAATAACTACCTACTATGTTAAATAGCGCTAACAACAGGCCGCCGATTATTCCATTGAAAATTAACTTAACAAGGGTTTTTAAAGGTACATAAAATATTTGGGCAAGCAAATATAGAATTATTATACCAAATAAGTAGGCGAAGACGACAGTGATGTCCATTTCCTAGCCTCCATAAAATATCAGTTTCCTTCTACCTATATGGCTTGCCCACCTAGAATATGTCACAATTTTAGTCTAGAGAATGAATTACTTCCCTGAAAACTAAACCTCTGTTTTTGGCCTGTTTTAATAAGTACATATACTTTCTTTCTGCTGCCTCGATTGTGTAAATAGCATGATCAATTAAATCAGGATCTACTACATTCTCAAAATATGAACGAGCAGCTAGCCAGTCTTCTTTGGCCTCTAATAGGGCTTGCAATATGAATTCATCATCGTTAATATCTACCGACTCTGTTTCCTCAAAAGGTTCAACAAGTAATTTCTTAGCAAAATTCCAAAACTTCACAGACATAAAATTAGCCATTACTCCACCACCTTGAAAATTATTCAGGTAGTATAGTATGGCTAATTATTCAAATAAATATTACAACTCACGACGCCATTCTAATGCTTTACTTAAAGTGACTTCGTCAACATATTCCAAATCTCCGCCAACCGGCATACCATGAGCCATTCGTGTTACTTTATAACCTAATGGTTTAATTAGGCGAGCTAAGTACATGGCTGTAGCCTCACCTTCTACATCAGGATCCGTGGCTACAATGATTTCTTGAATATCTTCGTTAAGTCTTAAAAGTAGTTCTTTAATGCGCAGGTCGCCTGGACCAACACCTTCCAAAGGAGAAATAGCTCCGTGAAGCACATGATAATGCCCCTTAAACTCTTTAGTACGCTCCAATGCAATAATATCTGTTGGTTCTTCTACTACGCAGATGATAGTTTTGTCTCGACTATCATCACCACAAACCCAACAAGGATCAACATCTGTTAGATTAAAACATTGAGAACAATAGCCAATCTTTTCTTTCACATCTACAATAGCAGCTGCCAAACTACGAGCACTTTCTTGTGAGCTGCCAACGATATGAAAAGCAAGCCGTTGTGCAGTTTTTGGACCAATACCTGGGAGTTTTACTAATTCTTCAACAAGCCTAGCTAAAGGCTTTGCATAATGAGACATTAGAACAATCCAGTCGGCATCCCAGGAATATTAAATCCACCGGTAAGTTTTTGCATTTCACTGGCTACCATCTCTTGGGCTTTACGCAATGCTTCATTTACTGCTGCCATTACTAAATCTTGGAGCATTTCTACATCTTCAGGATCCACTGCTTCAGGATCAATTCTAATCTCTACAATTTCCTGGCTTCCGTTTGCAACAGCTGTAATTACACCGCCACCAGCAGTTGCTTCGACGGTCTTCTCTTTTAATTCTTCCTGTAATTTAGCCATTTCACTTTGCATCTTTTGCGCCATTTTCATCATTTTATTCATGTTCATTCCCATAATCAAGGACCACCCTTCTATTTATCGCGAATCTCAATTATTTTGCCACCAAACATTCGTAACGCAGCATTCACCGATTCATCGTATTCCGGTTCAGATTCTGACTTAGTCTCTTCAGAAACCGACATTTCTGGTGGGTTATTAGATTTATATTGCTCAGAATCACCTGTAATACATTGAATCTTAAATTGTTTCCCGAGCATTTTACTAAGAACCCGTTCTGCTGGTTCACGATGTTTTTCCTGCTCAATACTGGCTTTATGAAAACCTCTTTCCTTCGGAAAAGCAATAATGAGTACATTTTTCTCCACCTGAACTGGAAATCCTTCCCGTAAAAAGGCTTCTTGTTGCACTAATCGCTCTTCGTGTAAACTCTTTAAATAACGATGCCAATTATCTTGAATTAACTTTAAATTAGCAGCATCGTCCCGAGTTACATTCAATCTAAATTCAGGTTCTTCGTTTGCTGCTTCCCTAGTAGTATCTGTTGCTGCAGAAGTAGCAGTAGCAGCTGTTACAGGTCTAGCCTTTGCCAATTCGGCAATTTGATTCTCTAATTGATTAACCTTTTGCTGTAAAGCTGACATAGTAGTTGGAATCTGAGTTAATTTCAACACTGCTAACTCCAACGGAATACTGGTGGTAGATACATAACGCATATCCCGTTCACACTGAGAAAATACCTCTAACATCTGAACTAGATCCGCCTTTGACCAAGATAAGTTCAAATCGGCCGCATTTACTGTCTGCAACACTAAATCTCGCAAAAATGAAATTATATCTTTAACAAACTGATGGAGGTTTTTACCTTCCATATACAAATCATTAATTTCCTTGAAAACTGATTCTAATTTTTGTTTATCTAAAGCTTGTAAAAAACTAACAATCCGGGATCGTGGAGCTACACCTAAAATCTCACTAACAACCTGACTGCTAATCCTATCAGAATAAGCCATGCATTGATCAATGATTCCTAGGGCATCACGCATTCCACCCTGAGCATGTTCAGCTACTAACTCTAAAGCCTCTTGTTCAGCTTGAACCCCTTCTTTAGACAATACATAACGAAGGTGCTCACAAATCTGCTCCGTCGAGAACCGCCTAAAATCATACCGTTGACAACGGGAGAGAATAGTTGCTGGAATTTTCTGTGGATCGGTAGTTGCTAATATAAAAACAACTCTAGCCGGAGGTTCTTCTAGTGTTTTTAATAAGGCGTTAAAAGCTTCCGTAGTAAGCATATGTACTTCATCTATGATATAAACCCGGTAGCGTCCATCAGTAGGAGCAAAACGTACCTGCTCCCGCAATTCGCGAATTTCATCTATTCCACGGTTAGAAGCTCCATCTATCTCAATTACATTAAGAGAATTACCATTTGTAATCCCAACACATTCATGACATTGACCGCAAAAATCGGCTGTTGGACCATTAACACAATTGAGACCCTTAGCCAACAGGCGGGCGATCGTCGTTTTCCCGGTGCCTCTCGGCCCCGTAAATAAATAAGCGTGAGCTATTCGACCAGAATTCAAACTGTTTTGAAGGGTCTGAACAATATGGGTTTGTCCTACTACATCTGCAAAGCTCTGTGATCGCCATCGGCGGTATAAAGACAAATACGCCATTATTGCCTACCTCCAAAACAAAATTATGTAATAAAAAACAAAAAAAGTCGTGCACCTATCTTCGAAAGGATTTTCCAGACGTTATCTAAGTAGTTAGCTCGAATTAGGCTTCCTTACGGCACATAGGAGGGTTTACTTACCGCTGCTTCCTTCCGGACCTGACGGGGTTCGTAAATTCCTATTGCGTAAGACCCAATTGTCAACACCACTTGCTTAGAGCAGACTCCACAAAATCAATCCTCAGATAGGAATTCGACCCCGCTATAGCGGCTTGCGGGTACAGGGCACCGCTACCTCCCCGTCTAGCACGACAAAATTATTATAACGTATTTATAATGCTACTGTCAACTTAATTGGTTTTCCAGTTCTCTCCTAGCGGAATTGTGGTTCTTCATCCTTCACATGAGCAAGACGGCCTTTTAATCTTGGTATGATATCCTCAACTTGTTGATGCATCCGTTCATACATTTCTACCACTGCTGGAACTTCGGTTTCTAGAGCATGATATTTAAGCTGACTACATAAATCTTGTGCAGTTAGAATTGTTTTTTCTAACTGAGTTTTTACCGTCATCAATACTCACCTCCCCATTAACTAGTTTACCCACCTGCAATTAGTTTCACACCTGGGAAGGAAATCTTACTATTGATCATTGATAGTCATTAATTGTTCTCGATCGACAATCACTATTTTTCTTGGTGATAGCAACTTAATGATTTCTTTTTTTGCCAACTCTCGAATCTTTCGACTAACTGTTTCAGGAGTAGTACCGATTATCCCAGCAATATCCTGCCGTGATAGTTTCAATGTCACTATATCTCCATCACTTTTTTTAGCTTGTTCTAAAAGGAATCTAGCTAGTCGGGCTTCTACTGAGCGGGTTACCGAGATTTCCCAGTGCTCTTGAGCAGCTTGCAATCGCTCACTTAATTCCCGCAAAAACGAAAACGCGATTTCTGGATTCTCTCTAATTAATTCTTTCACTTTTTCCTTATCCAAAATACACAGCCTGGTAGGCAGCTGAGCATAGGCACTGATGGCGTAGGGAGTTTCAGTGAATAAACTTAACTCACCAAAAAATTCTCCTGGATATAACACGGAAATAATTACTTCATCACCATCGGCACTGTTCCGAACTAGCTTAACCATACCAGATTGAACTAATATTAAGCTACTACCTATATCCCCCTGTAAAACAATGGGTTCATCAGCTTCAACTTCTCGATGGATGATAGCTTTTTGAATTTCAACAAGTTGCTCAGCTGATAAAGAACGAAACAGAGGAACTTGGCTAGCACACATGTGTCGACCACAAGCACAGACCTGGATTTGGTTTACTGCCATTATCCTCACCTCATTTAACCAATAAAAACAAAAAAAGCATTCTACCAAGAATGCTGTAACTATCATGATGGCGGAGAGAGAGGGATTCGAACCCTCGAGAGGCTCACCACCTCTACACGATTTCCAGTCGTGCCTGTTCAGCCAACTCCAGCATCTCTCCATGTTTATAATCACTTGTATTGTATATTATCTATTTAATTTAACCAATGGCGGAGAGGGTGGGATTTGAACCCACGGGACACTATTCGCATCCAACGGTTTTCGAGACCGCCACATTCGACCACTCTGTCACCTCTCCTGGTTAGAGCGATCCTTTTTTCGTAAAACCAGAAAAAAGTCCTTTAATAATTGGCTGCAATCTTCTTGACAAACGCCTCCAACTATTTCAACCTGGTGATTTAATCGTTGATCTTGCACCAAGTTCATTAGAGATGACACAGCACCAGTTTTTGGATCATCTGCACCATAAATTAGTCTGTTAATTCTAGCATTTACTATTGCCCCAGCACACATTGGGCAGGGCTCTAGTGTAACATATAAATCAGCCTCTGTCAAACGCCAGCTCCCAAGATTTCTTGCAGCTTCTCTAATGGCGATGATTTCTGCATGAGCAGTTGGATCTTTCAATGTTTCTTTTTGGTTATGACCACGGCCAATAATTTCTCCATTTAGGACAACCACTGCACCGATGGGTACTTCTGCAATAGCTAAAGCTTTCTTTGCTTCCGCCAATGCCTGCTCCATAAAATAATTATCCATAGAATCACCAGCCATATTCAATTATACGAAATATACTAGTTAAAAGTCAAGCCCTAGCTTAAAAAA
>JAAYMV010000086.1 GCA_012521185.1 Bacillota bacterium
CGAACCTTAAATAACTTTCCAGTCTGCATAAACTGAACTTGTTTGCGAAAAATACCTTCTTCAAAACGTTGAGCATAAACAACTTTAAAATTATCAGCTGTTACTTGATAATCGTTAATCCGATCAATTCGGAAGACAGTCGGAAAATCATAATCTTTACCTTTGATTCCAGCTAACAAATAAAAATAAAACTCAGAAAAGATGATTGCTAACGGCTCAACTATTCGAGTGGTAGGCTGTTCTTCTCCCTCTCGCTGATAATTAATTGCTGTGATCTTCTGTTGAAAAATAGCGTTACTAAGTCCCCAAATCTTATCTAATAACGGTTGATTATGACCAACAGCCTTGTAATGAAAACGTTCATTAGCAATGATATTCTTTACTAATTTTCGCGAATCAGGGTCACAATGTAAAACCAACTTATCTAATAGCTGATCCATTTCTTCCTTGGGTAACGCCCGACTTTCTAAAAATACCTTTGCCAATATTAAAACCTGTTCTTTGGTTAACCAAAAACTAGCATCTTTCATTAAAATATGACCACCAAGGGAGCGATCATAAGTAATCGTTCCACCTGGTACACCCTGATGATTCTGATCTAGGTACTGCTGAATTTCATTTAAATCGCGAGAAATAGTTTTCGGATCTACCCCAAACTCCTCTGCTAAAGTTTGTCGCTGAATTACTTCGCCTTGACATAAACGTTCATAAAGGCTTAGAATTCGCATGGATTTAGACAGTGAATCTGCTAACAATGTTCCTGCCTCCTTTGTTCATGCCGAAAAAAGCCTTAGCTGCACTAGCTAAGGCCAATTATTTAAATGATTGCCACACTGCGGACAATAATTGTAATCAGGCTCTAATTGCGCTCCACAGCGTTGGCAGGCATTAAGCTCTCCGGTTCCAGGACAATGTAAATCTGAATCACTAACTATTACAGTTTCACCTTTTTCAATCCGCGTACCTATCTCCTGATCGATCTGACAAAAACGATTACAACAACGAGTTTTTATGAAAAAACGGTAATTCCATTTCCACAAGGGAATAAAAAAGAAATGGAAGTAAGTGTAAGTTTTAAACAGCTGATAACTGTCATAACTGCCGCAAACAGGGCAAATTACATTTTGCTCTCGATGAATTTCTTTAGTCTTATCCTGAATACCAAAGACACCTACAAAAAACATTCTATTCCTCCCAAGGTTCATCTAAAACTTCAGCGTAGCACTAACTCCAGCACCAAATCCACGTCGATCTTTCATTAGTGCGCCGAGAATATTGTGAACAGAAGCGTCAACTCTAATTGGTCCTAGATTAAGCCCAATACCACCATTAATTATCGCTTGCTCATTTAGTACCTTTTGACCAGTAATTCGAATCGGGAATATTCTTAAAAGACGATATTCCATACCGCCAGCCAAGCCTATGGTACTGCTCTCTCCATCTACCTGATAATGTTTAGTATGATTTACTTCACCTCTAAGCCGTAGGGACCGACCAAGCTGCCAATCAGCGCCTACACGAGTAACCCTTGGTAAACGCCAGATATATTCAAGATTTGTTTCTTCAACTTCTTCAAATAGCTCCTCTGATTCCTCTAACTCATCAGTTTCAAAAATAAATTTCATTTCTTCCGTATCAAACCCAAACTTAAGTAAATTAAATTCTCCTTCACGGCGAACTTGGTATTTGACCCCATCTTGCCAGTGAATTTGTCCAATATTTAAAACACTTCCTTCTACCGCAAAAGAATTGCTCAGCTGATATCGGGCTCCCACATCAAAGGAATAACCAGCACCTTCCATAGCGTAAAACATAGTAAAATCCAGGTCTTGACCGGAAATTGAAGTTTCCCCGTCTTTATGGGCTGTTACAATCATTCCATTACCATAAGCATCGCCATAACCAAAGCCATATAAATATTTAGCGTTCAATCCTAAAGTTAGTCGTTTTCTAGTATGAGCTAAAGTAATTCCCGCTTCTAAATATGCTGCCCCATGGCCATTCAAATCTTTGAAATCATAAGTAATAACTTCTTCGTCAATTAATTTTTGGGCGTCGTGACCATAAAAGAGCAAATCGGTGAAATGCTTCGGAATAGTGCCACTAACAGAAGCTTTCCCAGCAGCATTTAAACCAAATATTTTAAAGTTAAGTCCGAAAACGGGCATTACATTAGCGGATAAGCTTAAGCCATTTTTACTTATTAAAGAACCGACCCATTCCCGTTCCTCATCGCTCCAATCAGCATTTAATAAAGGAATCAGTTGATAGTTCAAAGAATTACTTTCTGCTGACACGCCAGTAGTTAACACAAAAATCGGCACATCTCGGTTAGCTGGATTATAAGTATTTGGCAACAAGCCATAAGCATCGCTCGGATCGAATGGAGCTGCTGCAACTGGATAAGCGAACAACAATAATAACAGGAATAATATGCTAATTGCTTTCTTCATTCTATTCACTTCCTTAGTGATTAATCTTTACTCGAACTTCAGCCCATAAAGCAAATTTCAAGTAGTCTGAGGCTCTAATAGCATAGTCCTGTGATCCTGTACCCAAAAGGGTCACTTGTACACGAGTATAGCCACCATTACGAATCAAATCAATTAGGGGCTGTTCAACAGGAAAGACCAAAGTGCTTTCCTCACCCTTTGGCATATCGCCAATGGAAATTTGAGTAGCGTTTTCCCAATTGTCCTCTGATTCACTTAACTCTAACACTAATCCTACGCCTAACGGGAAGTTATTAGTTACCCGAGCATACAAGTATGCCGACTCAATAAACTCTTCAATATTGTCTGCTAAATCTTCATCTGGCTGAACATCAAACGGTCCTACAATGATAGATTCAACTTGATCTACATTAAAAGTAATTTGACTAGCTAAATCAAAGCCAACGACTACTTCTAGATCAGCAAATTGCAAATCTACAAACTCATCCTGTCCAACAACAATACTACCCTCTAATTTAATAGCATCAGGAATGGATTGAATAGCAGAAATGATTGGATGTTCTTTACCTTTGGTTGGTTTAAAAGTATAAGTTGTTTTAGTACCTTCCTTGGTAATAATAGCCCCATTCTCACCCTTATTGGTAAACGAGAGATAAGAGCTGCCACTAGCACCTATAAAATTAATCTTTAATTGCTCCATATTAATTGGTAAATTAGTTTTATTATTGATGGTTAAGAATAAACTAGCATCTAACCATTCTACACCTGACAAAGCACTTTCTACAGCTTCAGGTAATTCTAAATCTAAATTTAGATCTAAATTAAAATCATCCGCTGAAATCTCAATAGTATGTAAACAGCCTTTAAATGAAGCTAACTCCGTATTGCTAAAACTTATTCTCGCAGTATTTGGCAGATTCGGATTAGGAGCATCAGAAGATGCAACTATAGCAATTTTACTATCATTATTAATCACCTGACCAGCTAGGTTGTTATCAGCAACTGCCAATGACTTGCCATCAATAGTTATAGAATCGGTATGCCAATCTGGATCATTGGGAAAGGTTATTGCTAAAGTACCCTGTGCAAAACCAATACTTTGAAATTGATCGATATCATCTAAATTCATATTTAGATCAGCCAGAGAGATTTCAACCTTAATCTCTTCACCAGGAATTGTAAATTCAATACCGGAATCAATATCTTCCGCAAAATCAAATCTCACATATTCCGCTAAATTAATTGAGAAATCTGCCTCTTGATAAAAAACATATAAATCATCCCGGGTCTCAAACTGATCATTGATTACATCAGATAAATATACAGTATTAGAAGCTAACGGCGCTCCCATTGGCACCGTCCAAGAAGGGCCAATATTCCCTGTTATTGGATTAGTTAAACACCCTGTCAATACTACGACACATAAAGAAAACAAAGCCAATTTAATAAAATTAGAACTGCGCATAGTCCGTCCCCCTAAACTGATGAAATATCAGGTAAATAATACTATCCTATGATACATATATCGGCTGTAAACTTGATAAATTGAATAAAAAAAAGATTCTGCCTCTAGACGCAGAAACAGAATCTGAAGCTAAGCCTGCTTATCAATATATAGTCCCATCATTCGTTTAATGCGAATCATATGATCAACTTGTGCATCAGATGGCGATTTTTTAACAACTTTCCCTGTTGTATTATCTATTAGATAAGTAACATTCTGTTCCAAGTCTTTGTTATAGCGAAAACTAATCCGAAGGTTTTCCTTCGGGCCTGTAAAATTTATCTCTTTAAACAGATCTACTTGCTTAACAGCTAATTTTGGAACAACAGTAAGCAGTTGTGCATATTCGCCAATCTTCACTAAATTCACCTCCAAAACCCATCGAAATCCGCTAATTATTGGTAATTATATCATAAACTGGTACAAATTTGTAATCTATTTCCGCATTATTTAAAAACAATTTTACATAATTGAAAACGATAATCATTTGCAATACCAGAAATTGTATGTTATACTTAAACCACAATCAATTCCGACCAAATTAGTTGGAATACTAAGGGTTAAAGGAGCGAAAATTATGTTTAAGCAAATCGAATTAAAATATGATTTCAACGCTTTAGAGCCTCATATTGATACATTGACTATGGAAACTCATTACGGCAAACACCATGCCGGATATACAAACAATCTTAATCAGGCAATAGACAAATCGCCTAATCTAGCTAGTAAAAGCATTGAGGAAATCCTCAGTGATTTAGACAGTATTGAAGATCCTAGTTTACGGACAGCCATTAGAAACAATGGTGGTGGATTCTACAACCACAATCTATATTTTGCCATTCTTTCACCTGATGGTGGCGGAGAGCCAACTGGAAAATTAGCCGACCAAATTAATCGTGATTTCGGCAGCTTTAATGATTTAAAAGATAAACTTACCGCTGCGGCTTTAGGTCAATTTGGGTCTGGTTGGAGTTGGTTATCCACTGACTCAGCTGGTAACTTAAAAGTCAGTGCCACCCCAAACCAAGATAATCCACTAATGGAAAATGGTGGAAAATGGACTCCGATTCTAGGAATCGATGTTTGGGAACATGCTTATTATCTAAAATACAAAAATCTCCGTGCAGATTATGTAAAAGCATTTTTTAATGTGGTTAACTGGGCTGAAGTAGCAGCACGCTACGGAAGCCTTACCAATAAATAGATTTCATTGACAGCCCTCCCATAAATACAACCCTGTATCGCATGATACAGGGTTGTATTTTTTTCTCAAAGAGATAAAATAATAATTGAACAACAACCCAACAATAAACTAACAAAATCCTTAACGATAATCATTTGCAATAAGGGGTAGTTTATGCTATACTTAAATCAGACCAGTTCTTACCAGTTGGTCTAGGCTTTGAAGGAGGTGGATGTAGTCAGTAAGCAAACCAACAACTGGTAAGCGAGATATTGGATAGGACGATAACAAAGAACACAATAATAGGACTACATCAACCTGAAACATAATTAAATAATTGCTGCGAAAATAGCAGCAAAAATACAAGGGGGATCATTATGAAACATTATGATTTAATGCAAAAATACTTATCTAACTTAGCAGTTTTAAACATTAAGCTGCACAACATTCACTGGAACGTTGTTGGAGGTCAGTTCAAGGAAGTTCACGAATTTACTGAAGAAATCTATGACAAATTATTTGCTGACTTTGACGAAGTTGCCGAAGTATTAAAAATGAAAGGTGTTATGCCGCTATCAACAATGGCTGATTACCTGGAAAACGCTACTATTAGTGAAGTTAAAGCAAAGGACTTTAGTATTAAAGAATCTCTTGAAGTAGTTAAGCAAGACTTACAAGCAATGAAAGACTTAGCGACAGAAATTAGAAACACTGCTGACGAAGCTGGCGATTTCGAAACTGTAGCAGTTTTTGAAGACTATGTTGCTTTCTTCAGCAAGAATATTTGGTTTATTAGTGCCATGCTTAAGTAGTAACCCATTCAACCATTGACATAAATTGTAATTTATGGTATCCTTTCGCTAAAGGGAGTAACTGGTACGCTTTTCCAGCGTAACTCCGTATCAACATCTTGGTCTTAGACCTGGTACGGAGAACTATTTAGTTCAGTGAGACTTTTGTAGTTAATCCTACAAAAGTCTTTTTTTATCTCTTATTTTAGGTAATACTAAAACAAAGAAAGGCGAGAACTTAATGGAGCAGAAAAACTGGCACAATCTTTCATCAGAACAAGTGTATACTGAATTAGACTCCAGTCCAAAAGGGCTAACTAGTTCGGTAGCTAAATCGCGTTTACAAGAACATGGATCAAATCAACTAATCACTGAAGGGAAAAAATCCATTCTCAGTATTTTTCTATCACAATTTGCTGATATGATGATTTGGGTATTGATTGGAGCCGCCTTAATTTCTGGCTTAGTTGGTGAATGGGTTGATGCAAGTATTATTCTAGCTGTAGTTATTCTAAATGCAATTCTAGGAACAGTGCAAGAAAGTAAAGCCGAAGCCGCTCTAGATGCCTTAAAGAAAATGGCTGCCCCGACAGCACAGGTAATTAGAGATGGTGTAACACAAGTAATTCCTGCTGCTGAGTTAGTGGTTGGTGATGTTGTCCTCTTAGAGGCTGGTAATAGTGTTCCAGCAGATTTAAGACTTATCCATTCTGTGGCTTTAAAAATTGAAGAAAGTGCCTTAACCGGTGAGTCAGTTCCTGTAGAAAAAGACACCCAAGTTCTTGAAGAGGTAAATGTTCCTTTAGGCGATAAAATTAATATGGCTTTTATGGGTACGGCAGTTACCTATGGACGAGGAACTGGTATGGTAATTGGCACTGGCATGAATACTGAAATGGGAGCAATTGCTCACCAATTAGCTTCTAGCAAACAAGAGATTACTCCATTACAGCAAAAGCTGAATCAGATTTCTCGTTACTTATCCATTGGTGTATTACTTATCGCTGCAGTTGTTTTTGCTATTGGATTATATATGGGCAACCAACCATTAGATATGTTTTTAACTGCTGTTTCATTAGCCGTAGCAGCTATCCCTGAGGGGTTAGTCGCTGTTGTTACTATTTGTTTAGCTCTTGGTATGTCCCGCATGGCTAGTAAAGGTGGAATTATTCGTCGCTTGCCTGCTGTAGAAACCCTTGGTTCTACTCAAGTTATTTGCTCAGATAAAACTGGAACCTTAACTCAAAACCGAATGACAGTTAAACAAATTTTTACTGTTGACCAAAACCTGTTAATGGATGCCATGGCTCATTGTAATAACTCAGTATTAGATCAAGCTGGTCATGCTATAGGTGATCCAACAGAAACAGCTTTAATCGACTATGTACTGCTAAAGGAAGCCTGGACGGCTGATCAAATTCGCAGTCGCCAACGGGTTGGCGAAGTTCCTTTTGACTCTCAACGGAAATTGTCCAGCGTAGCAATAACTAGGCCTGAAAGCGGAGTGCGGATCTTTGTTAAAGGAGCTCCTGACGTATTACTTGCTCGCTGTGTTCAAGATCATAGCCCTGAAGGTATCACAACTTTAACAGCAGAAAGAATTGGAGAGATTGAACTAGCCAATGAAAATATGGCTAAGGATGCTTTACGGGTCTTGGCTTTTGCTTATAAAGATGTAGAGAAAACCGATTTTTCCAACGCACAGGCTGTAGAAAGTGAATTAACCTTTATTGGCTTAGTAGGTATGATCGACCCAGCCCGTCCAGAAGCTAAAGAGGCTATTGCCCAATGTCGACGAGCTGGAATTTTACCAGTAATGATTACCGGAGACCATAAAACGACCGCCATGGCTATTGCCAAAGAAATTGGAATACTTACACCTGAAATGAAAGCAGTAACTGGTACAGAGCTGGCAGAAATGACGGATCAAGAATTGGAAGAAAATGTAGACAAAATAGCAGTCTATGCCCGAGTAGCTCCTGAACATAAATCGAGAATTGTAAAAGCTTGGCAGAAAAAAGGTAAGACAGTAGCAATGACCGGTGATGGTGTAAACGATGCGCCAGCTCTCAAAATTGCCGATATTGGCGTAGGTATGGGTATTACTGGTACTGACGTATCTAAACAAGCTTCTGATATGGTATTAACTGATGATAACTTTGCCACAATTGTATCCGCAGTACGAGAAGGCCGAAGAATCTTTGATAACATTCATAAAACTGTTCGTTTCTTGTTATCCTCAAATGCTGGTGAAGTAATCGCTATTTTAGCAGCAACAATTGCCGGTTGGCGACTATTATCTCCAGTACATATTCTCTGGATCAACCTGGTGACTGACACTCTACCAGCAATTGCTTTAGGTGTAGAACCAGCTGAACCAGATGTAATGGATCGAGAACCAATTGATAAAAAAGTACCCTTCTTACAAGGTAAAGATTGGTTTAGAATTTTAACTGTAGGTGCTGCTGAAGCCATCTTAGCTTTAATCGCCTTTGTAATTGGCGGAAAAGATGTGACAGGAACCACTATGGCGTTCTTAACTCTTTCCTTATCCCAATTATTTGCTGCTATTGGTTTTCAAAGCGAACGACATAGTATCTTTAAAATTCAAGCTAGTAAGCATCCAGTACTCTGGTTAGCCTTTTTAGGCTCAACCCTACTACAATTAATAGTAATGTTTGTACCAACTCTAAGAAACTTATTCGAATTAAATATGCTTTCTGGCCCGCAATGGCTAACAGTACTAGGATTGTGTTTAGCAATGCTAGCTTTTATCGAAATCCAAAAACTAGTAGCCCGCTTACGCGAAAATTAGTCAAAAAAACAGGTGTTTCCAGTAGGAAGCACCTGTTTTAGTTATTGATTGCTTCTATATCATTTAATAATCTGACTAAGCTTCTGCCTACAGCAGCAGCTAAATTAACTGGTACCGCGTTACCAATCTGCTTATATTTACTACTTAAAGATCCATAAAACTGCCATGCATCAGGAAATGTTTGTATACGCGCATATTCTCTAATTTGAAGTGGTCTAGTTTCAATTGGATGACAGCGCTCTGTTTGCTTTTGAGCAGGAGAACATGTTAATGTTAGACTTGGCTCGTCAAGAGATAACCTTCGAGCAACCCCAGTTTTTCCACCACTTAAGTAGAAACTTTTTTTCATATACTCCTTCTGTAACTCGATAGGTAAATCTTTCCAATAACCGCCTGGTGGTACTTTTTCCATAATTTGCTTTTTGCGTAATGGATATTCTTGACCTTCTGATTCTGGAACATCGGTATCATACAATTCGCCAGCATAAAATGCATCTCTTAAGGTCAAAACCCGGTAGTATGGCGAAGGCCATTGATATTCTACTCCATTGGCTAGATCATTTCTAATACCGATTAAGAACAATCTTTCTCGTTTTTGAGGAACTTTATAAAACATCGCTTTAAGCACTTTTGGCTCTATCAACGTATAACCTAAACTTTCCATTACTGATTGCATAGTCTGTAGAGTTCGTCCTTTATCATGACTCATTAATCCTCGAACATTTTCGGCTAAAAATATTTTTGGCTTAATTTCATTAACTGCTCTGGCAAACTCAAAAAATAGTGTTCCGCGCGTATCTTGAAAACCCAATTTATTCCCAGCATATGAAAAGGCTTGACATGGGAAACCACCAGCTACCAAATCTACTTTTCCTTGGTAAGCAGAAAAATCAAGCTGCGATACATCAGCTTCAATTACTCTCCAGTTTGGACGATTGAATCTTAGTGTATTACAAGCATCTGGATCGAGTTCATTAAGCAAAAGATGAGTGAAACCTGCTTGCTCTAGACCTAAGGCTAAACCACCAGCACCACTGAATAGTTCTACGGATGTGTATTCGCGGGCAGGCTTTATTTTACATTCTTCATCCCATGAAGAATTTAATAGTTTAGAGAAAGGTTTAAAGTCCTTTAATTGCTCAATTGAATAGACTGGCTCTCCATTTTTGATACTCTGTGGCACTAATTTATTATTTTCTTCCCAACGTTCTAATGTGTATTTTGATACAGAAAGAATATCAGCTACTGTTGTTCTAGATACCATTCTATTATTCATATGATCACTACTCCACCTTTAAATCATCAAATCCTTCATAGTTCTTAAAAGACAATAAATAGAGGCTTTTAAGTATATTAGGTGATAATTCATTTAGCTCAGCAAAAACAGTGTTATTTAATTTCACATCTGGCATTGACGAAACAACATCATCAATTACTAGAGGTAACTTACTACATAAATTTCTAAAAGCAAAAGGATCCCCAGTTACTAAATGGTAGAACTTATCAATTGAAACTCGTCTGATTCTGTTATTAGAAAACGATTCTCCATCAACACTAACAACCCAAGTAACATCTTCGCTACGTTTAGCGATTACTTCAACTAACATGCAAACGGCTTGATCATTTCTTAAAATGGTGTTTTGCATTTTCATATATGTTTTTTGAGCTGATGAAGAATTCATTGTATTATGCTTATTTTTCAATTCCACATACAAATTTCGAGATTCATTTACCAAATCGTAGCCTGATGGCGGTATTATCCAACCACTCTGAAGATATTGGAAAATATTCTGATGAAAATACCCAATATGATTTGTATTGCTTTTATCAATCTGACGAAGACACTCATCTTCAACAATCTCTTCAAAACTTTTTCCGTAAACCTTAGCGTCAAAGGTTAACTTGATCGGATCAATTAAATTTTTATTAAACTCAGCTAAAGTAATAGAAAATCGGTATTTTTCTACAGTTTCTTTTACATGATTAAAGAGATCTTCATTAGAAATAAAGCCTAAATTATAATCTCGCATGTGCCATACCTCCCAATGGGCTAGATATTACTTCGATATTCACAAATAAAAAACCTGCAAAAAAAAGCGAAAAATCGATCGTTTGTTCCCATCACTGTTCTAATAATGAAGATAGTGCAGCATAAACTAAACCAGCTATTGGCCAAACTATCCAAGTAAATCCCCACTGTTGGGTAGTAAAGCTCCAACCAAGATAGATAGCCACCACTAATGGCCAGTAAAATCCAGCTAATTTAGATTCCCTTTCTTCTTTCTCGCGATTTTTCGGGGAATATTGACCTGTTTTGAGCAATTGATCAAAACTACTATAAATTGTATAGCTGGTTATCATTATATAGGTAGCTATGGCTAGAATTACTAACAATAAAGCTACAAAATACAGAATGGTTACCCCTGTAGCATCTAATAATCCAGCTAAAATCAGTGGAAGGCCTGACAAAATACATAAAGCCACACCAAAAGCTATATTTTTTCCGTAAGTCTTTCGATAAGTTTGTTGTCTGTTTTGAACTACTTCTGTCAAACCTGAAGCTAACCTAAAGTTTTGCTTTTCTAGATATTGAAATTGTTCCATTTTCGTATCGGTAATAATAAAAATGGCCACAGCAATAGCAATCATACTTAGCAGAACAAAAATTCCTAAGCCATTTAACAGGGCATTATTTATTTCCGATGATAAAATTAGAAAGACTGGAGAAAGTAAACAGAGTACCACACCGAAAGCAATATGTTTCCCGGCACTTGTTTTACTAGCTAGAAAATGATTCATTTCTGCCTCTGAAACTAAGTGATAGTCGACTGAATCTCCTTCATATCCAGAAAATTGATCACTCTTATCCTTTAATAAATAATCGGTGGTTACTCCGAAAAGATCCGCTAGCTCAACAATACGATTAACCTCGGGCATGGCTGCTCCACTTTCCCATTTAGATATAGATTGGCGCGAGACACCTAGTTTTTCAGCTAGGTATTCCTGTGACCACCCTTTTTCTTTTCGCAACTGGACAATCTTATCCGCTATTTGCATCTTGTTTCCTCCTCTTATTCACTAAAAAACCAATTTATAAAAATTATAACAAACATCCCAGTTGCAAGCTATCAAGAGCGCTTTAATTTTTCGCAACCAGTGGTTGCATTCAGGTTACTTATTGTTGACTGTAGCTATTATATCATTGATGGTCTAACCAGTTTCTTGTACAATTTCTGCATCTCCGCTTCTTCAGCACCTTGGTTTATACTAGTTCTTGGCAAGAAAAAATCGGCTTGGATTATCTGTCCAAAGCCGATTCTACAATTAATCTAATTTAAAGCGGGCTACCAATTCTTGTAGTCTCTCTGACATATGACTTAAGTTTTGTGCTGATAAAGCAATCGTATCAATAGTGGCTGATTGTTCTTCTGTAGTGGCAGCTATTTCATGACTTCCTGTATTAATCTCCATTAAACCTTGGGAGACGAATTCAATTTGTGCCATGATATTATTGATCGCTTCTATAATTTGATTGATCACCTCAGCTGTTTCGTTAACAGTTTCAGCATTCTTTTCTACTTGTTCAGCTAATTTACGCACTTCATCAGCTACAACAGCAAAACCAAGCCCGTGTTCTCCAGCTCGTGCTGCCTCAATGGCAGCATTTAGCGCTAACAAGTTTGTTTGTTCAGCAATACCAGTAATCACTTCTACAATGTTATTGATCTCTCTCGACTCTTCTTCTAGATTTTCAACAACACGAACTACTCGATCCATAGCTGCTTGTAGTTCCTCAGTACTAGTAATAGTTTCATTAATTGCCCTACTACCATTATTAGTCGCATCTAGAATATGATTCGCAGCCTGAACCATGTTTTGAGCAGTATTATTCATCTGTTCTACATTAACCACTACATCTTCTGCTTCATAATAATACTCAGCTGCATACGCTTGGTTCTTCTCAACTGCAGCGATTGTTCCTGAGTCATTTAAGGTTACACCGATCCTTTTAGGATTACTGTGAGCAATATTCACTCATTGTTTATTAATAACTGCAGCATAGACCACCTTTCCATAAGTTGCCAGGTCATTTACTAAAACATCATAACTGAATTTCTCCGTTAGAGCTTGTACAGCATTAGCCAAAATTCCTACCTGAACAAATTCACCTAGGGTTCCCCTGACATATCCATATTTATAAAAATTATCGTTACCTTCCGCCTGTCTTATTTCTTCTGTCCATTCCATTAAACCAGACGTGGAAAAGTAGCGAACTGGGTTAGTAGATGGGGCTACCCAACCGAGATCTATTTCATATGCAGAGAAAGTCACCATACAATCTGGACTATACCAATGAATAGCATCTACACCCATATCTTTAGCTAACCGAGTTAAATACTCATTACTAAGCTGATCTCGATTAGCTACTACAGTTCTACCAATACCAAGTATTTTTTCATCTAAGAGTCCTTCAATTGTCTCTAACGCCTCAGTATTATCTGTGATTCGTGCTAAAACCTGCTCGGCTAAATCTAAACCAAGACGCTGCATTTCACCAATCATATTTCTCTCAACCATAGAATAAATCGCTATAGCTATGGCAAATATCGTAATCAATAAAAGCAATAATGGTACAGCACAAGACGATAAAGTAAAAGAGAGAAATAAAAAAGAGCACCAGAAAGACGCTCTAAATCAATCTTTCGGCAACCTGGCGATCATAGTCTAAAATAATTGACCTTAGACCCATGGCTTTGTGTCCTACCCTTTCGAATAGTTTACCTTTATCGTTTTTATTTACTTAGGTTGTGATCACAACAACACTAAATTTTACCATATTAGTCTGGGAAGATCTACCTATATTAGATAGTACTTTTTAGTACTTTTACCCTGTTTTCTCCATTAAACACAACAATAGTTACTTAAGATCATAAAATAGTACCGTACCAGCTAAAATCCAGGAGGTGATTTTATGGCCTTTACTTTTCAAGCATTAAATGAAGATAATACCATCAATAACGCAGAAATCTCACTTACATTAACACCGACTACTCCATTATTTACAGAGAGTAATTGGGTTGGTGGTTCTACTTCTTCACAAGTAATTAATGTTGAAAATGACAATACTGACGTGCCAATCAATTACTTTGTATCAGTTGATTGGTATACTGCTGCCGGTGATTCGATTCAGAATGCTCGTTTACTAGCGGAAAAACTAGAAGTTACCGTGACAGCTGATCCTACTGGAACAGCTGATGAATTATTCAGTGGTAAACTTGCTGATTTGGTGCAACAACCCCCAGCAGGTCGTAGCTTAGCAGCAGGAGCTAATGAAGATGTAGAAATCGAAATCACACTGTCATCAGCAGATGCCACTGACTTAATTCAAGGCGTAGGGATTGAATTTGATTTGGTTTTTATAGCGGTATCATCTTAATTAATACTAATAGGTGGTTGAAACTTATCAACCACCTCTATCTAACACATTCAAAGGAGTGAGTTAGATGTTTACTACCCAAGCACGAAATATTGGAAACTCCATCAGTATAGCTCAAAAGCAACCGACTGGTGAAAGTTATCGGTTCTTACTTTTACTCTTGATTCTGCTAATCATCCTTTGGTTGTTATATGGTAACCGATTATAAAAGGAGAGATATTTATGGCTCACCTGCGCTGTCCAAACTGTGGTCGAACAGAATACACAAACTTGCAAGGTAACTATTTAGTAGAATGTAGCGAGTGTAAGCAAAAATTCACTACTTATCTTCTTCGAAACAAGTCTATACAAAAAATAAGGGTAACGTGCCCGGAATGTGGTTATTCCGAGTTGTTACCCTTATCTAAAGAAACACCTTTAAAAATTACTTGTGGAGAATGTGGCACGGAATTTGTGCTTTAGAGAATTATAACTTAAAGAAATCCATCTGGTTATCAACTGCCTCTGCAGCCTGGGCAACTTCAACTGTGGATGCGGCCATTTGTTGAGTTGATGCAGATTGTTGTTCGGTTGTAGCACCAATTTGTTCAGCACCAGCTGCTAACACATCCAAACCTTCTTTAACTTTGACTGTTCCTACTTCTGCACGTTCAACAGAAGCAGTAACTGAATTCATAGTTTGTTGAATTAACTGAGTAATATCGCCAGCAGCACGTGCACTTTGTTCTGCTAATTGTCGAACTTCGTCGGCGACAACGGCAAAACCTCTACCTTGCTCACCTGCTCTAGCCGCTTCAATAGCAGCGTTTAAGGCTAATAGATTGGTCTGATCAGCAATACCTGTAATTATAGAATCAATCTTACCAATCTCCTCTGAATGTTTCCCTAACGCTTTAATCTCTGATGCCAAAGCAATAACTACTTCGTTTATTTCATTCATTGACTTGATTGTCCGTTCAATTTCTTTAGCACCCTCATTAGATAAGGAATTTGTTTTATCTGCTAAATCAGCAATGTCTTGGGTATTAGAGCTTAAACGATCAACAGCACTGGCAAATTCATTAGCGGTATTAGCTAATTCTTCAATCGATGCGCTTGTTTCCTGAGCACCAGAAGAAATTTGCTCCGATGAGGCTCGGACAATAGCTACTGATTCCTTAACAGTAGTGACCATTTGGCGTAAATTAGCTTTCATGTTATTTAACGCTGCTGTTAAAGTGCCGATCTCATCTTTGCTTTGGTAATCAATAGGACAGCTATTGCAGCAATTATATAAGATAAAATTAATAGACCAGTTACCAAGCTGCTAGCATAAGCAGCACTATCCTTAGCACTTGCGTTAAACTCTTGAGCTCGTAATGCAGCGGAGTCAACAACTTTTTGAATATTACTTTCTATTAACTGAACTTGAGGAGTTCCTTGTGTTCTAGTAATTTCCGCAGCACGCTCTTGATTTCCTAACTCTAATTGTAAAAGTACTTCATTGCGTATAGGTTTCCAATCAGTAAAAGCTTTAAGTGCAGCATCAATTAAAGCATGATCGCCTAAAAAGCTATTATACATAGAATCAAAATCTTGAAGAATATGCCGTGGATCACCCAATTCATGGCCTGCAATTCTAGGTACAAACGGCGATGTAACTAGCAGCTTTAGAAAGTATCGCTTTTGAAGCTGGTATTACCCTGGAAATAGTTACAGAAGGCTCGGACGCATTTTACCCTGATACTTTATCATCTGGAACACTAGCTACCGCCATACTTAGTACCGAACTAGATCCTGATCTTGAACCAACCCGTGTTATGTATCTGGGAGGGCCTAACGGTCCTAGTGAAGCGATTACTAAATTCGATCAAGCAATTAAACTTGTTTCCGATGAACGTTCTAAACTTGGAGCAATTCATAATCGTTTAGAGCATACTATTGCCAACTTGAGTATAGCTGCCGAAAATCTACAAGCAGCGGAATCACGAATCCGAGATTTGGAGATGGCAGAAGAAATGATGACATTTACAAAAAACAATGTCTTACAACAAGCTGCTACAGCAATGTTAGCTCAAGCAAATCTTGCTCCACAAGCCATGTTGCAATTGCTTGGATAATCTATATGATAAATAAAAAAAGAGTCCGCATCGGACTCTTTCTTTTATCTTAGGACATTGCTTTGTATGCTACATTACTAACAAAATCAGCTTTCCATGATGCTAGTTGTGGAACTATAGTTTGCTTGAGAACTTCATTCATAGTATCTAAACTTGGATTTTCATAGGCTAATTCCAAATTATTAATCCCTTGAATCAATTTCTCATAACAACTGGATGACTTTGGTTCCATTTCAAGTCTTTCCATTAAAATAAGTGAACTTTGATTTATTTCATCTGCTGCATCTTTTAAATCTTGCAATAAAACTAACGCAGACTCAAAATTACCAGAATTTGTTTGATCAGTTATGTAGTCAACTGCTTCTTCCATGGTTTCAAACAAATCTAGTATTTTACCAATGATATTTGTGTTTATTTGCACACCTTCGGTTTGACCCCCCAATTTTGGAGAATATCTGCTTAATGTTTCAACTATCACATGGTTGCCCTTTATTTAGGCCACCATCATTGCTGGTTTGACATCTTGGCCAACATTACTGCGGTAGAACG
>JAAYMV010000087.1 GCA_012521185.1 Bacillota bacterium
AAGCAATGAAAAGGATAGATTAAAATTAACGTCATCAGAAAAAGAAGAACTTATTAGATTAAGAGAAGAAAATGAATTCTTAAAAGCGAGCTTAGCATATGAAAAAAAGCTAAAAGTCCCATGGAAAATTTCTTTGGCTTACTAAAGCAGGAGATGTATCATGGCGAGGAGTTCAGATCAATCCATGAGCTGAAAAGAAGAATTGTTAAATATATCCATTGGTACAATCATAAGAGAATAAAAGAGAAATTAAACGGCCTGTCACCTGTTGAGTACAAGCGACAAACCGCATAGTTTCATACATTAACCGGAAGTCCGGATTTGAGGGTTCGCATCACTTTTAAACAGAGGCGGTGCTTTTTTATTTTATTGATAGCGCTTAGCGATTATCTTGCTGATCTCTCTTAACTCTACTCCGTTTCTGGCTGTTGTTTTAATTAACAAACTATATCCAGCATCAGACTTAAGATCCACTGCGATCAGTGAGTCTGGTTCTATTAATTCATGGATAAAAGATTTAGCATGTGGATTAAAATTTGTACATTGCATACTAATAACATACTCGCAGCCAGCTAGTTTCTCCGCTAACTGTTTTAACCGATCTTGGCCATGATGATTTCTAATCTTAATTTCTTTTTCTTCCGCTGGTAGATCAGTCGTAAGCAATTCTGGCTGATCGGCAATATACAAGTACCATAACAATTCACCTAAACCAGACAAGGTCACATGACGACGTTCTTTATCCACCAATAAATGTAGTCTAGGTCGTTCCTCAAAAGGTATTCCGTCGTAAAAAACCTCTTCAGGCAGAACTCCTTCCTGAATTAACTCCTCAAACTTTTCTGGATACTGTTCAAAAATAGAGTAATCAACGGTTATCGGTACAGCAGGCAGCGGAATAAGCTCCTCCGAGAACTCAAACACATAAAAAGCTGGGATCTTTAATAACATGGAGGCAATCGTGCTATATGGGATTACACTTTTAAAACCTCCGGTTAAGTTCATTAGGATTTGGTGTGAGTATTGATATTTATCATAGGTAACTAATAGTTGTTCTAAATATTTTCTCACCCCTAAATTCCTAAATAAACGGGCATCATGTACTTGCAAACCTTCTATTTTTACAAACTGAACTTCACAGCCAATTTCATTTTGGAGAAACTCCTGGATTATTTTACCACATAATATACCCGCTTCAGTATCAGTACAGATCAACTGAACAAGATCTTGGGCTGTAATTTTCATTCTTAGAAGACTTTTTAGTTCCGCACTATATGGTTCAACAAGCTTAGGCTCTTGTCGGTAAAGCCTCTTTAATTGATTTGTAATATACAGATATTTTTCTTCATTACTAGCACTACGCATCTCCTTTGGCAATTCCCGTAAGCTAGATGTTCCTACCGTGGTGAAAAACAAGCGCTTCATATTAACCCTCCACCATTACAAGCCTAGTATTTCGGCAATCACCTGATTCTTGATCTTTTGTTTCTTACTAGGCTTTTGCCAATCATTAGTCTTCTCCCAATAAACTTTTAAAGCAGCTGCTGCCATTTTCTGTTCTTCAGGCTGATCAGCTAAATCACAAACAGCTTGATATAACTCCCCTTTACTTCTCTGGGAATCTTGGGCATCCACAGTTAACTGTTCGATTTCCCAAACTAACCGATGACCAGGGCTTAAAGTGGCTAGATACTCCTCCTGCTTTTTCTGCTCTAACAAGGCCTTAGCTTCTGCAGCTTGAGCTTTCCGTTCAGCAACAATTTTTGCTCCTATATCCGCTTTTACGGACTCGGTAATATCGGTAACTGTGGTAAAACGGCCATAGCCAGAGGCTGTTTTGGAGCCTATACCTAATTCACATAAAGCCTTTTCTAACCAATCACTGACTATAACTAAAAGTTCATCAGCATGTTCCACTCGACTAACTGTTGAAAGATAAATTTCAGCTAGTTTAGGTTTTACTACATAAAAGAAGATTGGTTTAGGCGATAGATAATCAGTGGCTGCTTTTCTATTTCCATAATAATCAGCAAAATGTACAGTTAGCACATCTTGAACAATCTTATAATCCGTAAAAAAGATATCATAAAATTGTACTGTGCCTTGGGATTTTTGGGTACCAAAAATTGCTTTAAAGTATCTAGCTTCCATAGTTTCACTTGTTTCGGCAGCACTTTCATTACCAGCAAAAAATGCCTGCAACGCCCAATTCCGGACAACACCTTTTAAGCTAGAGGCTGGAATATAGGGGACGCCGAATAACGGATGCAATGTTACTGCTGTTTCCCGTACATGTCCTGCACCTAGCCCATGAATCACCGTGCCCTTAAATGTGCATTCGAAAATTTTAATATCAGTAGTTTCACCAAGTTCTAATAAAGCATGCTGCCGCAGCTGCAAGTACTCAGCAAGTAGCGCTTTATTTACTTGAGTAGGCACTATTTGTTTTTCTAAGGCAGTATTACGGTCCGTACTTTTTTTAGCATCTCTATTTTTAATCTGAAAATAGTTGATTAAATACCACTGGTTATCAATTTGCTTTTTATCTAATCCTTGATGCAATTTTACCGTATCACGGGGATGCCACATCCTGATCCCTCCCCTTATTTTTTAATCATACCATTCGCAAAACGTCGCATCCAATTTATTAAAGCCACTACTTCCACTGTCAACAACCGATACTCTGCATTGTCGATATTGACTACTGTTTTAATTAAATCATCATCAGGCATCATCTCAGGATATTTAGTCTTAATCCACTTTGAAATCTGTTGATAAATGTCATAATAAACACCTTTTTCAGAGTAATAGAAAACTAAAGCTTGTCCTAAACCATTAGTTTGAATCAATGCTGGTAGTCTTTTTAGATAAGATTTGTAATTCTTTTGTTCTTCCGCTCCTGCCTTCTTCACATAATCAGAAACCTCTTTAAATGCAAAAGATGCTCTGCCTTGCTCAATGCCAGTTCTAGCCATTAGATCTCCTCCTTCGGAAACCAAATGCGGCGGATCATCCCCCGACCAATGGTACTGTTACCGCCTAATTGAAAGACTGGTGAAAAGACTTGATCATCTTCTAAATAACTAACTATTTCTTCCACACTTACAAAGGGTTTGTCTTGATCCATTCGAGACTCACCAAAAAAGACAAAAGAATATAAAACAGATTCAGGTGGTAGGTTTTCTTCATACCACAAACCGCCTTCTTTAACTGTACCAGTTTCTGGATCAATTTTAGTGCGAGCATTTACTTCTGTTGACAGCTGAACAAAATCGCTAAAATCATCATCAGGTAAAACTACTAGCCGATTAGCTAAACGCCCTTTGCCAGTTGCAGTGGTGAAAATTATAGCTTCTAATTGCTCTGCCAATTGCTGAGTGGTCTGATCAACTTGAACATCATAAGTGTATTCCTCTAAGACTATTTTTTCAGAGTTACCAACTAGTAAAGCTGAAGCTGATATAGTATTCGGCTCCGGAACTGGTAACAATGGATAATCAGGCGCAAAGGTTTCTAACTCCTGGTTAAAGCGCTGTAATACATGTGGACAAGTTATATAAGCAAATACTCCCCGCATTGAGCGAATCGGAAATAATAATATTCGAGCATCTGAAAAAGACACTGCTCCGGCTACACTAGATTCATTATTAGCTGCTAATTCACTACCAAATACTGCTTCTACCTTAGCATCTTCCTCCACTAAACTGGAAACATGAGCACGAATAGCACCTTTTAGAGAAGAACCTTCTATTTTTGGATAACCGGTATGCTGTTCTCTTTGAATGGGTAAATCTACAACTCCTAAATCACTGCCACTACCCGCATGCACAGAAGTCACTCCGTATAACAATAAAGGTTTCACTACCGAAAACATTTTTCTCCTCCTCACTGTTCAATCTGGCCACAGCCTACCCAAGTATAACCATAGCCTTCATGTGTTAATTGATCGCTAAAATTCTGTTCATGTAAATACTTCACTAAATTTGCTGCAGTATTTTTTTCAACTTTTAAATATAAAACAGTTCCTGCTGGAACAGCATTTTGTCTTGGTTTTGGCCGATTATTGGCAATATCCCAACCGCCAATTAACATTGGTCGACCAATGGCTGCTGTCAAAACAGGATAGCGTTGAGCGCCAATAATCAATTCATCAGTCACTGGATCCCAACAACTAGGTCTAGTACCTGCATCCCACACTGCTGGTGTTAACAAGATTATCCGTGCAATACCAGTGTTTTCAATAGCTTGAATTAAATCATCGGGACTAATGTTACATTTCAAATCCGATGTTGCCACTTTCAAATTCCAAGGTCGCTGTTTACCTCCTAGGCTTACATAATCAACAGACCTAAAATCAGCTGGTGCCGCATTAGAATAAGCAACTAATTGTACATCTTCTACAAAACGCAACATTCCCATGGAATAGAACATCCCTTTTTTCGTTTGCTTTGTCCGCCAATCATGAGCAATCCCGATCTTCGGCTCCACCGCAATCCATCGCGACAAGGGATGTACAGTTAGATCACCGCCAGTTAATAGGGATTCTTCTAATTCCTTCCGATAGACATAACGATTAGCTGGGCTTTTTGATTTTGCTTCCGTTCTACCGTACAGACGGTTTTGGGCCTGATCAGAACCCCATGTCTGAGCCTCTGGCTCTTCAACTAAACGCAGACGTAAACCCTTAGCTACTTCATCCTGTTGTTCTACTACTTGATGGTCAAAAGGGCAAGGAAAAACTAAATCATGCTGATCTTGCCAAAAATGAGCCTGTAAACGAAACTCCCCGATACTGGTAGTAGAACCCATCCAATGTAACAATTTTGCATCAGTCTGCTGCCTAAAAGTGTTGAAATCACTTATTTCATGAATATAAGCACTGCGCAAGGCACCATAAACCGTTCCAGGTCGAGGAGGAAACAAGCCAGTAGCTTCACTGTCTTCACCAGGAACGAGAGCTTTATGATTTCGGAAGAAAAATGTATCTACTGGTTTTAGAATAAATTTCACGCATTTTTCCTCCCTTCCTTAAGCTTTCTCCGCATAAAATCAACAGTTTCCAACCAATGAACAAATTGCAAACTAGAGGTCATTATCTCATGGACTTTAGCCATGTCCCGAGCCATTTCAGGAATAAATGACTTGATTTTCTCGTTATTAGCTGCTTCATCTAAAACAGAACGCTCCAGTAACCGAGTTAATTCCAATGCCAACAACTCTTCCTGTTGATCCCGCCCATCAAACAACCTTATTTTAGCGGACTTTTTGTGTGCACCAACTAGGGGCAGAAAAGCCTCGCCAAAACGATGAAGGAATGTTGTTGATATATCATCTTTTAAAAGTTGCTCTAGGTTCTGCATAATAGCAATCATGTTTTCGCCGTCTACTATCCAGGGAAAAACTGTCTCCCGTTGTTCGCC
>JAAYMV010000088.1 GCA_012521185.1 Bacillota bacterium
AAATATGGTAAAACGAATGGAAGAACACAAGTTTCCTTGGGTATATCTACATGATCAAAGTCAAGAAGTTGCACTAGCCTATGGAGCCTTACGCACTCCTCATTTTTTCGTTTTTGATCAAGAACGTAAGCTAGTATACACTGGTCGCGGAGTAGATAACCCACGCGATCCTAGTAAAATGACAATCAATGATTTAGAAAACGCTCTTGACCAATTAGTAGCAGGCCAACAAGTTAGCACACCAATCACTAATCCAATTGGTTGCAACATTAAATGGGACGGAAAACCAGCCCACTGGATGCCGCCTGAAGCTTGTGATTTAGTTTAAAAAAGTGGCATTGAGAATTTCTTAGTTCTCAATGCCACTTTTTTATTTGACAGCCTAATAAGCATAAAGTATAATTAGTTATACAAATCATACTTTGGATACAGAAAGGAGTTTTCCGAATGCACCCACCAGGAAAATATGCTTGGACCGCTAAAGTAGGTGAAAAGGGTCAAATTGTCATACCCAAGGAAGCCCGGGAAATCTTTAATATTAAACCTGGGGATACCCTGCTATTATTAGGTGACGAACAGCAAGGGATTGCTATTTTAAATAATGATGCTTTAGTAAAACTAGCGAACAATATCTTTGGCAGTGAACCAACAGGAGGCGAAGATAAATGATTGCCATTCAAACCACCGACTTAACTAAAAAATTTGGCAGCAAAATTGCAGTAGATTCCTTAAATCTAGCTATTAATCAAGGAGAACTATTTGCCTTATTAGGTGTTAACGGAGCAGGAAAAACTACCACGATTAAAATGCTTTCCTGTCTCTTGACACCAACTAGTGGAGATGCGCTGCTTTTAGGGGATAGCATCCTTACTAACTCCCAACGAGTAAAGGAAAAGACTAATGTTTCTCCACAAGAAAATGCCGTAGCACCTAATCTATCTGTTGAGGAAAATTTGCAATTTATTGCTGAAATCTATGGTTATAACAAACAAGAGGCGAAAAACAAAACTGCAGAAATGTTAACAACCTTTCGCTTAACCGAAGTAGCTAGAGATAGAGCGAAAACATTGTCTGGCGGGATGCAAAGAAGGCTGAGCATTGCCATGGCTTTAATCTCTGGACCAGAAATCTTATTTTTGGATGAGCCCACCCTTGGATTAGATGTTCTCTCCCGCCGTGAGTTATGGAATACTATTAAGCAACTGAAAGGCAAGGTAACGATCATTCTCACCACTCACTACATGGAAGAAGCAGCTTCATTAGCCGATCGAATCGGTATTATGGCTGCAGGTCAGTTAAAAGCTGTTGGCACTTTACAAGAGCTAACGGAGCAAACGCAAACAAATAACTTAGAAGATGCTTTCATTGCATTAGCTAGATTGCTGGCTATACCTTACCACTACTGCCCATAGCCCTTGCGCAGGGGTTAGTTTGTTTTATTGCCGCTGCTTTTCTAGGCTTAAAACTAAATTTCAATGTGATCGTGGCACTACTAACTTTAATTC
>JAAYMV010000014.1 GCA_012521185.1 Bacillota bacterium
AAATTCGAAAATCCTCTTGTAAATAGTGACATGAGGCCATTAACTAGCAACCTCCTTGACAGCTATCTGAGTAGCAATATCTTTTCCTAACGCAATTGTAGCTGTATCTACTTGTAATAATATTGGACCGCCAAAAGCATATTTGTTTTGTACTTTAACAATTGTATCGGTGCTAATTCCGAGACTGTCAAGTAAAGGATGGTCGGGGATTGCAGTAACTTTGCAACAACAATTTTTCTGCATATCATATAAACTAAGATACTTTGAGTTCGACTTAATGTTAGCTTTCACAAACATACCTCCATGTCAGCAATTATAGAATACTCAGAAATTGTTGGAAGTGAAAACCGTTTTCACTTCATTAAGTATAATTATAGGCAAGAACAAGCTGTTAGTCAAGGATAAAAAAGGTTGTCTTGATAAATAAGACAACCTTTTTTAATGATTATATGATTATAGACTATCCCCAAAATCCTCTTTAAATTTAGCCACTAGTTTTTCTTGCCAATCAGATACTGCTGCTAATCTGCCGAAGAAGAAGCGGAGATTTTTTGGTTCTTCCACGAATTTTAAACCTTCAACTAATCGACGGTTCTCATATAACCAGCAAATTCGATCAATGGTGTATTTCACTTGTGATAATGTAAAGACTCGGCGGGGCAGGGCTAGTCTGAGCAATTCCATGTCCGCCAAAGGTTCAACCCCATTTTCGTCTCTTTGTTCGGACATAGTACCTCTTTCCATTCCGCGAACACCGCTAACGATATATAAAGCTACAGCTAAAGCGCCGGCTGGATATTGCTGCTGTGGAATATGGTCGAGAAATTCCAGGGCATTAATATGACAGCCTAAACCACCTGGGGGTGTAATAACGGGAATACCACGCTTATCTAATTCTTCCACCATATAAGCAATAAATTGCGGTCCTTGGTTGATTACAGTCTCGTCCATAGTTTCTTCTAATCCGACAGTTAAAGCTTCCATTTCTCTCACTGACATTCCGCCGTAAGTAAGGAATCCTTCATAAAGAGGAATTAGTTCTCTTAATTCTAAATAGATATCTTCGTGAGCAGTACAAATACCACCACCACGGGCACAACCAAGTTTACGGGCGGAGAAGTAAATAATATGGGTTAATTCGGAGATTGCTTGGGTTATTTCTCGGATACTTAGATCCTTACAGGTTTCTTCTCGCTGTTTAATAAAATAGAGGTTGTCCGCTAGTAAGCTAGCATCTAATACTAGCAATAGGCCATGTTGGTCACATACTTTGCGAACTTCAGCCAAGTTAGCTAAAGAAAAGGGTTGTCCGCCAATTAGGTTTGTACCAGCTTCCATACGAACGAAGGCGATTTTATCGGCGCCATGATTGTAAATTACCTCTTTTAATTTTTGAATATCCATATTTCCCTTAAAAGGATGGGAACTGGTTGGCTGATAAGCTTCGTCAATAGGAATCTCTTCGATAGAACCGCCATTTAATACGATATGAGCCTTTGTGGTAGTAAAGTGATAGTTCATTGGGACAACAGTGCCTGGCTTAACATAAACTTGGGCTAGGATATTTTCACAAGCCCGCCCTTGGTGAGCAGGTAGAAAATACTGGGTACCAAAGATCTCTTGGCATTTTTCTTCAAGCTTAGTAAAGGTGTGTGAGCCAGCATAACTATCGTCTGCTTCCATCATCGCAGCCAGCTGCTTATCGCTCATAGCATTAACTCCACTATCAGTAAGCATATCTAAAAACACATCAGTATTTTTTAATAAAAAGGTATTGTTTCCTGCTTCTTGTATTGCGGCTACACGCCGATCAATAGGTACGAGATTAAGGCTTTGAACTATGCGTGCCTTGTGCATTTCTAATGGAATACTTTCTCCAGTAAAAAATTTGATCTTGTCCATCTTATTACCACACTCCTAGATATAAGTTGTACTCTAAACCAAAAAGCCGTCCTGAGACTCAGGACGGCTTTTAACCGCGGTACCACCTGGCTTAATCTGCGAAGCAGATTCACCTTAACGGAAGCAAACACTTCCTTTTCCGTTAACGCCGGATTACGTCATGGCCTACTACTATTTCAGCCTGCAACTCCAGGGTGTATTTCAATCAATAGTAATTACTAGGTTGCACCAACCCCTAGTTCTCTGAAAATTACTGAGAGATTTACTTTTCCCACTCATCGTCTTTATAATTTAGTTAAATATATTATAAAGGCTTTATTCAGTGCTGTCAATCATTAATTAAAAATAGATTAACGCAATTGACCGATTATCTTACTAATGATAAACTAGTAGTGATGTTTTTTTGGGTATTTTGGGAGGTGAGTAAATGTTAACTCAGCGTAGGCAAGAGTTTCTGGATGCAATTAAAAAATTATACCAAAAGACACAACGGCCAGTTCACTATCAAGAGGTGGCTGATACTCTTGGAGTAAGTAAGTGGACTGCTTATGATTTTGTCAAGCTGTTAGCCGAGAAGAACTTTGTTCAGATTATTTACGTGACTGACAAAGATGGTTTACAAGTGGGACGGTCACGAATTGGAATTATTCCAGTGGAGACTAACTCAGATCAGCAAAAAGAAGCATTAGTACGTTCAAAAATGGAAGAACTATTAAATTTAATTCGTAAATGGCCTAGTAGTTTCCAGCAAAAACAGCACATTGAGAAGTTAGTTAATGAGGCCAAAAACAGCTCTGAGTCTGAGCTAACCTATTTATACTTGATTACTATTATAATTTTTGTTCTTAAAAGTCGCTCTAAAATTAGTGTATTAACTTGGCTGCAGCCTTTTTTAACGGTAATAAATCCAGAAATCGGAACTATTGCTGGTTTAGGATTAGTGATCGGTTTGTTATTA
Organism: Bacillota bacterium; assembly: GCA_012521185.1. Classification (GTDB taxonomy): domain Bacteria; phylum Bacillota; class Limnochordia; order Darwinibacteriales; family DTU012; genus JAAYMV01. The sequence goes on from JAAYMV010000014.1 coordinate 2,861, forward strand.
AATTCTGGCTTGGGTCAAGAAGCCAAGGCAATTATTGAACCATTACAAACCCAGTTAAAGAAAATGCAAGCTTCCTTTTACGAAATTACCGATGAACAACGGATGAGGTTATCAAAGTTTTGGCATCAAGCTTTGCAAGCAGGTAATTTAATATAATTTATTTTTTGGTATTTTGGGAGGGTAAACAGTGGTGAAGATTGTAACGGATAGTACAGCAGATTTAACTCCTGAGTTAATCGAGAAGTATCAGATCGGTGTTGTGCCTTTAAATGTATGTATCAATGATCAATCCTTTAAAGATGGCATAGATTTACAGCCAGAACAGCTCTTTGCTATGGTTGATGAGACTAACACCTTGCCAAAAACAGCAGCTCCAGCCATAGTAGATTTTATTAAAGAATTTAAGGATAGTGAAGAATCGCTTTATATTGGCTTGTCATCCAAATTATCGTCGACAATTCAAAACTCCTATTTGGCGCGCGAAGAAGTAGGAGAGGAGAATGTAGAGATAGTTGACAGTCTAAACTTAAGTTGTGGAATAGGAATTCTTGTCCTGAAGGCAGTAGATTTACGGAATCAAGGACTCTCCTTAGCAGAAATAAAAGCAGAAATTGAAAAGTTAGTACCACGAGTAAGAACATCTTTTGTGGTCGAAACTTTACGTTATTTATATCTAGGTGGCCGTTGTTCAGCCTTAGCTAGTATTTTTGGTAGTGTGCTAAAAGTTCGCCCGGTAATTGAGGTAAAACAAGACGGTACCATGGGTGTGAAAGCTAAGGTTAGAGGCAAGCGTTCTAAGGTTGTTGAGTATTTGCTAGAAGACTTTAAAGCTAATTTAGAACGGATAGATTTAGACCGTGTAATTGTAACTCATGCCGCTTGCCCCGATGACGCTTCATATTTAAAAGAACAAATTGAAGCTATTGCTCAGCCTAAAGAAGTGTTGATTACTACAGCAGGCTGTGTTATTTCTAGTCACTGTGGACCAGAAACAGTCGGTGTGATTTATTTGGAAAAAGAATAATCTTTACTTACATAAGTGGTGCAAAAGTTCGCAGGATTGTTGCCAGTAGCTTTTTGTACCACTTTATATTTTGCATATCCGCCAGCTTGATAGCGTGAGATACTGCTAGAGTATCTAAAAAATCTTGTTTCACATGGGCAACGCTCTTGGTGTTAAAGAGCCAAACACCACATTCATAATGTAAATAGAGACTACGATAATCTAAATTGATCGTGCCCACCACTGCGTATTTGTCATCCACTACAAAGGTTTTGGCGTGCATAAAACCAGGTGTGTATTCATAGATTTTAACGCCTGCTTCAAGCATTACTTCATAATGGGCACGAGTTACGGCGTGAACATACCATTTATCAGGTTTATGTGGTGTAATAATTCGAATATCAATACCTTGCTTAGCTGCAGAACAAATGGCGCTAACCATTTCGCTGTCAATAATTAAATAAGGTGTATTGATATAAACATATTCTTTGGCTTTATTAATTAGGTTTAAATAGACGGTTTCGCTGACTGGTTCATAATCTAATGGGTTATCACTGTATGGTTGGACATAACCGTCTGATTCGATTTTTTCTTCTAAGTAGCGATCAGATTTAAATTCTTCATAATCTTCTTCGATACCTTTTAAGTAATCCCACATGGAAAGAAACATGACCGTTAGACTCCAGACTGCATCGCCCTTGATCATTAAGGCGGTGTCTTTCCAGTGACCAAATCTTTCTTTGGCGTTAATATATTCATCAGCTAGATTAATTCCTCCGACAAAACCAGTATGACCATCAATCACGACAATTTTACGATGATCCCGATTGTTGAAAGTAAAAGAAAGGATTGGAAGAAATGGATTAAATATCGCACATTTAATACCCAGCGCTTCTAGCTTTTTATCATAGCGGAAGGGCAGTTTAGTCATGCAACCGACATCATCATAAATCACGCGGACATCAACACCAGCCTGCGCTTTTTCCACTAAAATATCTAGAATAGAATTCCACATGATGCCTTCTTCAATAATAAAATATTCCAAGAAGATATAGTGCTTTGCTTTTTTAAGTTCTTCTAATAACTTAGCAAATTTAGCTTCACCTGTTGGTAAGTATTCAGTTGATGAGTTTTTATAAGGCGGACAGTTGGCAAATCGGCTTAGATACCGGGATTGATTGGCTGCCGTTACATCTTCGGCTTCTATTTCAGTAAGAATATGATCGTTTGCTTCCAAAGCCTCTGCCATTTTTAAGTCGACAATCTTCATTTTTCGAATGGCTTTTTGGCTTAAGTGACCGCGACCGAACATCAAATAAAAGAGACCGCCGAAAATAGGGAATAATAAAATAGGAATAATCCAAGCAATTTTGTAAACCGGTTTACTTCTGCTGTTTAAAATAAAAATAACAACAATAATGCTTAAAATTGAGCTGGCACTATAAAAATAGACAAATTGGTTTTTAAATTTTAAAACCATGACAATGAAAGCGATTAATTGGAGTGCTAGGGCTGCACCTATAAATACAATACGATTAAAAAGAAACTTGAAAATTGATTTCATACACTAGTCTCCTTTTATTAATGAATAGTTGAACGTAGAAAAACTGTAATTATCTTACTATATTCTAATAAAAACTAGATGAATCCTGCAAAAATCAAATTCTCTTGGCAGGTAAAGTAGCTTGTGATAAAATAATAATGTTGAACTACTAAACAGATGGAATTTTTCAAAGGAGAATTAGATTTAAATGAAACTTTTAGCCATTACATTATTTTTAGTTACTTATTTTTTAATGTTAGCTATTCCTAAGCACAAGACTTTCACGGTACTTGTTTCAGCAAGTATTTTTATTTTGCTTGGGATTATTCCTTTTTCAGATGCGCTAGCAGCAATTGATTGGAATGCGATTATGATTATTGGGGGTACTATGGGAGTTGTATTCCTCTTTATTGAGTCGAGAATGCCTGCTTTATTGGGAGATTTGATTATTGAACGAACGCCGAATATTAAGTGGGCGATTGTCTTTTTAGCTTTGTTTTCAGGTTTTATTTCGGCATTTGTTGATAATGTGGCTACCGTTTTAATGTTAGCGCCAGTGGCGTTAAACATCTGTAAAAGATTAAATATCTCACCTGTGCCTAGTATCATTGCTATTGCTGTATCTTCGAACTTGCAGGGTGCCGCTACCTTAGTTGGTGATACCACTTCAATTCTTTTATCCGCCCACACTAAATTCAACTTCATGGATTTCTTTTTCTTTCAGGGGAAATTTAGTATCTTTTGGGTAGTACAAGCAGGAGCCCTTACTTCTGCATTGGTCTTACTCTACTTGTTCAGAGACAAAAATCAGCCAATGAAGATCAGTGAGCGCACTGAAGTGAGAGACTATTTTCCCTCCTTTTTATTAGTCGGAGTGATTGTGCTACTAATTATTGCTTCATTTATTCCAAACCGACCAGAACTTACCAACGGTTTTATTTGTGTAGGCCTGTTCATTGTTGGATTAGTGCGTGAGCTTATAGTGAAACGAGATTTATCTGTAATAATCGAACCAATAAAAGAAATTGATTATCATACTTTATTACTGCTTACTGGATTATTTATTATTATCGGTGGTATTACTGAAGCAGGAGTAATTGATGATTTAAGCAGATTCTTGGCTCGTTTAGGTAAGGATAATTTGCTTACAATCTTCACAGTTATTGTCTGGTTTTCGGTATTTGTGTCGGCCTTTATCGATAACATTCCATATGTAGCTACTATGTTGCCGGTAGTAGGTGGAATTGCTAGTATCCTAAATGTAGAACCGTATTTATTATATTTCGGTTTATTAGTAGGTGCTACTTTGGGTGGTAATCTAACTCCGATCGGTGCCTCAGCTAATATTGCAGCATTAGGAATTCTTCGCAAAGAAGGTTATACTGTTAGCACCAAGGAGTTTATGGCTATTGGTGTACCATTTACTTTGGTTGCTGTTACTACTGGATATTTATTGCTCTGGTTTTTATGGAGATAAGCAAAATAACCCTTGGATAAGCAATTGCTATCTGAGGGTTTCTTTATTCTAAGGTAATGTGTTCAACATGGATTTCGTCGCCCAAGGTTAGAATAGCTATAGAAATTGGTAGGTTAAATCTTTTTGGGCCAGCACTGCCAGGATTAATATACCAGACTCCATTTCGTTCTTGTAAATCCGGTTTATGGGAATGCCCATAAACTACAATGTCAGTTTCTGGTCCAGGAGAAATTAGCCGGCCAATGTCATGTAGAACTAAGATTGACCAATTATCAATAGTAATACGTTCTGTATCTTTTAAGTTTCTAGCCCATAATTCTACATCAACGTTGCCCCGAATAGCGACGGTTGGCGCTATTTCTTTCAAGTTATCCAAAACTTGAGCTGAGCCAAGATCACCAGCATGGATAATTAAATCACAGTCTTTTAAATGTTCTACAGCTTCTGGTCTTACGAGTCCATGAGTATCAGAAATTAAGCCGATTCTTTTTTTACCCATGAATATCCCTCCCAAAATCAATGTACGTTTATTTTTCTATTTTTACCCAAATTTTCCTGCGACAATAATTTCTGTTGTACCCCTTAGGGGTACATGTTATAATAAAATAAATATTAGTCAGGAGGTTATCTAATGTCTAAAGCAACCCAGTCGAAAAAAGTTGACCGAATAGATCTAAAAGTTGCTGGAATGACTTGTGCAGCTTGTTCTGCGAGGGTAGAACGAGTTTTAAATAGAAAAGATGGTGTGCTAAAGGCTAGCGTAAACTTAGCTACCGAGAAAGCTACCATCGAATATGATCGGTCTTTGTTATCATTAGATGATTTTAAAGAAATTATTTCTGCAGCTGGTTATGAAGTAGTTGATGATCCAGTAGATCCAGTTACAGAAGATCAGCTTAAATATGAAAAAGCTCGTAATAAGATGTTGCTTGCTTGGAGCTTTACGATTCCAATCATGCTCTGGATGATTTGGCATATGTTTGTGGCTGGTGGTCATGATTATGGTAAGAACGATGCCCCAGGATTATATGAAATTGGCAGCTTGTTATTGGCTACACCTGTGTTATTCTGGATTGGTTTAGATACATTGAAATCTGGCTGGAAATCATTAATTAGCGGTAATCCAAATATGGATTCTTTGATTATGTTGGGAACGATGGCAGCCTATTTAACAGGACCAGCTGTATTTTTTGTTCCCATTGATAACTATTCTGGTGTATCTGCTATGATTATGGCATTCCACTTAACTGGAAGGTTTATAGAAGCTAAAGCTCGTGGTCGTGCATCGGACGCTATTAAAAAGCTTTTAGAATTAGGTGCTAAAACAGCGCGAGTATTAAGAGATGGAGAAGAAGTAGAGATACCTATCGAACGGTTGCAAGTTGGCGATATAATGGTAGTTCGACCTGGAGAGAAGATACCTACTGATGGAAAAATTGTCTGGGGTAGTTCCGCTATTGATGAATCAATGGCTACTGGCGAATCGATGCCTGTAACTAGAAAAGAAGGAGACCAAGTTATTGGTGCTACCATCAATCAAGAAGGTTTAATCCATATAGAGGCTACCAAAATTGGTAAAGACACTTTCTTGTCTCAAGTAGTAAAACTAGTAGAAGAATGTCAAGGCTCAAAAGTACCGATTCAAGAGTTTGCAGATAAAATTATTAGTTATTTTGTTCCAGTTGTCATTGGCGTTGCACTAACCACATTTTTGCTTTGGACTGTCTTTCCTAATGCTATGATGCAAGTAGCTTTCACTTTGCAGCAATGGCTGCCCTGGGTAAATTTAAACTTAAGTCCTTTGACATTAGCCTTATATGCTACTATTGCGGTTTTAGTAATAGCTTGTCCTTGTGCCTTAGGCTTGGCGACTCCTACCGCTTTGATGGTTGGCAGTGGTTTAGGGGCAGAAAATGGAATTTTAATGCGCAGTGGTGAATCGATCCAAGTTTTGAAAGATGTAAAAATGGTCGTCTTTGATAAAACAGGTACCATTACTAAGGGTTTACCAGAAGTTACTGATATAGTTGTTTTGGGAAATTTAGCGGAAAATGAAGTACTACGGTTAGCCGCATCTGTTGAAACTGGTTCCGAGCATCCTCTAGCTAGGGCATTTGTGGCAAAAGCGCAAGACCAAGATTTGCAGTTAGTAACGCCAACTGATTTTCAATCGATTACTGGTCAGGGTGTAAAAGGCATGGTTGGTGATGATTTGGTTTTAGTCGGTTCACGGAGATTAATGGAGAACCATCAAATCCAATTGGTCGGTGAAGAATCTTTGGCTGGTCTAGAAGCTCAAGGAAAGACCGCCATGTTAGTAGCCGTCAACCAGGAAATAGTGGGAATTGTGGCAGTCGCCGATACAGTAAAAGATGATTCCAAAGCTGCAATTAAGCAGCTTGCTGCTCTGGGAATTAAAACAGCTATGATTACCGGTGACAATCAAGCTACAGCTCGAGCTATTGCTCAACAGGTAGGAATTGATCATGTCGTGGCAGAAGTCTTACCTGATGGAAAGGTTAATGAAATTCGTCGATTACAGCAAGAATTAGGAGCAATTGCTTTTGTAGGTGATGGAATTAATGATGCTCCTGCTCTTACCCAAGCGGATGTAGGCATTGCAATTGGAACAGGTACAGACATTGCCATTGAATCTTCCGATGTTACCTTGGTGAGTGGCAATCTTAGTGGCGTTGTCAGCGCAGTAAGTTTATCCAAGGCTACTTTCCGGAAGATTCAAGAAAATCTATTCTGGGCCTTTTTCTATAATTTAATTGCTATCCCTTTGGCAGTTTTAGGCTTATTACATCCGGTAATAGCAGAAATAGCGATGGCGACAAGTTCGATTACGGTAGTTACTAATGCTAATTTATTACGTCGCAGCAAAATTTAAACAATATAGTCGAGTGGTCTGGACAAAATGTCAGTTAATGGTAAAGTAGAGGTAAGACTAGCAATAGAAAGTGGGTATTTAGATGAACGTTCTGTTTATTGTGCTCAATGAATTAGATTATCTCGACGATATTTTAGCCAAGTTTTTAGAAATCGGGGTTAAAGGCGCAACTATTTTAGATAGTCAAGGAATGGCTAGTGCCTTATCAGGACAGGGCGATAATCTACCCTTATTCGGTTCTTTAATGAAATTAATGGATGGAGCTAGGCCACATAATAAGACGATTTTTACCTTAATAACGGAAGAAGAAATATTAAACCAAACAATTGCAGCAGTGCAAGAAATCTTAAGCAGCAGTAAGTCGGGGGGTGCTGGTGTAATGTTTACTTTACCAGTTAAAAGTGTATGTTTTTTAAATCAAGAAGTGTAAAGTGACCAGAATTTTCTGGTCACTTTTTATTAGTGAATAATATCCCAATGCAGGTAATTATTGGTTGACGGAGTATTGATATTCATTAACTATTTAGGATATGGAGGGCTGAGCAATGTGGAAGGATAAGTATCGAGTTGGTGTAGAGTTAATCGATCAACAACATCAGGAGCTGTTTGGCAGAGTATCGGAGTTTTTACGGACTGTGCAATCCGAAGGTGATTGGCAGCAAAAGTTGGCTAAAGTTAAGGAAACCTTGGAGTTTATGCAGGAGTATGTGATTGTCCATTTTGAAGCTGAGGAAGCTTTGCAGAGAGAAACAAACTTTCCAGAATATGAAGAACATAAAGCAGCCCATGATGATCTTAAGCAGACGGTAGCTGAATACACTAATTTTTTTGAAACTGAAGGGTATGTGGAAGATAAGGTTCAGGAACTTGGCGCTAAGCTAATGACCTGGTTAATTATGCATGTAGCCGTTGCTGATCAGAAAATTGGCGTGCATTTACTAGAGCAGGAGGGAGCAAATAATGAAGGCTGAATATATCAATCCGTTTTTTAAGGCAACAGTAGATGTCTTTCGTATTATGCTGGATTTAGAAGTTGAAAGAGGAAAATTGGGAGTAGCAGAAGACTTAGCTCCTAGCAAGGATGCTAGTGCGGTTATTGGGATTACTGGGGATTTATCCGGCTCAATTTTATATAGCTTCCCACAAGATATGGTTTTAGAGATGGTAAGAATCATGTCAGGGATGAGTTTAACTAAAATGGATAGCTTCGTCGGCTCAGCTCTAGGTGAAGTAGCGAATATTATTAGTGGAAATGCCATGACTAATTTAAGTGCAACTCAATACCTTTGTGATATTGTGCCACCGCAAGTATTGATTGGTAAAACAGCATCGTTGTCAATGGCCACGGAGAAGGCCCTAGTGTTACCGGTTATTACGTCGATCGGTGATTTTGAAATTACAATTTCGTTGAGAGAAAATAAATAAAGCTAGTTAGTTTGATTCGTGCAGCCTTAGCCTTAGGCTGCACATATTTTATGGGGACATGTTAGGTGTTTGCCAATCAATAACATGAAGACCATTTGCCAAAAGAAATTCATTGGCCTTGGAAAAATGTTTACAGCCAAAAAAGCCTTTATTTGCAGAAAAAGGACTAGGATGAGCAGCCTGTAGCACGAGATGCTTCGAATTTGAGATTAATCTCGCTTTGCTTTTGGCGTGGTTACCCCAAAGCATAAAAACTACTGGCTGGTGTTTTTGATTAAGCTTTTTAATAATTTGATCGGTAAATAGCTGCCAGCCTAGATCTTTGTGTGAATTTGGTTGGTTGGCTTTTACTGTCATTGTTGTATTAAGTAATAAAACTCCTTGCTTTGCCCAAGAGATCAAATAGCCATGATCCGGTATTGAACAATTAAGGTCGGTTTTCAGTTCTTTATAGATGTTTAATAAAGATGGCGGAATCGGAACCCCTGGTAATACAGAAAAAGCTAATCCATGAGCTTGACCTTGGCCATGGTAAGGATCCTGACCCAGAATCACTACTTTAACATTCTGGTAAGGAGTTAGTTCTAAGGCTGTAAAGATCTGTTCTTTAGGGGGATAGATTGTTTCTGTTGCGTAGGCAGTGAGTAAATACTGTTTCAGCTGTAAAAAATATTGTTTTTGGAATTCTTCCCTTAAGATTCGACTCCAGTCGTTGGTAAGATTTATCATATCTTTCTCCTTTTGCCTCACTTTCCTAACATTAACTCTAACATATTTTTAATGTTCTGGTCAATCATCATGATTAAGTGGTATAATAGAAACTAGCGTGAGATATATGCTAAGGAGTGTAGAAATTGAGTGTAGAAACGAACACAGAACAGTTAGGCAGTGAGAGTATCCTTCACTTGTTAATTAAATTTTCAGTCCCTGCCATTATAGGATTAGTAGTTAATGCTATGTATAACGTAGTGGATCGTATTTTTATTGGAAATGGTGTAGGCTCCTTAGGAATTGCTGCGATTACGGTTAGTTTTCCAGTTGCAATCATTATCATCGCCTTTGGCGTATTGACTGCTACGGGTGCAAGCTCACTATTATCGTTAAAGCTTGGAGCTCGACGTATTGATGAGGCAGAATTAGTTATCGGGCAAGCCCTCACTTTATTAAGTGTAGGTTCTTTATTGGTTACAATTATTGGCTCCTTATATATAGAACCGATTTTAAAACTGTTTGGTGCTAGTGCAGATGTGATGCCGTATGCTAAAGATTATTTGCAGATTATCCTTTTAGGTGGTCTTATTCAATGTTTAGGTTATGTATTTACTCATTTTGCCCGAGCAGAAGGAAGACCACGAATTGCCATGTTCTCGTTATTGATTGGAGCTGTTACTAATATTGTCTTAGATTATGTTTTTATTTTTATTTTTGCTTGGGGTATTCGCGGAGCTGCCTTTGCGACGGTTTTAGGTCAATTAGTATCTGCTATCTGGATTTTATCTTACTTTTTACGAGGTAATAGTGTATTAAAGATTAGACTTAAGTATTTAAAGCCAAATAAACCGATGTTGATCGCTATGGTTAGCTTAGGCTTGGGTGCCTTCGCTATGCAGTTAGCGGCTAGTATGCTAAATGTTTTCTTAAATAAAGTCTTAAAGGCATACGGCGGAGATATTGCTATTTCTAGCTTTGGTGTAGTGTATAGTTTAGTCTATTTATTATTAATGCCTGTCTTTGGTATTAGTCAAGGAGTGCAGCCGATAATCGGCTATAATTATGGTGCGAAGCGTTATGATCGGGTTAAAGAGGCTTTATTGTTATCAACGATTGGCGCAACGATCGTAGTGACCATTGGCTTTATTATTACACGCATATATCCCGCAGAACTAATCGCCTTATTTAATGCACATGATCAGGCATTAATTGATTTAGGTACCAAAGCCTTAAATATCTTTTTAATGTTTGTTCCAGTCGTTGGTTTCCAAGTAATTGGTGCTAACTATTTTCAAGCTGTGGGCAAACCAAAGCAAGCAATGTTATTAACTTTGTCTCGCCAAGTTTTACTGCTGATCCCGGCTTTATTTATTCTGCCAAGATTCTTTGGTTTAGATGGAATATTTTATGCTGGACCAATCTCTGATGTCCTGGCCACGATTTTAACTGCTCTATGTTTAACAGCAGAAATGAAACAATTACGTTACCAGCCAACACAGGTTTTTAATGAATCTGATGCTGTAGCTTGAAATCTAGATTAATGCAGCTGCTGAGTTGATTAAGCAAGGTTTATTAATCAACTTCAGCAGCTGAATTTTTATTCTAGGCAGGAATTTGGTGAATAATGATGAAATATTATTCCAAAATTGAGGAAAATTTTGGACTAGTATTGGAGAGAGGATATTATGAAATTAGTTAATCAAGGTAAAACCAAGGATGTTTATCAATTAGCTGATGGAAACTACTTATTAAAATTCAAAGACGATCTAACTGGAGAAGATGGTAAATTCGATCCGGGGGCTAATACTGTTGGTTTAACAGTAGCTGGAGCTGGCCAGGCTGGATTGCGGATCTCAAAATACTTTTTTGAGTTGTTGGAGGAAAAAGGAATTCCAACCCATTATCTAGAGGCTAATCTTGAAGAGTCAACGATGGTCGTAAAACCAGCTAAAGTGTTTGGTAATGGTCTAGAAATCATTTGTCGCTATCGGGCAGTAGGAAGCTTCTTACGCCGTTACGGCATGTATGCAAAAGAGGGACAACCATTAGATGGTTTAGTTGAGGTTACTTTAAAAGATGATCAACGTCAAGACCCTCCAATTACTGGTGAGGCTTTAGAAATGCTTGGTATTCTAACCGCTGCCGAATATCAAAAATTAGTTCAATTAACTAAGCAAATAAGTCAGATTGTTAAAGACGAATTGGCTAAACGGGGTATTGAATTATATGATATAAAATTAGAGTTTGGTAGGGTAGGTGAATCAGGGGAAATAGCTTTGATTGATGAGATCTCAGGTGGAAATATGCGTGCTTATAAAGATGGTAAGCCTGTGTCACCAATAGCTCTTGCCAAATATTTCACATAAAAAATAGCACCTAAATTAAGGTGCTATTGGGCTTTAGCTAGATTTTAGCTTTGTAGACTGTTTCAAAATTTCTTCTAATTCAGCTAAAGCGAATTCAATTTGTTCTAGTTTTTCACGATCGGATTCTATAAATGGTCTTAAACGAGCTCTTTGGAATTTAAGTTCATTGATCCGTCTGAGGATGATTTGAATAATTTCACTACTTACTAAATCCATAATTTTCTCCCCGCCACTATTGATAATAGCTAAGAATTACCTTTATATTGTCCCACATTGCTCCAGACATGTCAAATAAAAAAGTAGTCAAAAGATTTTAAGGAAAACCAAAAAAAGTAAAGAGTGTGGTAACTTAGTTGATTAAACGTGGTAGCAGGGAAATGTTTGCAAATAGTCGAATAACTAAGGTGTATAACATATTTAGCAGCAAATATATTTAACGGTGTTGATTAATTTATATGGATATTCACCCCGTTTTTGTAGATTAAGGATGGTGTCGCTTGTGAGGGAGATAGCATATTGGCCAAATCGTGATGAGTTATATACATATTTAGACGGAATCATTAATCGTGCCAATTCTGAGATGTGGAAAATCGCTTTATTAGTCATGGACTTAGATGATTTCCGTGAGTTTTGTGAAATTTATGGGTATCAAGCTATTGATAATTTTTTAAATTTAATTGGACAAGTCATTAAAGAAAATTGTCCAGACAATAGTTGGTTGGCTTGGTTAGGTTCAGATGAGTTTGCTGTAGTATTATATGATACTGATCAGGAGCAAGCAACAAATGTTGCTCAAACCATCTGTGAAGCAGTTGCCCAACCAATTTCTTTTAAGGGGCGGATTGCTCAAGTGGGAGTAAGCCTAGGTATCAGTTTATTCCCGGTAGATGCAGTTGATCGCTATGAGCTTTTGAAAAATGCTACTGTAGCTATGAATTGGGTGAAAAAGAACGGAAAAAATAGTTATCGATTTTATGATCGGAAAATGAGTGAGGAAATAAACCGCAAAGTTAGGTTAACTAATGATTTTAGTGTGGCTTTGGTAGAAAATCAGTTTATTCTTTATTATCAGCCGCAGATAAATATATTCACTGGTATGATTAGTGGTGCTGAAGCTCTCGTTAGGTGGCAACATCCTGAACTGGGCTTAATTCCGCCTGGAGATTTTATTCCATTGGCTGAAGAAAATGGTTTTATTCATCAATTGGGCGAATGGGTTTTACGGAAAGCTTGCCAAGATTTTTACAGTTGGTTGGAAGCAGGTTTACCTTTAGAACGACTAGCGGTAAATGTTTCTGTCATTCAGTTGTTAGAGTCAAATTTTGCACCCATGGTTTTTTCAATATTAGAGGAAACAGGACTAGACCCTGTATATTTAGAATTAGAAATAACGGAGAGTCAAACTGCTAATTTACAAACTGTTAAATCTCAGATTGAGTTATTACGTGAGCATGGAGTTCGCTTTGCGATTGATGATTTTGGTACAGGTTTTTCATCAATCCATCATTTGCGTGTGATGGGATTTGATACGATTAAAATTGATAAAGGTTTTATACATAATGTTTTACACGACAATAAGGATCAGGTGATCGTTGAGTCCATTTTAAATATGGCTCATTTACTGCGTTTAAATATTATCGCTGAAGGGGTAGAGACCTCGGAACAAGCAAGATATGTGGAAACCGTCAAAATAGAAGAAGTTCAAGGTTATTATTATAGTCCGCCAATTGATAAGGATAGATTTGAAAACATGATGAAAGAACTCTTTTTGACAAGTGAATAATAAATCAGTGTCATAAAGAAAGGAGATATACTAAATGACACAAATTTTAGGTAAAGTCTCCCTATTTTCTTTAGTATTACTGTTATTATTGGTTAGTGTAGGTTGGGCTAATGACCAACAGGTTTCCCAAGCAGACCTGGAACAGCTTTTTAAGCAATTGGAATCAGAGCATTTTGGAACTTCTTTACTGGCACAAAATGAACTAGTGGCTTTAGGAGACCAGAGTGTTCCTGGTTTGGAGAACATCTTAAGCAGATCATACAATCAATGGAATCGAGTGAAGGCTGTAAATGTTTTAGGTCGGATTGGTTCGGAAGATTCCATTAAAGTCTTATTAACTGCTATTAGGGATCGGGAACAAATTGTGCGAGACACAATGGTTTCAGCAGTGGAAAAGTTGGATCAGCAAGGCAAGGAATATGCAAAATCTGGATTGATCGAATTTGCTGTAGACAGTGATTTTACAGTACGGAAGACAGCCCTAGACCTTTTAAGACGTATTGGTGTAGATGATATTGAAATAGCTAAAGGACTACTGGAGCAAGCTCATAAAAATAAAGGTTTTGGCAAGGAAAAGATTGCCTTAAATGAGATTAAACTATTAGGAATCAAAGCAGAAATATTAGTTCCGAACCTATTAACCTTCTATAATGAAGTTGCTGATGAACAGAAGTTTTTTTTATTGGAAGTAATCACTAGTGTTGCTAAGCCTGATACAGCTAGGGTTAAGGATATACTTTTTGCACTATTATTTTCACCGGACTGGGAGACCCGTCAAGAAGCAATTTGGGGGATGCGCCGACTAGGATTAACCGGTACAGAAATGATTACTCCAGTTTTAGAATTGATTGAGCGCGGTACTATTAGTGAACAAGAATTTGCTGTAGACCTATTGGGGCAATTAGCCATTACACAGCCAGATGCGGTTTATGCTTTATTTGATTTGGTAGAAAACGAAGGTTATCCAAATTCATTACGTGTAATTGCTTATCAAGCTCTAAAAGGTTTAACTTCTCAGTTAGAGTGGCATTTAGAACGTGGATTAGTAGCTGTTCCGACTGAAGAGGGCATCTTTTTAAGTTGGCGTTTGTTAGGTACAGAACCAGCTGATCTTGGTTTTAATGTTTATCGGGACGGACAATTAGTTAATCCACCACCAATCGTTTCTAGCACAAATTATCTGGACACGGAAGGCACTTTAGATTCTAGGTATTATGTAAGACCGGTGCTTAATCAAACTGAATTAGAACCATCAGAGACTGTTGCTGTTTGGCAACAAGAATATTTGGCAATTCCACTGCAAGTTCCTGAGGGAGGAGTAACTCCTGTTGGAGAGCGTTACAATTATCAGGCTAATGATGGCAGTGTAGCAGATTTAGATGGTGATGGTCGTTATGAAATCGTTTTAAAATGGGAGCCATCAAATGCAAAAGATAATGCTCATGGTGGATATACAGGCAATGTATATATTGATGCTTATAAATTTGATGGTACTTTTATGTGGCGGATCGATTTAGGACCTAATATCCGTGCTGGGGCTCATTATACGCAGTTTATGGTTTATGACTTAGATGGTGACGGTCAGGCAGAAATAGTTATGAAAACTGCAGATGGAACTATTGATGGTGAAGGCAATGTTATTGGTGACCCTAATGCAGATTATCGTAATAACAATGGTTATGTTTTATCTGGACCAGAATACCTTACAGTTTTTCACGGTTTAACTGGAAAAGCACTAGCAACCATTGATTATGATCCACCACGGGGAAATGTAGCCGCTTGGGGTGATAGCTATGGTAATCGAGTTGATCGGTTTTTAGCTGGTATTGCTTATTTAGATGGAGTTAGGCCTAGTGTGATTATGGCGCGGGGATATTACACCCGTACAGTACTAGTTGCTTATAACTGGGAAGATAATCAATTAAAGCAAGTATGGAAGTTTGATACTAATCAGCCAGGGATGGCTGCTTACATGGGTCAAGGTAACCATCAGTTATCTATTGCCGATGTGGACGCTGATGGCAAAGATGATATCGTTTACGGATCAATGACTATTGGCAGTGATGGGAAACCTCTATATAACACTCGACTTGGTCATGGTGATGCCTTACATGTAGGTGATTTTCATCCAGAACGGCCTGGACTAGAAGTTTACGCTGTCCATGAGTCTTATCCACATCAAGCTGGATATAATCTGCGTGATGCCCGCACTGGCGAGATTCTTTGGGGTGTACCGACTAATTATGATGTTGGTCGGGGTGCAGCTGGTAAACTAGATCCTAATTATCCTGGTTATCAGTTTTGGGCTAGTCGCAGCAAAGTGATGACCATTGACGGCCAGGAAACTGATATCCATGTCCCAGCTATGAACTTTGTAATTTGGTGGGATAAGGATTTACAACGCGAACTTTTGGATGGTACTACTATTACCAAATGGGATTGGGAAAATCAACGGATAGTAACTTTATTATCGCCAAGGGGTGTAGCATCTAACAATGGCTCTAAAGCTACTCCAGTTTTACAAGCAGATCTCTTTGGTGATTGGCGTGAAGAAGTCGTTTGGCGTTCTTTAGATAATCGAGAATTAAGAATTTATACAACGACAGATTTAACGGAACATCGTTTATATACTTTGATGCATGATCGGATGTATCGAGTGGCTATTGCTTGGCAAAATGTGGCTTATAATCAGCCCCCTCATCCTAGCTTTTATGTAGGTGAGGATATGAACCCGCAAACCTTTAATATTGGTTTGATCCACAATGTTGTGACTAAATATGCTCCAGAGTTAGATTTATAGGAGGCTTTAAAGTGAATTACGCAAAAATAACCTTTGTATGTATGCTAGTTGGCTTGTTAGGATTAATGTTCGCAAGTGGTACATTAGCCAGCGAGTCCGTTGCCCAAGAGGAGATTAGTCAATTGATTACCGAACTTCAGTCAGCCAACTATGGGGTTTCTTTACAAGCACAAAAAAAATTGGCTGAAATAGGGGAACCTGCAGTTCCTTATTTGCGGATTGTTTTATCCCGGGCTAGAGGTGCTCATGAAAAAATGAAAGTAATTTATCCTTTAGGTCAAATTGCTACAGAAAATGCTATCGTAGCTATGCTTTCAATGATTGATGATCAAGATGAAGCGGTTCGTAATGCTCTTATTTCAGCATTTCGTGGATTTGATTCAGCTGCTCGTGCTATAGCAAAGCCTTTAGTAGCTCGTCACTTAGTTAATCCTAAACAGTTAGCACGGGACATGGCTGTAGAATTATTATTAGCTATGGATGTTTCAGGTGAAGAAACAGCAGGATTATTGTTTGAACTGGTGCAAATCGAAACA
Organism: Bacillota bacterium; assembly: GCA_012521185.1. Lineage (GTDB taxonomy): Bacteria > Bacillota > Limnochordia > Darwinibacteriales > DTU012 > JAAYMV01. The sequence goes on from JAAYMV010000014.1 coordinate 19,398, forward strand.
GGAGAGCGCCAATTATATGCTATCGAAAGTCTAGGACGATTAGGAGCAGAAGCAAGAGTAGTTGTGCCTGAGCTTTCGAAATTGATTGATCCAGATAATATGGATTTTACTATAGTTATTTTAAAAGCAATTTCCAAAATTGGCGGTGAACATATTGAAGTAGCACTTGAGTTAATGGAAGATATGTTATTATCTGAGGATTGGGATGAACGTCAAGAGGCTATATGGTTATTAAGAGAGCTGCGTTTATCAGGTGAGCAAATGATTAAGCCAGCACTAGCCTTGCTAGCGAGTGATCAACAAGCACAGCAGCTTCATGGGATCCAAGTGCTTGGTCATTTAGGGATCACCCAGCAAGCAGCTGTTATTGAATTGATTAACTTGGTTGAAGATTCAACAAAGCCGCATTACATGAGGGCTGCAGCCTTTGAAGCTTTGGAACCGTTGGTTTCACAATTAGAATATCAGATCGATCGGGGTTTGGTAGCTGTTAATACTAATGATGGCGTTTATGTAGGCTGGCGTTTACTTGGTACTGATCCAAAAGATTTGGCTTTTAATTTATATAGAGATGGAATAAAGGTTAATGCTGAGCCCATTAAAACAAGCACGAATTTTTTAGATCCAGATGGTAAACTAGATTCAAATTATTATGTACGTCCTATATTAAATGGTGTTGAATTAGAACCATCAGAGACTGTTTCCGTTTGGGAGCGTAATTATCATGCTGTTCCTTTACAAGTGCCAGTAGGTGGTGTAACTCCTGATGGCGTTAGTTATAGTTATACAGCTAATGATGCTAGTGTAGCTGACTTAGATGGTGATGGTAAGTACGAAATAGTTTTAAAATGGGATCCGACTAACTCAAAAGATAACTCCCAAAGAGGTTATACCGGTAATGTTTACATTGACGCTTATAAGTTGGATGGTACATTAATGTGGCGAATTGATTTAGGACGTAATATCCGTGCAGGAGCTCATTATACCCAATTTATGGTTTATGACTTAGATGGTGATGGTCGGGCAGAGATTGTAATGAAAACGGCTGATGGCACTGTAGATGGTACTGGCAAAGTAATTGGTAATCCAAATGCGGATTACCGAAATAGTAGCGGGTATATTCTTAGCGGACCAGAATATTTAACGGTTTTTGATGGAAGGACCGGTGCAGCCCTAGCTACTATTGACTATGAACCGCCCCGTGGTTCTGTTTCTAGCTGGGGCGATAGCTATGGTAATCGAGTGGATCGGTTTTTAGCAGGTATTGCCTACTTAGACGGTGTCCAGCCAAGTGTAATTATGGCACGTGGTTATTATACTCGAACGGTAGTTGTTGCTTATAACTGGCGTGGTGGTAAGTTAACCAAGCTTTGGACTTTTGATACTAATAATCCTGGCTTGAGAAGTTATGAGGGACAGGGTAACCATCAACTATCTATTGGCGATGTTGATGGTGACGGCAAAGACGAGATTATTTTCGGAGCCATGACTATTGATGATGATGGTTCTCCACTTTATAATACCGGTTTGGGTCATGGTGATGCTTTGCACGTAGGTGATTTTGATCCAGAACGGCCTGGACTGGAAGTATTTGCTGTTCATGAAAATCGACCAAATCCTGCAGGTATCAACTTTAGAGACGCTCGAACAGGTGAGATTATTTGGGGTATTCCTACTACTGAGGATATTGGGCGTGGATTAACTGCTAAAATTGATCCTACCCATCCAGGAAATCAAATGTGGGCTTCTGGTGGTTATCCAGTGATGAATATTTATGGTGAGACTGTTACTGGAACCCGTCCGTCAATTAACTTTGCGATTTGGTGGGACGGAGATTTATTACGCGAATTACTAGACAATATCTCAATTACCAAATGGGATTGGGAAAGAAAATCTATAGTTCAATTATTATACGCTGATGGCTCAGCTTCCAATAATGGCACTAAAGCAACACCCGCTTTAACAGCCGATCTCTTTGGTGATTGGCGTGAAGAAGTAATCTTTAGAGCAGCTAACAGCCGGGAGTTGCGGATTTATACTACTACTGATTTAACAGAGCATAAGTTATATACCTTAATGCATGATCGAATGTATCGATTAGCAGTGGCTTGGCAAAATGTGGCTTATAACCAGCCGCCGCATCCTAGTTTTTATATTGGACCGGAAATGGAGCCGCAAACATTTAATTATGGACAAATTAAGGTTGTCTTGGATAGGTATCGGTCAGAATTAGGCCTTTAAAATTAACCGATAAGGGAGTAAAAACCATGAGTAGTAACCACAAAGTGTTAATACTTTTGTTGGCAGCGGTAGTTCTCTTGCTATTTGATGGAGTGGCAGTTGGGGTAAGTACTGATCAAGCTGAATTAGAGCAGTTAATTGAAGATTTAATAAGTAGTAATTTTCGAATCTCTACTTTAGCTAGCAATGCCTTAGTCGAATTAGGAGAAGAAGTCATTCCAGCAGTGGGAAAAGTAGTGCTGGAGAATTCTGCTTGGGATAATCGTTATAAGGCGATTACAGTTTTACGCCGAATCGGATCAGCCGAAGGAATTCCAATTTTATTGAATGCTTTAACTGATTCAGAGGATCGGGTACGTTCCCACGCTCGCACGTCGCTAGAGGAGATTGTGGCTCAAAGCGATCAAGTTAAGGTTATCGAATTAGTTGAACCTTATTTGGTAGCCAACAATTTAAACCTGCGAATAATAGCAGCAGACTTGCTGAGTGCTGCAGGATGGGAAAGTGAGGATTTTGCTAATGTTTTTATCAAATCCTTGTCAGCTAGTGATCCAATAATAAGGGCAATTGCTCTTGAACGCCTTGGGGAAATAGCTCATCAAGAAGCCGCGTATTTTGCTGAAGTTAGTCCCTTGGTATATGATTCTCACATTGCAGTTCAAAAGGAAGCGGTTAGGACGCTGGTAAAACTTGGTTTTACTAGTGAGCAAATTGTGGAACTGGTTTTTGCTGGATTCATGAGTGGACAATTAGATAAAAATGTTGTGCCAGAGCTATTAGGTCAAATGGTTTTAGGCGAACTGAAAAATGCTAAGGCGTTAATTGATGTAATTACTAATACTCAGAACAGTAAAGAATGGCGTCAATTAGCCTTTGCAGCCTTAGATCTAGTGGTACCCGAAATGGAATATCATTTAGAACGAGGTTTAGTAGCCATTAAAGCAGCTGAAGGTGTCTATTTAAGCTGGCGATTGTTGGGTACAGAGCCTTATGATTTAGCTTTTAATGTTTATCGTGATGGACAAAAAATAAATGATCAGCCAATAACCAGTAGTACTAATTATCAAGATCCACTTGGTACTTTAAATTCGAAGTATCAAGTTAAAGCAGTAATTGCTGACCAAGAAGTTTCTAGTTCTAAAGAAGTTACTGTTTGGGAAAAAGATTATCTGGCTATTCCTTTACAGAAACCTGAAGGTGGAATAACGCCAGATGGGGTTGCTTATAATTATCGGGCAAATGATGCTAGTGCTGCTGATTTAGATGGTGATGGAGAATACGAGATCATTTTAAAATGGGATCCGTCAAATTCTAAAGATAACTCGCAAAGTGGATATACAGGTAATGTATATATCGACGCCTATAAATTAGATGGTACCTTTATGTGGCGCATAGATCTAGGGCGTAATATTCGAGCTGGTGCCCATTATACTCAATTTATGGTTTATGATTTAGATGGTGATGGGCGAGCTGAGCTTGTAATGAAAACAGCAGATGGAACCGTCGATGGGTTAGGTAATGTAATCGGTGATCCTAGTGCAGATCACAGGAATAGCAGCGGCTATATTTTATCTGGACCAGAATATTTAACTGTTTTTGATGGTTTAACTGGAGCAGCCCTAGCTACAATTGACTATGAACCGCCAAGAGGTAATGTTTCTGCTTGGGGCGATAATTATGGTAATCGTGTTGATCGTTTCTTAGCGGGAATAGCTTATTTAGATGGTGTTAGACCAAGTGTGATTATGGCTCGTGGTTATTATACTAGAACAGTAATAGTCGCCTACAATTGGCGTGATGGTAAATTAGAACATTTATGGACCTTTGATAGTGCTCATCCAGGATATCAAGCATATGCTGGTCAAGGCAATCACCAATTATCAATTGCTGATGTAAATAATGATGGACGGGATGAAATAATCTATGGTGCGATGACTATAAACCACGATGGAACTCCTTTATATAACACTGGTTTGGGTCATGGCGATGCTTTGCATGTGGGTGATTTCGATCCTGAGCGACCTGGTTTAGAGGTTTTTGGTGTGCATGAGAATTATCCGAACCCAGCAGGTGTTAACTTACGTGATGCTAGAACTGGCGAGGTAATTTGGGGAATTGCCACCGATTATGATGTGGGTCGGGGTTTGTCTGCTAATGTTGATCCAAACCATCCTGGAAATGAAGTTTGGGCTTCCCGGACACCGTTGTTTAACGCCAAAGGCGAGGTCATTAGTAATACAGCTCCTTCATCAATTAATCATGCTATTTGGTGGACAGGAGATTTATTGAGAGAATTGCTTGATCATGATCGTAGTCGTGGGAATGTAGGTAAAATTGACAAATGGGACTGGGAAAACCAACGAACGGTTAATATTGCTACTTTCGAGGGAACTTCATCAAATAATGATACGAAAGGTAATCCATGCTTACAGGCGGATTTATTTGGTGATTGGCGTGAAGAAGTAGTTTTTAGAGCTGTTGACAGCAGTGAATTAAGAATATATTCAACAACTTATCCGACTGAACATAGGCTATATACCTTAATGCACGACCGAATGTATCGAGTTGCTATTGCTTGGCAAAACGTAGCTTATAACCAGCCGCCACATCCAAGTTTCTATATTGGACCTGATATGGAGCGGCAAGAATTTAACATTGGTAATGCTTACACAGTGTTAGAGCAATATGGTGATGAATTAAGTAAGTGGTAGGAATTTCCTACCACTTTTTCATCGAAACTAAAAGTTATCTCAAATTTCTATAAACTTATAGGAATCATTTTCTTGTGATAAGAATCTTTTTTTATTACCCCAACTCTGAATATACTGCAAAAAGCAAAAGCAGCAGACGAAGGAGAGGAAGATTTATACAATCGAGAAGGATTAAAAAATGTTCTTAAAAAGGAACTAGGCTCTGCTTATGAAGATGATCTAAAAAGGAATTTGCTGGATGTTCTTTCATGGTCGTGTAATTACTAAGTATAAAAAAATATTTGTGTGGTTTTTAGAAAAACTTAGGCCATTGGAAGTCCAATAGCCTAAGAACTTAAAGCAGTATATATATCAATAATATCGCGAAAGCAATCAAGATCAAGTAGACATCAAAGTTAATGTTTGAAAAACTAATTTGACCAGATGCTCCCCAGCCGCTGGTATCTAGACGGCTACTAAAGTTTAGGATCCAGGTATAACAGGTTTTAGCCTGGGCTGAAAGATTAGCCATGGCTTGCTCATATTTTCTTTCGATTAAGCTTCCCAGATAACTAAGACCTTTAATAAAATTTCGTCCTAAATATTCAATACTTAACCAAGCAGGCGACTGATAGTGGAATAAATGGAATCTAAAGCCAATGGCACAGAAGCTGATTCCAGCCAGTAAAGTAATGATCATATTAAATATTTCTCTGCCTACCCAAAAGTTTGTCGCTAGCAAGTTATTAATACTTGATACCCCTAACTCTGGTAAAGCAAGAATAATGGCCTTATTTAAGAATAGTTCAGGTTTGATGCCAATGAATGTAATCACTAAGGCGAAAATAAGTAGGGGAAAGATTAATAGTCCATTTTCTTTGCCATTAATTTCTAATTCTGGATCAGCTTTTCTTAAGAAAGCTAAGTAATATAATTTGGCAAATGATGCTGTAGTTCCAACTCCTACAAGATTAAATAGTCTTTCAATCCAAGGTAAGAGTCCTCCGCCAACTGCTGCTGCCTCAATTATCCCATGATGTAAAAGACTTTTACTTACATATCCATTGAAACCAGGCGTACCAGTAATGCCAAAAACAGCAATTAACATTAGTAAGGCTGTAATTGGGAATTTACGCCAAAGACCGCCCATTTTATATAGATTTTGTTGACCTGTCCGTAGATAAATAATACCTGTACCTAGGAAGAGTGCAGCTTTGAAGAAAGCGTGGTTAATTGTGTGATAAATAGCCCCTGCCAAGCCATAGCTACCTTCATTCCCTAAATAAATTGCTGTACCGATACCTATGATAATATAACCTACTTGACTGACGCTGTGATAGGCTAATAGGCGTTTAGCATTACTTTGCAAGAGAGCTAAACTAACTCCTAAAAGCATAGTAAGGATTCCTAAAATAATGACTATTAATCCTGTATTGGTAGGGAAACTGGCCATTGGATTAGTTAGGTTAATAGTTTGAGCAGTTCTAATCATCCCATAAACTCCACACTTAATGATAATTCCTGACAGTAAAGCGCTACCTGGAGTGGGAGCTACAGTATGAGCTTTTGGCAGCCAGATATGTAAGGGTACCATACCTGCTTTAATGCCAAAACCAATTAGTAGACAAGCGATTGCCCATGATAACAAGGTGCTGTTTGATAGCGACACTAGGTTAACTCCTATCTCTAAGGGTAAACCTAAGGAATTGATGAACACTAGTCCTATTGCTATGAATAAGCCTGCAGCAATCCCAAGAAATAAATAGAAATATCCAGCGGTGATGGCTTCTTGGTTTTGATTATGAATTACCCAAAAGAATGAGGTAACAGTCATTATTTCAAAAAAAGCTAAGAGAACAATCCAGTTATTTGCTAGAAAAATCCCTTGAACAGCACCCAAAGTTAATAAGAAGAATATGAAAAAGCTACGACTTCTTTCTTCAGCTTTCATATATTCAGGTAAATAAAAACTTACCAGCCACCAGGTAAAAGCACTAATTAAGCTAAAAATAGCAGCTGTCATATCGGATAATGGATAGCTGGCTCGAGTTTGAACAAAAAAGTATACACTGAGACCAAATACGATAGTAGTGGTTAACCATGTAAGCAGTGCAGTTGCATTTCTAGATTTTGTCCGTCTTAGCAAACCGGCACCAATAAATGGAATGCCTACGCAAGCAATTGATGAAAATGTCATTTTTCTCGGCCTCCTAATGACTAAAAGAAATAATCGATTACAGAATTTACTAAAGGCATACAGAGCTGTGGCCAGATTCCTAAAGCTAAGGCTGTCATCACCAGCAGAATAGTTGGAACTAGCATTAAGAACCCATTGGTACCTAGTTTGATAGGTTGTAGATGATTAGTTGTGTTTTTGGTAAATGCAGACACTACAATAGGCAGATAGTAAAATGCGTTTAATAGTCCGCTAATCAATAATACGATGACTAAGGGCCAGTAACCACTAACAGTACTTCCTTGCATTAAGTAGTATTTACTCCAAAAACCATTCAGTGGTAGCATGCCAACCATACCTAAGCTAACTATACCAAAAGCAATAAAGACAAGCGGAAGACTAGGCCCTAAACCTTTCACGTCACTAACTTTTACTTTTCCAGTTTTTTCTGTAATTAGCCCAACAGAAAAGAACAGAGTAATTTTCAGGATTCCATGATTGATCATTTGAAATAAAGCACCGATTAAACCGATTGGATGTAAGGTAAAAGCGCCTAATAAAATATAAGATAATTGACTAATTGTAGAATAAGCTAGTCGTTTCTTCAAGACATCTTGTTTCATCGCGATTAAGGAGCCTACTATAATTGTTATGGATACGATAACTAAGGCAATGGGACCGACTTTTAACTCGCTCAATAGGCTATGCCCATAAACTGAATAGATTACTCTTAAGAGCCCGAATACGCCAGCATTTACAACTGCTACAGCATGGAGTAGTGCACTAATTGGTGTTGGTGCTACCATTGCTTGAGGCAGCCAGCCGTGTAATGGCATGACTGCTGCTTTTACCCCAAAGCCAATTAAAAATAATAAGAAAATCCAACCCATGCCTGGTTTGGCTTCAAGATTAGCAAGTAGAGGAGCATTACCAAAGGTTAAGTTTCCTTCAGTCCAAATCCAGACTGCTACTAGACCAGCTAAGATGAAGGCTGCACCAATTAGACTATAGATAATATAGCGGTTCCCAGCTTTAATTGCTTCTTGATCTCGATTGTAAATTACCAATGGATAGGTAGTAAATGTTAGTAATTCATAGCAAATATAAAGTACTAATAGATTCCCTGCTAAAGCAATGCCAAGAGTGACTCCAGCAGAGATTAAAAAGTAGGCAAAATAACTTCGTTGCCGCGGTTTATCAGCCATGTAACCAAAAGAATAGATAGTTGCAAATACCCATAAAGTAGAGGATAGCAGGGCAAAGACCATGCCTAACGGGTCAGGCCTGAGACCTTCATCAATACCAACTAACACTGATTTATAGCCGAGGACATTTGGCAGCAGTCGCCAAGTAAACAAGGCTGTTAGTACGCTGGTAACTAGTACAAGGGTATTTCTTCTGTTTTTACTAATTTTTCGCAAGTTAGCGATCAGCGTTCCACCGATTGTTCCTGTAAGAATTGGTAAAAGCACATTAAAAGTTGACATAATATAACCCCCCCGTTTAGCTTGATTACTGCTTATTGTCCTAACAGCATAGAAGCTGCTTGAGAGGCAAGCGTTAGTACTGGTCTAGGGAAAATGCCTAAAAGCAGGACAGTTCCAGCTAGTATTAAAATAGGTACTATCATGATAGTGTTTTCTTTGAGTTCGGCATAGTCTTGATTAGTAGTAAAGTATGCCTGTTTAATAATTGGGAACAAATAAATTGCCGCCAAAATACTTCCAGCTAAAAGTACTAAAATCGCTAACCAGTTACCAGCTTCTAAGCTACCTAATAATAGATTCCATTTTCCAATAAAACCCGAAAATAACGGTATGCCTGTCATTCCTAAGGAAACCACTGTAAAGGCTCCCATAGTTAATGGCATTTGTTTTCCAATTCCAGTTAAATCCTTAATTTGACTTTTACCGGTTTTTATTAAGATAAAGCCTGCTATTAAAAAGAGCGCCGTTTTAATCAAGGCATGACTAAAAATATGGAAAAAAGCACCAGTCAATCCTGCTTGATTGTTTAAGCCCAGGCCTAAAAATATGTATCCTATTTGAGCAATAGTTGAAAAAGCAAATCTGCGTTTAAGCTCTGTTTGGGCGATGGCAAAGATTGAACCAGCGATGATCGATCCCATTCCTAGCAGTAATAGAATATCAGATATGTTTAAGCTGGCAACAATTAACGGCCCAACTGCAATATAGAATACTTTTACTAGTCCTAAAACATATCCTTTTACTGATATAGCTGATAAAACAGCACTTGCTGGTGTAATGGCAGATGAGTGAGCATCAGGTAACCAGACATGTAAAGGAAAGACTGCCGATTTAATACCGAAGCCGACAATGAAAAAGGATAGACTAACCCAAAGAGCATACTGATAATTGCTCCAGGTCTGAGCGAGTTCGTGATTGACAAAGAGCATATTTAAGTTTCCAGTTAAGTTGTACAGAAAACCAATACCACCCAGAACGAAACATGAGCCTAAAGTAGCCAAGATTAGATATTTGAAAGTAGCTTCAGTGGACCGAGCATCGCCTTTCGCACCGACGATTGCACAACCACTAATGGTAGCAACTTCAATAAATACATAGAGATTGAATAAGTCGTGACATAAAGCCATACCACATAATGCTGCTGTTAATAACATAAATAAAGTTAAAAACCAAGTTGCTCTTACCTTATTACCTAACTCATCTGCTAAAGAAGGTAGAGCATAAACTAGAATCAATAAGTTTATTAAACCAATCATTATTAAAAATAGTGTACTTAAAGGATCAATCGTAATTTCTAATCCCCAGGGAGCTTCCCAGCCAGCTAAAATATATCTAAAGCTGCCTTTAGCTAGAACTTGTGTTGCTAAAAATATACCGCCAAATAGGACGAAAAATTGTGTTGCTAAAGCTAAAAATCCAACAATACCATAACGCCGATATTGCATAAAGACAGGTAGTAGGTAGGCACTAAATAATGAAGCGATAACAATTAAGATCGGCGCGTTTTCTTTAACTAGAGCTACCATTGTTTTTGCCCTCATTTCTAATTTCAAATATTTCATTAGCATCCATAGTTCCATAAAAACGGTAAAGTTTGATAATTAATGCTAAAGCAAATCCAGTTACACTAATACTAACAACTATACCAGTTAACATGAGCCCGGTTGGTAAAGGATTGATGTAAAGAGCTTCAGGCTGAGCAAGATCTACTATCGGAGGTACTCCTCCCCGGATGTTTCCTGTCGCCACGTAAAATAGGAAAATTGAACTTTCCATAATGTTAATACCGAGCAGTTTCTTAAGTAAATTTGAATTAGATAGCACTGTGTAACAACCAATTCCAAAAATGATTAAAGAACCAAGAAATGGATAATTGTTTAATAGTTTGGCTCCGATAGTTAACTCCACTGATTATTCCTCCTCTGTTAGAGTAAAAAATAGCGTGACCATGGTACTGGCTACTTTTAACCCGACTCCAAAAGTAATCAAAAAGATTAATCCGCCAGAAAATAAGTTTCCTGGTTGGCCAACAGCTACTGCACCTTTATTTAAGAGAAAGCCAGCGCCTCGCAATACTCCAACTAAACCCATTAATCCATACCAAAGGGTTCCGAAGCTTTCAATTAAGTTTGTAATCTTATGCGGGATCTTTTCTTGACCTTTTTCGGCACCAAAAACTAAACTGTAACAAATAAAACCTACAGCTACAATGATTCCTCCTGCAAAGCTGCCGCCGGGACTTAGGTGACCATGGAAGATGACATAAATGCCAAACATCTGTATAAATGGTAAAAGGATTAGAACAACTTTTTTCAATATGAAATCTAACATATGCTAAGCCCCTTTCTAGTGCTGTTCACCTTTCTTTAGCGTAATCAAGACAGCCATAATAGATGTAAACAAAACAGTGGCCTCAATTAACGTGTCATAAGAACGGTAGTCGAGGATGATTGCTGTTACAATATTTAATACACCAGTTTCTTCTAAGGCGTTGTTTACATAGTGTTCATAAACATAGTTATGGGCAGGATTGTCAACATTTCCATAAGGTGGCAATTCTGCAACCGCTAACATAAAGACATATAACGCCATAATAACTAAAATCATCGCTAAAATAGGTACTAATCGTTTAGCCATTTTACTTCACCTTTCTAGTTGTTCGCATAATTAAGGCGATCATTAACGTGGTGGTAGCCACTCCTGCCGCTGCCTCGGTGATTGCCAAATCTGGCGCATTCATTCGCAGCCAAATTAGAACCATAATTAAACCATAAACTCCGAATACAATTACTACATAAAGTAAATCTTTCATAAAGTTAATGGCAATAGCAATAGTGATTAAGAAACAAATCAGTATAATGTTAATAATATCTGGTCCAGCAAAACTCATCAGATTACCTCCCTTTAGCCTTTGGTTTAAAATATGGCCGATTACCGTGGAGCAAGGCCACTTTGGCAATGATGTGACTCATAGTAGGGTTAATTGTCCAAAAGATAGCACCAATTGCCAGCAATTTAATTCGTAATAAATGATCAGAGGCTAGCAAAATTAGTCCTAGCAAGGTTAAACCAAAGCCAAGAGTATCTCCCAGAGCAGCTGCGTGTAATTTATTATACGGATCAGGCATTCTAATTAGATTAAAAGAACCTATACTAAAGAAGATAAATGCTACCAAAAACAGAATAAAAACTACGACATTTATAATCATCAATTTCACTTCCTTAAAATTTAATTAGTCTTTCGGTGTGGTCTGAGCATAAATATCAGCTAACTTCGCGACAGCTTTTTCATGATTAACAGGTAGCAGGAATCTGAGTGTGGCGATTGTGCCCACAAGTCCACATAAGGTAAAAACGATAACTACATCAATAAAGGAAAAATTGTTTTGTAAAAACGCTAGTAATAAGATTATGGTACAAATTTTAGTTGTTAGTGAATTCACTACCACAATCCGGTCAGCAGCATAAGGCCCGCGAATTAAACGAGTGACTTCTAACATCATTAAAACTAGAATTCCAACCAGCAAGAATCTTAAAGCGATCATTATTTGTTCCCCCTGTATGTTTCAAGTTCTTGAATCATTTTGATTAGTTTACTATTATGTACACTATCGGCTAGGTCTTGGCTGATCGCGTGAACCACAAATTGGTCAGTATCGGGATTCACGTCGATGGTAACGGTTCCAGGAGTAATTGTGATTGAATTAGCTAATAAAATTCTACCCCATCTAGTCGCAAGATTTGGCTGAAATACTACAAATTTGGGATTGATCTTTGTTTTCCCAGCCAATAAAATTTTAGCTACTTGAATATTAGAGCTAATGATTTCTCCTAACAATGCAAAGAGATAAACTAAAAATTTAAGATACAGTTTGGGATGGGGTAAATTTTCTGGCAGTAACTGGACAGATTCACCCCAAAACCAGGCTAAAAATACAGAAATAATTAATCCAGTTAATAAATGCTGAGCATTAAAAGCTTGGGTCAGAACTAACCAAAAGCCAAATAAAAGGATAAAAAAGCTTAAGCGATTTTTATGCATGTAAATCCTCCTAAAACAAAAAAATTCAATAAAAAAGTCACTTTGCTAAGTAAAAAGTTAGACAAATACTTGTAAACTTCTAGTTCGACATACTTTCACTATACGCCTTTTAGGTAATAACTTCAAAGTGAAATAATAGGTGATTTATTTCAATTATACCATAAAACCGCCTTTTTATAGGGTTTTAATTGATTTTACGTATACCACGCTCTAATGTGTAAAAGAAAAAACTTGGAAAAAGCAGGAAAAGAAAAACAAATAGAGAATGATAACTATTAGCGGCATTGATAAGGAGGCGAATAAATGCCTAATAGAACGGTTTTAATGCATGGTAAGGAAGTAAAATTATACGGAAATGAATTGGAACTAAATACCAAAGCGCCTGACTTTACGTTAATCGATAATGATTTAAATAAAGTTAGCTTACAGGACTTTGGTAACCAAGTTAAGTTAATTAGTGTGGTACCTTCTTTGGATACAGGGATCTGTGATCAACAGACACGACGTTTTAATCAAGAAATAGTGAGTTATCCCAATGCAGTAGTAATTACCGTTAGTGTTGATTTACCCTTCGCCCAGAAGCGGTGGTGCGGGGCATCTGGTTTGGATAATGTGATTACCTTATCCGATCATTTTGATGTTAATTTTGGCAAAGCTTATGGTGTTTTAATCGAAGATTTACGCTTGCTAAGTAGGGCGATTTTTGTATTAGATCAAGATAATACAGTTGTTTATCATGAATATTTACCAGAAGTTGGTAAACACCCTGATTATGAAAAAGCGTTAGCTGCATTAAAAAGCTTAACCTCATAGCAGGACGCTGGAAATAAATGTAGAACAATCAATCATGGGAGAAAAGGGCTAAGTAGTAAGACTGGCAGTGCTGGTTTTGGCAGCTTTAGCTGCTAAGCTAGCATTAAGCTAATATATTAAACATTTTATGAGGAGGATGTCAATGAAAAGTTTAAAAGGAACAAGAACAGCTGAAAATTTACTGAAAGCATTTGCTGGCGAATCTCAAGCAAGCAATCGCTACATGATCTATGCTTCTGTTGCCGATAAAGAAGGGTACAAGCAAATTCGCAATATTTTCTTAGAAACAGCAGATCATGAAAGAGAGCATGCTAAAAGATTTTGGAAATTCTTAGTTCAAGGTTTCGATGGAGAAATGCCAACAAACATTATGATTAATGCTGGCTATCCGGTTGCTCAAGGTAGCACTTTGGAAAACCTAAAAGCTGCAGCTGCAGGTGAAAAGGAAGAATTTACTGACTTATATCCATCCTTTGCAGATGTTGCTGAAGAAGAAGGATTCCCAGAAGTAGCAGCAGCTTTCCGCAACATTTGTGTATCTGAGCAAATGCATGAAGCTCGTTATCTAAAATTAGCTGATAACGTAGAAAAAGATTTAGTATTCAAGAAAAACGAAAGCATTGTTTGGAAATGCTCTAACTGTGGATATTTACATGAAGGCGATGCTGCTCCAGAAGCATGCCCTGCCTGTGTACATCCAAAAGCATACTTTGAAGTATTTAAAGAAACATACTAGACTCAAGAAAGCTCGCCTAGGAAAAGGCGAGCTTTTTTAATCTTTTTGTTTTCTAAAGATTAATAAGACACCATCTTCTTGCAGATAGCGATTTTTGATAGCAATCGCTTTTACATCAAGGTGAAGTGGTTGATTATTGTTTAACGATTCAGTTCGTAATTCAAAACGGTTGTTTTGTAAACTCTGATGTAGAGTTTTTTGTAGCTGATCGGTTAAAGATGGTTCTTGTAATAAAAAGTGAATAGGTCTTTCTAAAACTTGACTGAGTCGAACGCCAAGAATATCTTCAGCTGCTGGATTCATCATGGTGATTCTAGTGTACAAGTCAGTAATTACAATACCATCTTCAATGTTATTAAGGATTGTGCTAGTTTGATCTCTTTTAGCTTCTAATTCTTTAAGTAACATGTCCACTTCAAAGCGGTCAAAATCTATGCTAGCTGCTACTTCTGGTTGTGAGACTTGGACTGGAGTGGACTGTAAATCTTCATCAATTTCTTGTTGCTTGCTAATTAGGTCTTGATTTTCTTGTCTTAATTTTTTGTTGATTTCTCTTACTGATTGTAAATCTACTTCTGTTAGTCTAAGTACTTTTTCTAATCGTTCAGCTTCAGCCTGCAAAGCAGTATGACTTTGCTGTAGTTTTTTTAGTTCCAATTCCAGTTCGGTTTTTTCTTTCTGAATTTGTTCTAAGTTAGTTTGCGTTTCTTCAGCGTCATTACCATTTGCCTCAGTTGCAACCGCTGCGCGTAGTTCCATTAAGTTGGTTACGTCATTAAGTAACAAGTAGATTCTGGCAACCTTGTCACGGTCATACTCGACAGCAGTCGTTACATTTGCCCAGCAATTCTTGCCTAACTTATTGCGGACTTTAAAAACTCCAAGGCTAGGTTCACTTTGCTTTGATTGAAGTGCTTTTTCAATAGCTTCATGATCATTTTTGTAAAAGAGGGTTGAAACACCACTTGACATTAAGATATCCTCAGCATTTAATCCTGTTAGTCGCGCAGTTGCTTTGTTGACTTCTATGATTCGCAAGGAATCGTTTAGAACTACTATTGGGGTTCCAGCGGTAGCTATGCAATGACTTTTTGCTTCTATTTGTTCGTTAAGTATTAGTTTTTCATTATTAGTGCGATCGATCAAACCGCTAGCATAAATAGAAAAGCCCAACACTGATAAAACCACAATTAATCGGATAATGATCGGTATTAGACCAGGAGTAACTAGGGCTTGAGTATAATCAAGCTCTGTATTTAATTTTAGTAAATTGATAGTATCAAGGACCCAGTACACTAAAGCAATCAATAAGCCTAGCATAATAAGTTTTTTATCTTGCTTCTGATTAGTTTGCATCTTAAACTCCTCCATCTCAATAGATATTCCTTTTATCTTAATTCAGCGTATTAACTGAAATTTCCTTTTTATGTTATAATAATACAAGGGAAATATTTACGAAACTAGAAATTAACATAAAACTCTAGTGCATTTGTCAGTAGTAATGGAGGTTAGTTTGATGGCTCGACTAGTTCATATTGGCATTGATGTAGGTTCAACAACTGTAAAAATTGTTGTTATAGATCAAGACTTCCAGTTGTTGTACAGTAAGTATCAGCGACACTACTCGGAAATTCGAGAAGCAGTAGCTGATTTATTACAAGAAGCCTATCAAGAATTTTCGGACACTAAGATTACTGTGATGGTTACTGGTTCCGGCGGTATTGCTATTGCTGAGCACCTTGGTGTGGAATTTATTCAGGAAGTAATTGCAGGCGCAAAAGCGATTGAAACCTTTCATCCTGAAACAGATGTGGCTATTGAGTTAGGTGGCGAAGATGCGAAAATCATCTATTTTAGAGGTGGAATTGATCAGCGAATGAACGGGATTTGTGCTGGCGGAACAGGGTCATTTATTGACCAGATGGCGACCTTGTTAAAAACAGATGCCGCTGGCTTAAATGAGCTAGCCAAAAATTATAAAACAATTTATCCGATTGCAGCCCGCTGTGGAGTTTTTGCCAAAACAGATTTACAGCCATTGATTAATGAAGGTGTTGCTAAAGAAGATTTGGCAGCCTCAGTTTTTCAAGCAGTAGTTATTCAAACTATTAGTGGATTAGCTTGTGGTCGGCCAATTAGAGGTAATGTGGCTTTCCTCGGTGGCCCCTTATCATTTTTACCTGAACTAAGACAGCGATTTGTTGAGACTTTAAACCTAACCGATGAGCAGGTTATAGTTCCTGAACATCCACAGTTATACATTGCTTTGGGTGCAGCAATTGCTTCTAAAAATACTCAACCACTTGCTTTTTCTGATCTAGCGAGTGCTATAACTACATTAAGAAATAGTACTATTCAAGAAACAGATAGATTAGCACCGTTATTTAAAAATGAACAAGAGTTAGCTGAGTTTAGACAGCGCCATGGCCGTTATGCAGTAGAAAGAGGCAATCTTGCTGATTTAGAGGGTAATTGTTTTGTTGGCATTGATGCTGGTTCTACAACAACGAAAGTAGCGGTAATCGATGAGGATGGAAAATTGCTGTACACTTATTACAGTAGTAATCAGGGCAGCCCGCTCCAAACAACGATTAATGCCTTAAAGGAATTCTATTACTTAATGCCAAAAACTGGTCGTATAGCAAATTCGGTAGTGACTGGTTATGGTGAAGGCTTATTAAAAGCGGGATTAAAAGTTGATATTGGTGAAATTGAAACAATTGCCCACTATAAAGCTGCTGAATTTTTCTGCCCAGGAGTAGATTTTGTTCTAGATATTGGCGGTCAAGATATGAAAAGTTTGCGGATTCGTGATGGTGTGATTGAAAGTATTTCATTAAATGAGGCTTGTTCTTCTGGTTGCGGTTCATTTTTAGAGACCTTTGCTCATTCCTTAGGTCTCGATATTAAAGAGTTTGCTGCAGAGGCTTTATTGGCAGAAAAGCCTGTAGATCTTGGGTCGCGCTGTACAGTGTTTATGAACTCTCGCGTAAAACAATCTCAAAAAGAAGGAGCAACTGTTGGTGATATTTCTGCTGGATTATCCTACTCGGTTATAAAAAATGCTTTGTTTAAGGTTATTAAATTGCGTGATAATAGTGAGCTTGGTGGGAAAATTGTTGTTCAAGGCGGTACTTTTCATAATGATGCCGTATTAAGAAGCTTTGAACTCTTAGCGGAACGGGAAGTTATTCGTCCCGATATTTCTGGCATTATGGGAGCGTTTGGTGCAGCCTTAATCGCAAGGGAGCGCTACCAAGAAGGATATCAATCTACTTTATTGAGTGCTAAAGAAATAGATAACTTGCAAGTTAAAACCAGAATTACTCGCTGTCGTCTTTGTTCTAACAATTGTATGTTAACTATTAACCAGTTTGGTTCAGGCAATCGTTATATTTCAGGTAATCGCTGCAGTAAGGGAGCAGGGGAAGAAGACCGCAGTGAAAAATTACCTAATCTTTATCAGTATAAGTATGAACGGCTTTTTCAATATCAGCCCTTGCCAGAGAAATTAGCTCCTCGCGGTAGGATAGGTCTTCCACGTGTCTTAAACATGTATGAAAATTATCCTTTCTGGTTTACTTTCTTTACCGAGCTTGGTTTTTCTGTAGTACTATCAGAGAGGTCTTCGAAAGCTGTTTATGAAAAGGGGATTGAGACAATTCCTTCTGAGTCTGTTTGTTATCCGGCAAAAATGGTTCATGGCCATATTGTAGACTTAATTGATAAAGGCGTTGATGTAATCTTTTATCCATGCTTGACTCATGAACGACAGGAGCAAAAATCAGCTGAAAACCACTTTAACTGTCCGATAGTTACTTCTTATCCGGAAGTAATTAAGAATAATGTTGAGATACTGAGAGAGAAGAATATTAAATTCCTTTATCCCTTCTTGCCCTACGATCATAAAGGGCGGTTAATTAAGCGGCTTCACGAAGAATTAGGTGAGTTGTTGGGTTTATCAAAGAGTGAAATTCGGCAGGCGATAAACAGGGCTTGGCAAGAACAAGATGAGTTTAGAGCAGATATTAAAGAACAAGGGGAAATTACGCTACAGTTAATTAAAGAAAAGGGATTAACTGGTATTGTTTTAGCTGGCCGTCCTTATCATATAGACCCAGCTATTAACCATGGTATTCCTGAATTAATCAACAGTCTAGGTATGGCTGTATTAACCGAAGATTCAATTTCCCATTTAGATTCTGCAGAAAGACCATTGCGGGTAGTAGATCAATGGGCTTATCATTCACGGTTATATGATGCAGCCACTTATGTTTCTAAATCTGACAATTTAGAGTTAGTACAATTAAACTCCTTCGGTTGTGGATTAGATGCCATTACCACTGATCAAGTGGAGGAACTTTTAGCTGCAAAAGGTAAAATCTATACTTGTTTAAAAATTGACGAAGGTGATAATCTAGGTGCTGCTCGTATTCGTTTGCGCTCTCTAAAGGCTGCAATCATTGAAAGAAGAGAAAAAGGCTATCAACCAGTGCTTGAAAATAACATAGTGAAACGTAAGCTGTTCACCAAAGAAATGCGTCGACAGCATACTATTTTAGCGCCACAAATGTCTCCAATACATTTTGACTTGTTAGAAAAAGCTTTTAGGCTCTCTGGCTATAACATAGTAGTATGTCCTTCAACAGATCGGGAAGCTATCGATATTGGATTAAAATATGTTAATAATGATGCTTGCTATCCGGCAATTATTGTCATGGGGCAGTTAATTGAGGCCTTACAATCAAATAAATATGATCCAGATAATACGTCTGTATTGGTTACCCAGACTGGGGGAGGATGTCGAGCTACAAACTACATTGGATTTTTGAAAAAAGCACTAGTGGATGCTGGTTTTCCCCAAGTCCCTGTCTTATCCCTAAATCCTAAGGGGATGGATGATAACCCAGGCTTTAAAATTACTCTTCCACTGCTCCATCGAGCTTTAATGGCAGTTATTTATGGGGATTTGCTAATGCGCCTGTTGTACCGTGTCAGACCATACGAAAAAATTAAAGGCTCAGCTAATATACTTTATGAAAAATGGTCGGAAATTTGTAAGAGGACATTAGAAAAACCAGGAATCATAACTTTTAAAAATACCATTAAACAAATTGTCAACGAGTTCGATAATTTCGAGATTATAAAAAAAACCAAGCCCAGAGTGGGATTGGTAGGCGAGATTTTAGTGAAATACCATCCGACTGCCAACAATAATGTTGTTGAGATCGTAGAATCTGAGGGAGCTGAAGCAGTGGTACCGGATATGACGGATTTCTTCTTATACTCTGCTTTAGGGCTTGATTTTAGATACCGTTATTTATCTGGTACGAAGATTGAACAAATTCTATCGCGCACTGCGGTTCAAATCATTGAATTGTATCGTAAAACACTGCGTCAAGCATTAGAGACTAGTAAACGCTTTTCACCGCCAAAATCTATCTATGAAATCGCAGAAAATGCATCAAGGATCATTTCTTTGGGTCATCAAACTGGCGAAGGTTGGTATTTGACAGGTGAGATGGTAGAGTTAATTGAAAATGGCGTGGAGAATATTGTGTGTATGCAGCCCTTTGCTTGTTTGCCGAATCATGTAACTGGCAAAGGGATGCTGCGAGAATTAAAGCGAGTTTATCCGAATAGTAATGTAGTAGCAATTGACTATGATCCTGGTGCCAGTGAAATTAACCAGTTAAACCGGATTAAATTGATGTTAGCAGCGGCTTTCAATAATTGTGAACTACAAGCACAAGCTCAATAGCAGATTAAAGGAGAACCGAAAGGTTCTCCTTTAATCTATTAGTTGATCGGCTAGCCAGTTAATATATTCTTCGATGGCTGTGTAACCGCTAGGCATGATTTGATTGTGATTACCATTTTTAACTCCTTTTTCTTCTTCCCACCAATCAGGGATACCATTACGATTTTTGTCTGTGCGGTCGATATCGATTGTTTTAGTTGTAATATCTTGAACTTTTGGCCAAGCGCTAACTACTTCACTTTGTGAATCAATGATTTTACCAGTTCTGTTTCGCACATCATTGACTACACGAGCATCGATGGCATCTCGGGGAAAGGCGCCAGCTTTGGCTAAAACTTCGTCAAAAGCCATCTCAGCAGAACTAGTAGTTACATAAGCAACTGGAAACGGTTCGGTTGCTTTTAGATAAGTAGACTTGCTAGGACCACTACCAGAGACTAAAGACCATTGATCACTAGGCAAATTACCATTCATCATATTGCCTAAAAAATATCCCTGAGCGTAGGGGGCATTATCCCTAAAAGCATAGGTATTAGAGGATGAATTCGGTCCTGGTTTGTAATAGTTGTTGATAAAGTTGTATTGAGTAATGGTATCAGTATCTTCATTGTTGCCGGCATAGGTACCGCCCCAGTTATACATTACATTATTGCGAATGTCAACTAAAAATCCGATTGGATCATCTTTATAAGAAGTATAGTTTCCTGGACGTGGATTACGCCCGCGATTATGCGCCCATAGATTGTGATGGAAGCTAACTCTTTGCCCATTGCTACCCCTTATTAAGGAACCATAGCCATGAGGTCGTTTCTCATGATGTGATTCATTTAATGCTTCACTAATGATACTCCATTGGATAGTAACTAGATCGCTATCTGATACAGAAAGAGTTTCATCAATACCCCAACTTGAAGTGACATGATCAAGGATTACATTGTTAGCTCGCAATATTTCGATACTGTCTTTTTCTTGTTTGATAAGATCCCCTAAGCGAACGCGCAGATGACGGACAACTACATGATCAGTTTGAATGGCAAAACGCTTATTGGTTAAGGTTATGCCTTTTGGTGAAGTTTGTCCAGCAATAGTAATATAAGGGTTTCTAATTATCAATTCTTCTTTTAATTCAATAATCCCAGACACTTCAAAAACCACAATTCTTGGTCCACTAGCTTCTACAGCCTCCCGTAGACTGCCCGAACCACTATCATTTAGGTTAGTAACAATATAAACCTTTCCGCCCCGGCCGCCTCGTGCATCGGCTCCAAAGCCTTCTGCGCCAGGAAAGGCTAAAACTTTACCTGCAACAGGTTCTTTCATTTTAATAAATATATAATCACAACCAGTCAATAAACAAAGAGCGACAATTAAAGTGATTAGTACGTAGAATTTTTGTATCTTCTTCATAACAATCTCCTTTACAAGTTATTTATCAGAGAACTAGCCTTCCAATTTAAATATTCTTCGATGACAGTGTAGCCACTATCGGTGATTCGTTTAGGTAGCTCTGGATCATTAGCATCTAGACCATGCTTAATTTCCCACCAATCTGGGATTCCGTTTCGATTAGTGTCTACTTCTGGCTCTCCAGTAAGGATTGGCCAGCCGCCAACTTCATCTTGGGAATTTATAATCTTACCAGTCCCATTGATTACATCAGTAATAATTCGCTGATCCACTGGATCGCGGGGTAAAGCACCCACATGGTTTAACACTTTTTGAAAGGCTATTTCGGCATGGTCAGTATTGATTGGATAGGTAGGAAAGGGCTCGGTCTTTTTATAATCATCTCGGTTTGTAGCATAGCCTGTAACAATGCTCCAAGGGTCAGCTGGTAATTGCCTATTCATATAGTTGCCTGCAAAATAGGCAGCTGATTGAGAACAGCGATCATCAAAGGCAACATTATGATTAGCTCTAGTACTGGGACCAGCTAGATAATAATTATTTATAAAGTTGTATTTTGTGATTGAGTCTGAGTCATGGTTGTTTCCACAATAATCACGCCAGTTATAAAAGACATTATTGCGGAAATCTACTAGTAAACCTTGGGGATCAAGATCATAACTGTTATAATTTCCTGGCCGAGGCATCCGCCCACGATGATGAGCCCATAGATTATGATGGAAGCTAACTCGTTCACCATAGCCGCCGCGCAGTAAAGAGCCATACCCATGTTCACCTTTGGCATGTACTGATTGATTTAGACTTTCGGCAATCATGCAATATTGGACAGTTACTAAGTCGCTGCTAACTACAGATAGTGTTTCATCGGTTCCCCAACTAGTAGAAACATGATCTAGAATTACATTATTAGCGCTCCTAATTTCTAATGTATCTAATTCTCTACCAGAAACATCGCCGGGACGCACCCGCAGATGACGAATAATAGTTTGAGCAGCCCGTACTCCTAACTCATAATTAGCAAGAGTGATACCGCCTGGTGAAGTTTGACCTGCTATAGTTATGTAGGGATTTCTAATAATTAGTGGAGACTCTAGCTGAATAATACCAGATACTTCAAAAACTACGATTCTTGGCCCGCTAGCTTCGACTGCTTCCCGTAGGCTGCCAGGTCCGCTGTCATTGAGATTAGTGACGATGTAAACATCACCACCACGACCACCAATTGTATAAGCACCGAATCCTTCGGCTTCCGGAAAGGCTAACAGTTGATCAGTTGAGGCCATTCCCATGGAACATAAGCTAAATAGCAAAACTGTCAGAGTGAGTAGTGCAGCTATCGGATTAATTCTACTCATGTTAGATTCCTCCGTCTCTAGTTACTTATTTTAAGTTTTCGCTAACAATCTGTTAAAACCTGCCGATGACAGTTAATTTAAATGTTCACTTTAGTAAAGCAGGAAAAACGGAAAGGTTTGCTGAACACTAAGTTAAGGTCAAATAACGAGGGGTGTTAAATATGGATAAGTATGTGATTGGTGTTGACTTTGGCTCAGATTCAGTCAGAGCATTAGTAATCAATGCTCTAACAGGAGAGGAATTAGCTTCTGCTGTAGCGTATTACAAACGCTGGATGGAAGGGAAGTATTGTGATCCTACGAAAAATCAGTTTCGGCAGCATCCATTAGACTACATCGAGGGGTTAACTGAATGTATTACAGAAGCCCTCGGTCAGTTATCGCCTGAAATAGCAGAACATGTTGTTGGAATTGGTATTGATACCACAGGCTCAACCCCATGTGCCATAGATAAGAATG
Organism: Bacillota bacterium; assembly: GCA_012521185.1. Lineage (GTDB taxonomy): Bacteria > Bacillota > Limnochordia > Darwinibacteriales > DTU012 > JAAYMV01. The sequence goes on from JAAYMV010000014.1 coordinate 42,565, forward strand.
GACAGCCACTAGCCCTTAGTCCTGAATTTGCCGAAAATCCTAATGCTATGTTTGTTTTATGGAAGGATCATACAGCAGTCAAGGAAGCCGCAGAAATTAATGAACAGGCTTGGCATCATTCGGAAATTGACTATACTAAATACGTTGGCGGTATCTATTCGTCTGAATGGTTTTGGGCAAAAATATTGCACGTCTTGCGCGAAGATTCTCAAGTAAGAGAGGCAGCTTATTCTTGGGTAGAACACTGTGATTGGATTCCTGCTTTACTAGCTGGAGTTAATTCAGCGGATGCTATTAAACGCAGTCGTTGTGCAGCGGGTCATAAAGCTATGTGGCATGCGGAATGGGATGGATTGCCAAGTGAAGAGTTTTTAAAAGCAGTTGATCCCTTGTTACAAGGTTATTCTAAAATGTATCAAGATACTTATCCGTCAAATGAAATTGCTGGGACTCTATGTCAAGAATGGGCAGACAAATTAGGCTTAAAAGCTGGAATACCTATTGCGGTTGGTGCCTTCGATGCCCATATGGGCGCAGTAGGTGGAGGAGTAACTGCTAAAACTTTAGTCAAGATTATGGGTACTTCCACGTGTGATATTATGGTGGCGCCCTATGAAGTAATGCAGGATAAATTGGTCGCTGGTATTTGTGGTCAAGTAGATGGATCAGTGATCCCTGGAATGATCGGTTTAGAAGCAGGGCAATCGGCTTTTGGCGATGTGTTTGCCTGGTTTAGACAAGTTTTATCCTGGCCTTTAGATGACTTGGTAGAAAAAGGAGAATTAAGCAAAGGAGTTAGGGATCAAGTTTTTGATTCTATGTTAGGAAATTTAACTGAAGCAGCAGCTAAAATTCCAGTTGAGGAAACTGGACTTGTCGCTCTTGATTGGTTAAATGGTCGACGCACACCTGATGCTGACCAAACCTTAAAAGGTGCTGTACTTGGTTTAACTTTAGGTTCTTCTGCACCGAAAATTTTCCGTGCCTTAGTTGAAGCAACAGCTTTTGGTTCTAAAGCTGTAGTTGATCGCTTCCGTGATGAAGGAGTAGAGATTGAGCAGGTTATTGCTTTAGGCGGAATTCCTAAGAAGAATCCTTTTGTAATGCAAGTAACAGCTAATGTATTTAACATGCCAATTAAAGTAGTAGATTCTGAGCAAGCCTGTGCTTTAGGAGCCGGAATCTTCGCAGCGGTCGTTGCTGGTGTTTATCTAGATGTGAATGCTGCACAAAAAGTGATGAGCAGCAAATACGCTAGAACTTACTATCCTGAAGCAGATCAAGTTCAAAAGTATCTGGCGGTTTATGATAAATACTTATCTATTGGCAAGCTATTAGAAGATAGTTTAAGAGCTTTATAAGGAGAGCTTAATATGTTAACAGAGCTAAGAAAAGAAGTCTTAGAGGCGAATCTGGAGTTAAATAATAAAGGATTAGTAGTGTACACTTGGGGGAATGTAAGCGGTATTGATCGGGAACTAGGTTTAGTGGTAATTAAACCTAGTGGCGTGCCTTATGAGGAGTTGACTGCTGCGAATTTAGTGGTGGTGAATTTAGCAGGTGAGCTTGTAGAAGGTGATATGCGCCCTTCATCTGATTTGCCAACCCATTTAGAGCTTTATCGGCAGTTTCCAGAAATAGGTGGGGTAGCTCATACTCACTCTACTTATGCTACTGCTTGGGCTCAAGCTAAGACAGGAATTCCATGTCTAGGCACGACTCATGCTGATCATTTTTATGGTGAAGTACCATGTACCCGTCCATTAACCCAAGAAGAAGTTCAAGGTGATTATGAACTAAATACGGGTAAAGTGATCGTAGAACATTTTCAAAAACTAAATTACCAAGAAATGCCTGCTGTTTTAGTAGCACAACATGGACCCTTTACCTGGGGTAAGAGTGCTACAGAGGCAGTAATGAATTCAGTTGTATTAGAAGAAACTGCTACTATGGCAAGTTTAACTATTGGAATTAATCCAACAGTCCAGCCAATTTCTCAATACTTGTTAGATAAGCATTTTTTACGTAAACATGGAGCAAATGCTTATTATGGACAAAAATAAAGCGACCCTTGTCGCTTTATTTATATACCGATTTTAGCTTTCTGCAAACGGATAACTAATAAGGTAGCAATGACTAGTTTAATAGTATCAAGCAAAATAAATGGTGCTACGCCAGTCGAGAAAGCTTGAAGGGCATTAAATTTAAGAACTAGCATTAAACCAATTACCCCGCAAAAATAAGTAATGATAAGGCCAATTACTTGAGTTAAGAAGATAGCACCGGGTTGTGTAAATTTCCGTTTTTCTTGAATTAGTCCGATAACAAAAGCACAAATTACAAAACCCCATAGAAAACCTGCTGTTGGACCATATAACATGGCAAAGCCGCCAGTTCGATTGGAAAATACAGGTAAGCCAAGAGCTCCCAACAACAAATAGATTAATTGACTTAAAGCACCATAACGACTACCTAAAACTAATCCAGCCATAGCTGTAAAGGTTATTTGTAAGGTAATGGGTACTGGTGAAAAAGGAATCGGTACGGAAATAAATCCGCCAATAGCTGTTAAGGCAGCAAATAAACTAACGTAACATAGCTTGACTATTGGTGTTTGGTTCAAGTTCTTCACCTCGTGGATAGTTATTTGCTTTGATTATAGCTGATAGAGCAAATCCTGTCAACCAAGTTGCAATTATGGTTGACGGACAGAAACATCAGCTGCCCAAAGATTTGTTAATTTACCGTTCTCTTTCTGAATTAAAAGGGAACCATCAGAGTTTATATCAATAGCTTTGGCGGTATAAGTCTGGTGATGAGTATTTACGGTAATGTTTTTTCCTAACAAACACGAATATTCTCTGGCCAATGGAATCAGTTGTCCAAATTCACCTTTGATAAAGTTTAAATAGTTAGTTTCTAATTGCAGCAATAATTGATTCAATAACTTGATTCGATCAATGTGGTAGCCAAGTACATGGCTTAAAGATGTTGCTATGGCTTTAATTTCCTCAGGCCAGTTATCGGTTGCGCTGTTACAGTTAAGACCAATGCCGAGAACAAGGTATTTGATAGTTTCTGGATCAGCTGAGAGTTCAGTTAAGATACCACAAACTTTGCGATTATCGATCAGAATATCATTAGGCCATTTGATGACAGCAGGCAGTTGATAGTCTTTTCGCAGTACTTGAACAATGGAAATAGCCACTAATAAAGTAATTGTAGAAACTTCTGCTAATGACAGCTTTGGTCGAAGTAGCAGCGAAAAATATAGACCACCTGGCTCTGACAGCCAATTCCGTCCTCGCCGTCCCCGGCCTCTCGTCTGCCGCTCTGCAATAACTAGCAAACCTTCTGCAGTATCTTGTTTACCGTAATCTTTTGCTACATCGTTAGTTGAATCCGTTTCTTCTAAGGCAATAATTTGATTTCCTAACAGTTGAGTTTCTAAGACTGCTCTTATTTCACTACTGGTTAATTTATCTGGTTTGTTTATAAGACGATAACCCTGCCCAGGTATCGCTTGAATTATATAGCCTTGCTCCCTTAAATTATTGATATGTTTCCAAATTGCTGTTCGACTGACGCCTAACAATTGACTTAGCTGTGCTCCTGATAAATTACCATTTTGCATCTCAAATAACTTGATGATATTTACTTCAATTTTATTCATATTGCTCACATCCTTGCTGTATAATTCGTTTTTGGTATTTTTTTACCTGCTAGAACAGAGATTTAACGATATGTTTGGATTCGAGGTTAATTATTTGTTGTTTTATTGTATACTAACATATTATGGCAGGATTTTATAATAATAATAGTAGAATAACTAGGGTGATTAATATTTGATTGTTCTGGATTAGGAGGACTAGACAATGGAGAAGTTGAAAAAAGTGTGGGTGGCTGACCAAGGTGATGGTACATATATTAATCCGATAATTCATGCTGACTATTCGGATCCAGACGTGATTCGAGTAGGTGATGATTTTTTCATGACCGCTTCTAGTTTTAACTGCACACCTGGGTTACCTATTTTACATTCTAAAGATTTAGTTAACTGGAAATTAGTGAACTATGCGATTAAAAATGTAGACTTACCAGGCTATGAGCTACCAGGTCATGGTAAAGCGATTTGGGCTCCATCCATTCGTTATCATGACAATAAATTCTGGATTTGCGTAGGCTTACCTGATGAAGGTATTTATATGACTACAGCTGAGGATCCATTTGGCGAATGGTCACCGCTGTTTTTAGTTAAAGAAGGCAAAGGCTTAATCGATCCTTGTCCATTCTGGGATGATGACGGTCAAGCTTATTTAGTCCATGCTTTTGCTGCTAGTCGTGCTGGTCAACATATGAAGAGTAAGTTGATCTTACATCGGATGGCTCCAGATGGTACTAAAGTACTTGATGAAGGTAAGATTATTTTTGATGGCACTAAAGATCATCCAACTCTTGAAGGTCCAAAAATGTATAAACGTAATGGTTACTATTACATTATGGCACCAGCTGGCGGTGTGTCTACTGGCTGGCAAACCATTTTCCGCTCAAAAGATGTTTGGGGACCTTACGAAGATAAAATTGTTTTGGCTCAAGGTAATACTGAAATCAATGGTCCACACCAAGGTGGTTGGGTAGAATTAGAATCTGGTGAATCTTGGTTTATTCACTTCCAAGATAAAGGTGCTTACGGTCGAATTACTCATTTGCAACCAGTTCGCTGGGAAGATGATTGGCCATTAATGGGGCATAACCAGGATGAAAATGATGTTGGTGAACCAGTTTTACGCTGGCAAAAGCCGAAGGTAGGCAAAGAATATCCAATCGAAGTAATTGACACATCTGATTTATTTGATGGTGATCAACTGGGATTACAATGGCAATGGTTTGCTAATCATCAAGATGATTGGTACGAGCTTGGAGAGTTCGGTTTACGTTTACATGCAGTTGGTATACCTCTAGAGGAAAAAACTATGTGGAGTGTACCAAATATTTTAGCTCAAAAATTCCCAGCCCTACAGTTTAGTGTAACAACCAAGATGACAGCTAATTTGAAAAAGCCAAGTGAAAAAGCTGGTTTAGTAATTACAGGGGATAAGTATTGCTACTTAGCAGTTCATCAGACTGAAGATGGTTGGACTTTAAGCCGTTTTGAAGGCAATAAAGATCAACAGGAGGAAGGCGACAAGTTCATTAGTTCTGTGCAGTTACCATCTAATGAAGTGTACTTAAGGGTAGAAGTTGTCAAAAACGCTTTATGCACCTTCAAATATAGCTTAGATGGCAAAGAATATTACACTATAGGTGAACAGTTCCAAGCTGTTAAAGGACGTTGGATTGGAGCCAAAGTCGGTTTGTACTGTATTGATGAAAATTCAGGAGAAGGCTCAGCTGATTTCCAATACTTTATTGTGGAAGAGATTTAGATTTTATTAAAGCCGGTTGGATAGTCAATCTAACCGGCTTTTTCACCATTGTTTTTACTAGTGAACTAGACTATACTAAAAGGGCAGAGTAGTAATTTAGTAGTTTAGTAAACTAGTAGAATGAGGTGATTGAATGAAGATCCCAACGAGTTTAAAGCATAAGCCGGTTATTGTTTCGGAAAATTACAGTAATGTAGATGGGCGACAAGCTTATGAATCAGATGCAAAAGGCCTTTCTCTAGGTTTGGCTCAATGGAATGATCGAGGCAATGTAGATATTTCAGCTAAAGTATGGCGACATACTGGCGAAAAATGGTCACGCCAATCAGAAGAACTGCCATTACATCGTGTGCTAGACTTAGCCATTCTCATAGCCAGAACAAAATTGCATTTTCGTGATGCTTATCGTTATGAAAAATTATATGATCCAGACAATCCAGTAATAGATCGGATTGGCTTACAAGGGGATGCGATGACTGTAGCTGTGTGTACAGAGAATGAGAAGATTGATCAAGATCTTCAGCTTTTCCAAGAGGCTCTTATTAAAGATGATGAGCTCTTGGCAGAACGTTTACGGACTTTAGCAAGAATTTTACGTGAAATGGGTTATTAGTTTGCGGAAGGAGCAGGAAAGTGATTACAGTTTTTGAAAATGATTATGCTGAACTGGATGTTGGAGTTTTTCCCCATGATTATTCTGCGTTAGGAGAGTACCATTTGGCTTTTCCACCTGGCAGAACAGGACCTTGGATTGCTTCCACTGTTCACCATTCCTGGCGTGGAAATCCTTCATGGATTATTACTACAGAAAATGGAAAAAAGGTCTTAGAACAGGCTTGTATTCGCCAAAAGTTTTTGCCAATGCTGGTTACTGGTGATTTTAAGTGGCAGGATTATCAAATTGACACAGTTTTTAGACCTTTGTCCTTAAATGGTGCATTTGGGATAGTATTCCGTTACCAAACTAGTCGTCATTGGTATGCACTTTGGTATGATCATGAAAAATTGCAAATTGTAGTGAAAGAGGATGACTTGTTTCAAGTCTTATCAGAAACAGCTTGGACACCAAGTTGTGATCTGTATTATCCTGTGACAATCAAAGTAGATGGAAACCAGTTTTCGGCCATAGTTGATGGTATAGAATTATCTGCTGCGGATGAACGTTACACCACCGGAAAGGTAGGTTTTGCTGGTACCCATCCAGTACGGTTTGGCAAGATCTCAGTTCAAATGGAATCTGCTAAATATGAAGCCTATTTACAAGAGCAAGAAGAAGAAGAACAATTAATCCGAAAAAAACGGGCATCCTTACCCCAGCCAAAGCTATGGAAAAAGATTCCGACCCCTGGATTTGGTGCTGGTAAGAGTATTCGTTTTGGCGATCTAGATAATGATGGGCGACAAGAGATCTTATTAGCGCAAAATATTCGTCGGATGCGCGGTGACAATTTTAGTGAGATTAGTTGTCTAACAGCTATTGACTTAGACGGTAACGTGTTATGGCAAATTGGTGAACCTAATCCAGCGAACGCCTTGGTTTCTAATGATTTACCGATGCAAATTCATGATATTGATGGAGATGGAGAGCAGGAAGTTATCTTCTGTAAAGACTTTAAAATCAAAGTTGTGAATGGAAAAACAGGTGAGTTAAAATATGAAGCACCTACTCCAGTTGCACCGCCTCATAAAGGCGATAAAATGCCAGAAACTCAGTATCATAGAATTACAGGAGATTCCATTTACTTTTGTGACCTGACTGCTCAAGGTGAGCCGCGCGATATGATTATTAAAGATCGTTATAATAATATTTGGGCTTATACTTGGGATTTAAAGCAGTTGTGGCATTATCAGGGTAACTCTGGTCATTTCCCAATGGCTTGTGATATTGATGGAGATGGTAAAGATGAGATCCTGATTGGTTACACATTATTAGACCATGATGGTACAGTAATGTGGTCATTGGATATTGGTGATCATGCTGATGGTGTAGCAATTGGTAAATTTGCTGGTGATGACGAATGGCAGTTTATTATTGCAGCTAGTGATGAAGGTATGTACTGGGTAGATTACCATGGAAATATAGTTAAACATCATCGGATTGGTCATGCACAAACTGCAACTATCGCACCTTTTTATCAAGGGTCAAACGAGTTGCAAGTTGTTACAGTAACTTTCTGGGGCAATCCTGGAATTATTATTTACTTTGATGCTAAAGGTAACATTCTCAAACGTATGGAGCTAATAGCCCCCTTTGGTACTCCATTATCTCCAGTGAATTGGGATGGGTCTGGTAGAGAATTGATTTTATTATCCGGTCACCCAACTTTTGGCGGTTTAATTGATGAGGATGGGCATCGAGTAGTAATGTTCCCAGATGATGGACATCCTTATCTCTGTTGTGAACCAATGGATTTAACCGGTGATGGCCTGGATGAAATCCTATTATGGGATGAAAACGAAATCTGGATTTACACGCAGGACCAACCAAGTAAGAATACTGGTTATCAGCCAGTACGTCAACCATCTTATAACATGTCCAACTATCGGGCTCAATTATCCTTACCGAAGAAGTAGTTATTATAAAGCTGTTTAGCATAATGCTAGACAGCTTTTTCCGTTTGCTAGCAGGAAAGAAAGTTTGAAAAATTGAATAATAGAAATAGCTGTTAATGTTATAAACTTGAAAAGGAAGCGATATCTGTGGCTAAAATATTTAAATCAGTTGTTAAATATCGTTGGTTAGTATTGCTTTTTTTTACATTGGTGACGGTTTTTTTTAGCTATCATTTATTTAATCTTCAATTAGACACCAATGTTACTAATTTAACGACTGGCAGTGAAGAAGAGGCTAAAGCTATTGAACAAGCAGCCCGAGATTTTGCTGTTAGTGATCCCTTACAGATAATTTTGCTTGGTGATACTAATAACCCAGAAATGCTGCAAAAAGCTGCTAATACTGTTTATCAAATCCGAGCTTTACCAGATGTTTTTCAGTTATTAAGTCCCTTTGATACTACGTATTTTTCAGCAGTCGGGTTTCTGTTACAAACCTTTCCAGTAGCACCAAAGGTGCCAGAAACAAGCGATGAAGTTAAAGCTTTTAAAAATAAATTAGCGATGTCGCCAAATGGGAAAATGATGATTAGCGCCGATGGTGATGCCTTGTTATTAGAAGCATATATACAAGGTGCTGGTGGAACACGGGGAAACCGAGTAGTTGCTAAGATTGAAGAGCTGCTTAATGAGACATGGGGTAAAGATAACTATGCTATTACCGGCAGTGCTTATTTAACCTATGCCGCTGAACAAAGCATTATTCGTGACATTATGGTACTTTTTCCGCTTGCAGCAATCATTGTACTTGTAGTTTTGTATTTGAGTTTTCGCAATTGGTGGTGTATCTGGGCTCCTGCTTTAACCGTTTTTATAGCAATTGTGGTTAGTATGGGGATGATGGCCTGGTTAGGCTATCCTATTACTATGGTGAGTGCGATTATGCCTGTGTTGCTGGTGGTAGTAGCATCAGCTGACGGCATTCACATTATCCATACCTATCAAGAAAAGTTAACGGTTGCTCGCGGTAAAGAGGAAGCAATTTTAGTAACTATGAATCAGTTAGCTGGACCAGTAATTATGACCAGCTTAACTACAGCCTTAGGTTTAATCTCTTTGCGCAGCTCAACAGTAATTCCCGTAAAAGATTTTGGTACATTTTCCGCTTTAGGGGTTATTGTAGCTCTATTCTTTGCCTTGTTTGGAATTCCAGCTTTATTAGCTGTTTTACCTCCTTTATATCGAACGAAAGCAAGACAAAAGCAAGTAAATTATGATAATAAGCTGTTAGTTAAGTTTAGTAGATTTGTTAGTCGCCGAGCTTATCTTGTTGGAATTATAAGTATAGTGATTTTGCTATTCTGTACTTATGGTATGAGAAACTTAACTGTAGAATCGAACGTAGCTCGTTACTTTAAAAGTGGCAGTCGAGTAACTGCTGGAATTAACTTATATGAAGAGAAATTTGCTGGGTCTTCTAAGGTTTTGGTAATTGTAGACACAGGCAAAAGTCTAGGGGCAGTTGATACAGACTTTCTGCCAGTTCTGGATCAGTTGGAACAATATATCCGAACTGTTTCCTTAGTCACCGATACTATGTCGATCGCTTCTATTGCCCGAGATTTTACGCCTGATGGTCAGTTATACCCTAGTTTAGTTAGACTGGTATATCGCCAATTACCACAAATGTATACCAGAGCTTTTCTCAGCCGTGACAATCAAAGCAAAACAGCTATTCATGTAAATATAAAAAGTGCTCGAACATCGCAGCTTTCTGCTACTTTAAATCAATTAGAAAGTGGTTTGCAAGAGCTTGCCCCTGATGAGCTATCGATTACAGTTGCGGGTATACCAAAAATTATTCAGTATCACATGGAACGCTTCTCCCAAAGTCAAATAGTAAGTTTGTTTTGGTCGGCTGTTACGGTCTTATGTTTACTAATTCTATTTTTCCGTTCTTTTAGACTAGGATTATTAGGAATCTTGCCTTTGTTATTTACTGTTGGTATTAATTTTGGGGTAATGGGTTGGCTCGATATACCGTTAGATGCAGCCACAATCTTGATTGGTAGTATTGCTATTGGCATCGGCATTGATTATTCAATCCATTTTATTAATAGAGTCGCTGTAGAGGAAAGTTTAGGATGGCAATTATCCGAAGCTTGTGAGCGAACGATTCAAACTACTGGTCGTGCCATATTAATTAATGCTTCAACACTAATTTGTGGCTTTGGCATTTTGGCATTTTCTGTTTTTACTACTGTTTCGATTTTCGGTTCATTAATGGCCTTTACTATGGCTACAAGTTCTTTAGCAGCTGTAATTGTCTTGCCTGCATTATTACAGCAAACTGGAAGAAGTTTACGAAAAATAAAATGATGGAGGAGGAATTAGGATGATTAACTTAAAAAATTATGAAGTGTGGTTGGTCGCTGGAAGTCAGCATCTTTATGGAGAGGAAACACTCCAACAAGTAGAAAAGCATGCTCGTCATATTGCTGATGCTTTAGATCAAAGTAGTTTGATTCCAGTACAAGTAGTATTTAAGTCCGTACTAACAACAGCCGAAGACATTAAGCGATTATGTTTGGAAGCCAACCTAGCGGAAGACTGTGTTGGATTGATCGCTTGGATGCATACTTTTTCTCCTGCCAAAATGTGGATTGCTGGTTTAAAATCTTTACAGAAGCCTTTTGTCCATTTGCATACTCAGTTTAATCGAGATATCCCTTGGCAGGACATTGACATGGATTTTATGAATCTTAACCAATCAGCCCATGGTGGACGGGAATTTGGCTTTATGGCTACTCGGATGGAAATTGAACGTAAAGTTATTGTTGGGCACTGGCAAGAACCTGTAATTCAAGCTGAATTAGGCGCCTGGGCTAGAGCTGCAGTTGGCTGGCAAGTATGGCAAACTACCAAAGTTGCCCGTTTTGGCGATAATATGCGTTCAGTTGCTGTTACTGAAGGGGACAAAGTTGAAGCTCAATTACAGCTTGGATATACGGTTAATGGTTATGGAATTGGCGACTTGGTGCAGGTAATAAATCAAGTAAGTCAAGCAGAAGTAGATGCTTTGGTAGCTGAATATGATACAAATTACCAGGTAGTTGAGGCATTGCAAGCTGGTGGAGCTAAACGAGATTCATTAGTTGAAGCAGCCCGCATCGAGTTAGGCTTAAAGAAATTCTTAGATGATGGAGGCTATACTGCATTTACTACTACTTTTGAGAACCTACATGGTTTAAATCAGTTGCCTGGCTTTGCTGTTCAAAGATTAATGGCTCAAGGATATGGTTTTGGTGCAGAAGGTGACTGGAAAACCGCTGCTTTGTTAAGAGTTATGAAAGTAATGGCTAGTGGTTTACCAGGTGGTACTTCTTTCATGGAAGACTATACTTACCACTTAGAACCAGGAAGTAATTTAGTGCTTGGCGCTCATATGTTAGAAGTGTGTGAATCAATTGCTGCCAGTAAACCTTCACTAGAGATTCATCCGCTTTCAATTGGTGGAAAAGCTGATCCTGTTCGTTCGGTGTTTACTGCCAAAGAAGGATCAGCCATCAATGTTACTTTAGTGGATTTAGGTCATCGCTTCCGAATGATTGTTAATCAGGTGGAAGTGGTTTCCGCAAGAGAGTTACCAAAATTACCTGTAGCACGGGCATTGTGGAAACCATTACCAGATTTACCAGTCGCTGCTGCTGCTTGGATACTAGCTGGCGGAGCCCATCATACTGTTTTTAGCCAAGCCTTAACCATAGCTCATTTAGAAGATTTCGCTGAAATTGCTGGTATCGAGTATTTAGTAATTGATTCTGAGACTGATTTACGCCGGTTCAAACAGGAACTGCGTTGGAATAAAGCCTATTATGGGTAGTATTTTCATAACCTTCCTGTCCGAGGACATGGAAGGTTATTTAATTTTTATACGGACAAAACAGTTGTAGCAACTGCGAAATTAATTGATGAGAGGTGGGTGAATGGATATCAAAGCAGTTAAACCAAAAATTAGTTATTTGTCATTAATTGTGATTACTGTATTTTTCATATTTACGGAAACTATTTCAGCAAGTGTGGTAAACAACCCATTTTATCATCGAATTATTAACGGGAAAACCAATCGTGATGTAATAGTAATTGAAAGAATAATGGAAAAAGAATCACCTTACTTTTATAGTAAATTATCAATTCCAGTACTCCATTCCATAACAGAGAATGAACTATTTAAGCAATTAAATAAAATGTTTTATGATGGAATTACTTTTTTTTCTCACGAGATCGAGTCTCTTTCTGAAACTCATTTAGAAGAATTGCTTGAAACCCGTGATTTTATCCCTCGCTATGATGTAATTGTTGGTTTTGAAGTGCCTTTTAACGCTGGTGGCTTATTAAGTATTAAAGTTTATTTTTATCAATATACTGGCGGAGCCCATGGATTTAGTTTTATTGAAACAGTGAATTTAGATTTAACTACTGGCCGGAGTATAGAATTTAATGATTTGTTTGATTCCGCTCAGGCTAGAAAATTTTTAATTGATACGATTCAAACAGCTATTAACCAGGATCCCTTTAATTATTTTATTACTGAGGTTGATGAAAGTATTTTAAGTAGGATTCAATCATTTTATATCACAGAGGGCAAGATTGTGGTGTATTTCGACCTTTATGAAATTGCTCCATATTCAACAGGTATCCCAGAATTTAGTTTAGATTTAACTAAACTAATTGAATAACTAATATATAAGCCAGGGCAATATTATGCTCTGGTTTTTCCATAAATAACAATCCTAATTTGTTTGACAGTTACTTAGTATATATGATAGAATTTATCAAACACTGGATGTGATTATTCTAGGATTTCATAGGAGGGATTCCATGTTCCATTTTCCAAAGTGGAAAGATAGGAGGGTGTAATATTATGCGTAAAAATTTAATAAGTAAGTGGTCTGCTGGCGAACAATTAGGACAATTATTTATGATTGAAGGTACAGGTGGAAATCCGCTAATTGTCACAGAGCTAGGCGATGATCCATTAAATAAACAAAGAATACAGTTTTGGTGGAATGAAGGCGATGATGTTATCAAGGGAATTGCAGAAGCCTTAATTACAAATTCTGGAGAACTAACTGAGGAACTAATGATTGGTTTAGTACTTTCTCAAAGAGGCAGTATATTTTACAGCTGGGTATCAGATATTGTTGAAGGAGATGTAGTGTTAGTTATTTCGCAAGCTGATCAAAAGATAATGATTGAGCAAGAAAATGTAGTAGGTTTTTTCAGATGGTTAAGGAAGTGCTTCCAACTTATGGAAAAGTTGGTAATGTAATACTTAGGAGGACGATGAATGGATTCATGGTTGCAATTGAATAGGGAAGAATAAAAACGGTCTTGTGTTCATGATTTTTATGAAAGCAGGACCGTTTTGTGTTATAATAAAAAAGGCATTTATTTGGCATTATTAGTTATGACTGTCGTTTAGGTGAAAGGAGTATTATCATGAAGGTTGCAGTATTAGGTACCGGAAGATGGGGCTCATTTTTAGGGTGGTATCTTAATCGAATAAATCATGACGTATTACTGTGGGGTAAAGCCGATTCTCGTGGTTTTCAAGAATTATCTCGCACAAGAAAAAATGATTACTTAACGATTGATGACCGAATTACATTATCGAGTGATTTAAATCAGGCGATTAACCATGGAGACGTCCTAGTAATTGCCATAGCCTCCCAGCAATTGCGTAATTTAGCTAGACAGTTAAATGAATTTGATTTACAAGGGAAAACTATTGTACTGTGCATGAAAGGTCTTGAGGAGGAAACCGGTAAACGGTTGACTCAGATCATTAAAGAGGAAATCCTGTCCCCGTGCGAAGTCGCGATTTGGGTCGGTCCCGGTCATGTGCAAGATTATTTAGCCGGAATACCAAATTGTATGGTAATTGGTTCTGACAACATTAATACAACTAAAATGTTGGTACAAGAATTTGCTAGTGATCTAATTCGTTTTTATTATGGACAAGATCTAATTGGTAATGAAATTGGAGCAGCTGCTAAAAATGTGATTGGTATAGCCGCAGGTATGCTTGATGGCTTAAGTTATTCTAGCTTAAAAGGTGCTTTAATGGCTCGTGGTGCTCGTGAAATTTCTCGTTTAGTTAGAGCAATGGGAGGTAATGAGCTAACGGTTTATGGGCTCAGCCATCTTGGTGATTACTCTGCTACCTTGTATTCTAAATACAGTCATAACCGAGCCTATGGAGAGAGCTTTGTGAAGGGAGAAGAATTTCCAAAGCTGGCAGAAGGGGTAAGCACTGTTAAGGCCTTAATGGTCTTAGCTAAACGGTATGAGATAGAATTACCAATTTGCGAAAGTGTGTATATTGCAATTAATAAGAAAAAACCCGCAAAAGAGGTTTTATTAGATTTATTTATGCGCTCGGTCAAATTCGAGTTTTAACGGCAAGCAAGAAGCTTTGCCGTTTTTTTGCGTAAACAATAGTAATTATTATTACATATAAGCTTGAGCAGGAAAATTGAGTCAGAAACGGATTTTTAGTAATTGTCATATAGAACTAAACAGGATATAATTTAATCAATATATAAGTTAGGAGGTAAGCAATTATGAGATTGACTAAAGATATAACTTGGGTTGGAGTCTTGGATCCAGATCTAAGAATTTTTGATGTTGTGGTTCCGACAGAATGGGGCACAACTTACAACTCCTATTTAATTAAAGCAGAACAAGCCTGCTTAATAGATAATGTGAAATTCGAGTTTACTACAGAGTTTGTTGATAAATTGACTAATGAAATTGATTTGACAGATTTAAAGTATTTAGTGGTGAATCACACTGAGCCTGATCATTCTGGCAGCATTAAAGCCTTATTAGAGTTAGCGCCACATTTACAAGTTTATAGTTCGCGAGCTGGGATTCAGTTTTTACGTGAACAGGTGAATATGGACTTCAATGCTGTAGTAGTCGGTCATAATGATGTGTTAGATTTAGGCGATAAAAAATTAAGATTTATTATGGCACCATTTTTGCATTGGCCAGATACGATGTTTACTTATTTAGAAGAAGATCAAATTCTCTTTACTTGTGATGGCTTTGGTGCCCACTATTGTGATCCAGAAGGTCGAATGTTGGAAAGTCAGTTAGATGATTTTACAGAAGCTACCAAACATTATTATGAGTATATTATGAGTCCCTTTAAGCCAAAAATCTTAGAAGCTATTGATAAAATTCGTGATCTGCCAATTCGTTTAATTGCTACTGGTCATGGTCCAATTTTAGATCGAGACCCTTGGCGGGTAGTAGATTTGTATCAGCAATGGAGTAGTCAAGAGTCAAATGATCAAGAAAAATATGTGTTAGTTGGTTATGTAAGTGCTTATGGTCATACTAAAAAAATGGCTCAGCTAATAGCCGAAGGTGTGGAAAAACATCGGGGAATAAAAGCTATTTTAGTTGACTTTGCCAATACGAGTTTGGCAGAAATAACTGATAACTTCGAAAAAGTTCAGGGCTTAATTGTTGGCTCGCCGACAATTAATGCTGATGCTGTAGAACCAGTGTGGCGTGCTTTAAGTCATTTAAGCGGTATTACTGCCAGGGGCAAGCTGGCGGCTAGTTTCGGAAATTATGGTTGGAGTGGTGAAGCTGCGGAATTAATTGAACAACGTTTAGAAAAAATGCGGTTGGCGATTGTGCAACCCAACTTGAAGCTCAGATTTGGTTTAACAGAAGCAGATGAAGAACGTTGTCGCCAATTTGGTTATGATTTTGGCAGAGCATTAGTAAAAGAAGAATAGGAGATCAATCAATGATCTCCTATTTTTTGTTTGGAACACGTTGATATAAGGTTGCTAATTGGCTCAGGTCAGCAATTAACTGCTCGGTTAATAATTGGGGATCATAGCGCCAAGTCCAATTGCCCGTTGCTTGTCCTGGACGATTCATTCTAGCTTGGCTATCTAGTCTTAATAGATCCTGCAGCGGGATAATAGCCAGTTTGGCTGGTGATGCGTAAGCAGCTCGAATCAAATCCCAGACAATATCTGTTCCATCAGAGTTTAAATAGTTTTTTACATAGGCTTTAATCTCTGATGACAACTTCTGATACCAGCTGAAGCTAGTATCGTTGTCGTGAGTACCAGTATAGACTACTGAGTTATATTGATGGTAATGGGGTAAATGGGGATTAGGCTGCAGACTATCAAAAGCAAATTGTAGTATTTTCATACCAGGTAAACTCCATTGATCTCGCAGCTGAATAACTTCCTCAGTTATAAAACCTAAATCTTCTGCGATAAAGGGTAAGTCATCAAATTGATCCACTACCACTTGAAAAAATTTTGAGCCTGGACCTTTCTGCCAAGCTCCCTTAACAGCAGTAGTCTCTCCATGAGGAATTTCCCAGGCTGATTCAAAACCACGAAAATGATCGATACGAACTAAGTCCACAAGACTTAGTAACAAAGATAAACGTTTTAACCACCAGTCATAGTTCTGTTCTTGGTGTGCTTCCCATTTATACAACGGATTTCCCCACAATTGACCAGTAGGACTAAAGTAATCGGGAGGAACACCAGCTACTACTGTTGGTTGTCCATCACTATTTAACTTAAACAAGAAGGGATGAACCCACACATCAGCACTATCATGAGCAACAAAAATAGGCAAATCGCCGATTATTTTTATCCCTTGTTTATGGGCATAGGCTTTTAATTGCTGCCATTGTTTAAAAAATAGATATTGGATAAATTGGTGGTAAGCGATTTCATCAGATAGAACTTGTCTCCAGTATTCAATTGCTTGCGTTTGTCGCCTAGCTATTTCTGGGGGCCAATTATACCAAGCCTGGTTATTAAATTGCTGCTTTAAGGTCATAAATAGGGCAAAGTCTATTAACCAAAATTGATTGTCTTTGCAGAAGGCAGTATATTCTTCGACTAGTTTAGTTGGTTTGCGGCGAAGATAATTTTGGAACGCTAAGCTCAGCAATTTGCTTTTCCAAGGAAGAAGCTGGGCAAAGTCTATTTTTTGCTGAGAAAAATTAGTTGGGACGGTTTGTAAATCCGCAACTGAAAGTAATTGTTCATTAATTAGTTTTTCTAAACTAATCAGCAGAGGATTACCAGCAAAGGCTGAATATGGTGTATAAGGTGAATGAAACTGGTCAGTTGGACCAAGAGGTAAGATTTGCCAATAACTTTGTTTAGCAGCAGCCAAAAAATCAATGAAATCATAAGCACTTTGGCCTAAATCACCGATTCCAAATTGATTTGGCAAGGAGGTTAGATGTAGTAAAACGCCGCAAGCACGCCACTGAGACATGACAACCCTCTTTCGTTTTTATCTTATTATTGCCTGATATTGCCCGGGTAATGAAAAAGTAACATAGAACATTGTTCCATGTTACTTAGGCAATTAGTAGTTTTTCAAATTCTTTTGTTTTTAGTGGCGGGCTAAAGTAATACCCTTGTGCCTCCTTTAGATTGTGAGCTTGTAACAATAGTAATTGGTCAAGGTTTTCTACGCCTTCAACAATGATATTTAAATTCATCATTCGCGCCATCTTAACGATGGACTGAACAATTACTTGATCTTTATAATTCTGACAAATATTACGAATAAAACCGCGATCAATCTTTAAAGTATCGATGGAAATCTGCTGTAAATGACTTAATGGTGAGTATCCTGTACCAAAATCATCGATGGCAATTCGGACGCCTTTTTCTCTTAAGGAACTAATTTTGTACTTAACAGAATCGTAATTAAGTGTTTTACTTTCGGTTATCTCTAACTCCAAATAGCTAGGATCTAGTCCAGTTTTTTCTAGAATGGAAATGATGTTCTGATAAAAATCATCCTGGTAAAGTTGAACGACGGAGATGTTTACTGATAATCTTGTTAGCTGATGGCCTTGCTCTAACCATTGGCGAAATTGAGTGCAGGCATTCTCTAAAATCCAGTTTCCTAAAGGAACAATAAAATTGCTTTCTTCCGCCAGTGGAATAAATTCTAGTGGGGAAATTAAACCTAGATGGGGATGATTCCATCTTACTAAAGCTTCAGCCCCTATTATTTGATTGGTTTCAATGTCGTATTGTGGTTGGTAATAAATTGCAAATTCGGAACCGGCTAATGCTCTTGTAAAAGTTCTTTCCATTAATAATTTACGCATGGCAACTTTTCCCATAGTTTTGGAATACAATTTATAACAATTTCCATCACTTCTTTTGGCATAACTCATAGCAATATTAGCAAAGCGAATTAATGAGAACTCATCCATTATATTTCCTTGGTTTGCTAAACAAATGCCAATACTAGCGGTTATGATCAAATCATGTCCACTAAAAAATATCGGCTCAGAAATATTTTGTAGAATAGCATTAGCAACTGCTTCTATCTCTGAACTAGTTTTCCGTGTTAAAGTGATCAAAAACTCGTCGCCTCCCAAACGGGAAACAAAATCAGAAGCAGTAATGCTATTACGGAGCCGATAAGCAATTAATTTTAAAATTTGATCGCCAGTACCGTGGCCTAAAGTATCGTTTACTAGTTTGAAACGATCGAGATTAAGATAAAGAACAGCTATATTTAGTTCTTCACTCTCTAATCGAGCTAAATTTTGCTTAAGATGTATGGATAATTGGTTACGATTAGGTAATCGAGTAAGTTGATCGCAGGAAGACATTTCTTGAAGTGATTCATGGACAGATATTTTTTCGGTAATATCAGTGACCAAACCATGAATTCCCAATAATTTCCCTTGGAAGATAGTTGGAATAGCAGTAACATTGGTATGAATTCGTCTACCGTTTTTGTGAAGTAAGCAAACTTCAAAGGTTTCGGTATATCCTTGTTTAACTTTTTCGAAGAGCGTGATAGTTTCTCCTAGATCTTCAGGTAAAACCAAGTCTAGAAACAAAGTATTAATAAGTTCTTCTTCAGAATAGCCGCATAGATTGATCAAGGCTGGATTTACTTCAGTGAAGAAACCGTCTTGATTAATACAAAACATTCCTTCTGAGCAATGATTAAAGAAGGATATATAAGTATTCATTCTAAATTGGTTTACAGAATTACAAGCTTGGTTTGCTGAATGATCGAATGTGGTCACTGAAAGATACTCCTTCTATGTTAGGATGACTAATCAAGTTAGAAAACAATCTTTTAATGTATAAATTCCATATTCATAACATAAGTCCTTCCAGAATTCTATCTTTTTTCTTGAAAATGTGGAGCTAGGAAGGTTAATGAAAAAGTTTGTATAATAAAATTATTAAAGTAAAATTATAACATTGTTGTAAAGGAGGAAAAGGTTGATGCAATCTAAGCTAGGAGTTGTTTCAATTATATTTTTGCTGTTATGTTCAGGCATTGTTAGTGCGCAGATTTCCGAGCAGCAGTTGGTGGATTTACTGATTACTTTAGGTGATTCAAATCCAATGGTAGCCTGGGAAGCTCATCGTAACTTACAGAAACTTGCTCCGGAGTATCTTACCTTAAATGAAGTTGCGTTAGAAAAGGTATTGCCTAAGTTGGCAGATCCAACTGTCAGAGATAATGTGATCAATTTGTTTCTTCGTGCACCTGAGAGTGGTGTTAGCTTATTGATAAACACGATCAAAGATTCGGAGACTTCCATATTACTTAAAGATCAAGCTATTCAGTTACTAGGTAAAATGACTGGAGAAACACAGCAGATAGTTGCTGTTTTAGTTGAATTGTTAGAAAATGAGCAAACGCCATACTTAATAAGAGTTTCTGCTAGCGATATGTTAGCTAATTTGGAAGTAGCTGATCAATCTGAATTGGTAACCAGAGCTTTAGAGGAGGCAAAGTATCTTAACCAATACATATATAATGAGCAAATTGTTTTTCGGATTGATAATAATTTAGCAGAACCACTTGATAATCATCTAGTTGTTGGGGTATTAGCAATCCCTGAATTAGATATTAAATTAGAAGATTTAGCGGTAGTAGATGATCAAGGAAATCGGATTCAAGCTAGAATTAGAGAGCTAGCTAGTTGGTCAAGTGGCAGTCCACGGGTGGTGGAGATTTCTTTAGCAGTTAGTTTAGATGCTCATGGCGTAGCTACCTATTATTTGCAGTTGAGTGGTACTACTGGATTTGCATCAAATATTAACAATAATGCAGTTAGTTTTAGTTTCTTTGGCGAAGGTATTTCAGGGTTTACAGATTTAGATCTACCATATCAGGAAGGGTGGAGTAATTTGATGATTGTAGCTAAAGATGGAAGTGGCCAGTTTGATAGTGTGCAAGCCGCTATCGACGCAGTTCCTGAAAACAACAAAGAGCGAGTTTATATTTATATTAAAAATGGTGTTTATAAAGAAAAGATTACTGTACCAGAAAATAAACCGTTCATTAGTCTAATTGGAGAAAGTAGTGAAGGTACCATTTTAACCTATGATGATAGTGCTCGGACCATAGGCCCAGATGGCAAAGAATTAGGAACTACAGGAAGTTCTAGTTTTTTTGCTAAAGCAGATGATTTTACGGCTGAAAATATTACCTTCCAGAATACCGCTGGCATGTATGCAGGGCAAGCAGTAGCAATTAGAACCTACGGTGATCGATGTATATTTAACAATTGTCGTTTCCTTGGTTATCAAGATACTTTGTATGTTACAGGTGGGCGACAATATTTTGTTAACTGCTATATTAAAGGTGATGTGGATTTTATTTTTGGCGATGCAACTGCGGTTTTTGAAAACTGCGATATTGTGGCAACTAACAGACGAGAAGGTGGATATATCACAGCTGCATCTACCCCTGAAACATCAGAGTTTGGTTATTTAATAATCAATAGCCGTTTAATTGGGGAAGGTGAAGCCAATAAATTCTATTTAGGTCGTCCTTGGCGTCCTTATGGTGCAGTAGCAATTATTAATTCTTGGATTGGAGATCATATTCGCCCAGAAGGGTGGCATAATTGGAGTAATCCAGCTAATGAGCAAACAGCTCGCTATGTTGAATATAATAATTCCGGTCCTGGAGCTGCTACTGAGCGAAGAGTTCCTTGGTCTACAGTATTAACAGCTGAAGAGGCAGCGAGATATACTGTGGAAAATGTTTTAAGAGGTAATGATGGGTGGAATCCTAAATTGCGTGATTAGTTGTTAACATGCTTAACCAAATGCTAACTTGCTAATTTACTTAAAAAATGTGATAATCATCACAAGGCAAGTTAGAAAGGGTGTCTTATAGTGATATACATGCTGGATACAGCTAATGTACAAGAGGTGGCTCGTTTATTAGAGCTTTATCCAATTGATGGAGTAACAACTAATCCATCGATAATAGCTAAGGCTGGTAGACCGTTGAAAGAAACAATTGCTGATTTGCGTCGGTGCATTGGCGAAGATTTAATGCTTCATGTGCAACCGATTAGTGAAACGGCAGAAGCGATGGTGGAAGATTCCTTAAGATATTACGACCTAGTTAAGGGCAATTATTATGCTAAGATACCGGTGACGCCGCAGGGCA
This sequence comes from Bacillota bacterium, assembly GCA_012521185.1. Lineage (GTDB taxonomy): Bacteria > Bacillota > Limnochordia > Darwinibacteriales > DTU012 > JAAYMV01. The sequence goes on from JAAYMV010000014.1 coordinate 64,071, forward strand.
TTAAAGCCATTCAGATTCTGAAGTCTAAAGGAATCAAAGTGACCGCAACAGCTATTTTTACCCAGCAACAGGCTTTAATTGCTGCTAAGGCTGGAGCAGATTTTATAGCTCCTTATGTTAACCGTTTAGATAACATTTCATCGGATGGGATTGGCGTTGTTGCTGATATTATGCAGTTTATTAATGTATATAACTTTGACACTAAAGTACTAGCTGCTAGTTTTAAAAACGTAGAGCAAGTACATAGGGTGAGTTTATTAGGTGGACATTCGGTCACTATTGCACCTGATTTATTTGAATCATTGCTGTATCACCCGTTAACTGAGAGTGCTATTACAGATTTTAAACGGGATGGTCTTCCATATTATCAAGAGTAAAAGAAGAAACGCCATTGGATTGATTTTCCAATGGCGTTTTTTGTTAACCTTGCAAAGCTTGAGCTGCTTCTTTTAAGTACTCAATGATAGTTAGATTTTGAGGACAGGCATCCTCACACAGACCACATTCTTGACAAAGGGATGCATCTGTGGATTTATCTATAAATCCTTTATATCTTCGGGCTCCACCAGCAAAATCATCCCAAATTGAAGCATCATTGTAAGTAGCAAATATCTGTGGAATAGCAACTCCTTGAGGACATGGCAAGCAATATTGGCAATCAGTGCAATGAACACGGATTTTACTATGATAAAAATCTTTTACACGATTAACTACATCAATTTCTTCTTCCGTCAAGGAATTTGGGTGTCCTTCATTAGCAGTTTTAATATTTTCTACTACTTGCTCCATGGTACTCATTCCGCTTAAAACTACTGAAATTTCTGGATGGTTGTAGAGCCAGCGGAAAGCCCATTCTGCTGGAGTTCTTTTTACAGAAGCACTGTCCCAGATAGCTTGCACCTCGGGCGAGAGATTATTGGTTAGTCTTCCGCCACGTAATGGCTCCATAATTACTATGGCCATTCCTTTGGCAGCTGCGTAATGCATTCCTTCTAGACCGGCTTGGTAATTTTCGTCGATATAGTTTAATTGAATTTGGCAAACATCCCAATCATAACCGTCTACAATTTCCTTAAATACTTCTAATTTGTCGTGAAAAGAAAACCCTACATGTTTGATTTTTCCATCCTTAACTGCCTGTTCTAAGAAGTCAAAGACTTTTAGTTCTTTTGCTTTTTCCCAACGGCTTTTATTTAGAGCATGTACTAAATAAATATCCAAATAATCAGTTTGTAATCTAGTTAGCTGTTCGTCTAAAAGTCTGTTAAAGTCTTCATATTTCTCTGCTTTCCAGATTGGCAATTTAGTTACTAAATTAACTTTTCCCCGATAGCCATCTTGTAAAGCATATCCTAATAATACTTCACTTTTTTCATCATGGTAAGTATAAGCAGTATCAATATAATTAATTCCATTGTCAATTCCATAACGAATCATTTTAATAGCTTCTTCTTTATCAATGTTGCCGACGTCGCTATTTTCGTCAGCGTCTTCCACTGTTGGTAATCGCATACAACCAAAACCTAAAATAGATGTTTCTAAATTCGTTGAACCAAACTTACGATAAAGCATACGTGTCCCCCTTAAAACAGAAGATATTATTATAACACCAAAACAGATTTTATCATATCTAATTGTTTTGGACAAATTCGCTAGCTTGTTTTATATTTGTTTATAAGTTGTTTTTACTGGATAAATGTGGTAATATATTAGTGAATTAAATAATTAATTTTAGTTCAACATTAGTCGTGATTGACTAATGGCACAAGCATTTATTATGTTAAATAAATGTTGGGAAGGGGATTGAATTGAGTTCGAGAAAGCCTAGTAGTATTAGCGATCGATTTAGAAAACTTGTTGGTTGGCTAAACCTGCGTCAAACATTTAGGGACTTTTCTTTAGGTAATAAAATCCGGATCGGATTTGTATTGCTTATTATTTGCTTTATGGTTATAATGGCTTATTTTGTTTATACCATTAATGTTGTAGACCGTTTAGTTGGTTACCAAGCTCAGTTAGAGACAGAAGTTGGTTATGTGGAAGAGATAGTATCGTTGAACAGAGCTCGTGGCTTAGCAGTAAATGATTATGTGATAACCGGGCGACAATCAGCATTAAATACTTTTAACCAACATAGTAACAGTATTCGCAAATATCGTAACCTGGTGTCAGAAGGATTGATTGGCGTTGAAGGACGCGAGGAATTAGCTGAAATATTCCGTAGAAGTCAGGGATTATTTGGTGAACTTGACGATTTATTACGGGATATGATTGACCTGGCAGAAGAAGGTGAAACAATTAGCATTGGCGATACACGGCGTATGAATGATATGTTAGCTGTAATTATTGAAAATGATTCACAGTTAGTAGATTTAATTAGAGCTGAACGTGATCAAGCCGCAATCGCCACTCAAGAATACATAGATCAAATTCAGTTAGCTGTTGGAGTTACGATTCTAATTATAATTGCTGGAGCTATATTACTTTCGTTCTTGATTAGTAATTCCATCATCAAGCAGGTTCGGATCTTGATTAATTATAGTAATCGTCTTGCTGAAGGAGATTTAACTGTGCAAGAGATTATGGCCAATAAAGATGAATTAGGCTATTTAAGTAATACATTCCAAAGAATGCGCGAACAACTTACTAATGTGATTAAAAATGTTATTGAATCTACACATACAATTAATCGCTATGCACAGGAATTAGCTTACGCTACAGATGAAGCTAGTGCTTCAGTTGAGGAAGTTGCAAAAACAGCCAATCAATTTGCTAATAATACAGAGCAAATCGATTCACAAGTTCAAGTCATGGAAAAACAAGCCAATAATACTGTTAGTGAAGTGCAAGAAAGTGTTAATTTAGTGAATAAAGTTGTTGAGCAGATGAATAGTACCGAACAAGTGATTACTGAGTTATCGAATACTATGAGTGGTTTAGGTGAACGTTCTCTGGAAATTAGTAAAATCATTGAAATGATCAGTAATATTTCTGATCAAACTAACTTACTAGCTTTAAACGCAGCTATTGAAGCAGCCCGGGCTGGTGACGCTGGACGTGGATTTGCGGTGGTAGCTGAGGAAGTAAGAAAACTAGCAGAACAATCAAGTACCGCTACGGTTGAAATTAGTCAACTGATCCAGGCAATTCAAGCTGATACATCTGAGGCTGTAGAAAGAACTCATTTTGGTGCTACACAAATCAAAACCGGTTCCGAAGGACTAAATCTTGTAAGCAATTCGATCATTAAAGTTAGTCGAGTGATTGAAGAGCTAGCCAAAAGCATTCGCGATATTTCCCGTGCGACTATGGAAATGAATGCTGGTTCACAGCAGATTGCTAGTGCTACCGAGGAGCAAAGTGCTACTTTAGAGCAAATTGCTGCAAGTACTCAACAATTAGAGGCAATGGCCAACGAATTAGAAGAAACTGTTTCACACTTTATAGTTTAGTTAAATGTCTGTAAAAACAGTGGCTTAGGTCACTGTTTTTATATGGTTTTTACAAGGAAGTTCTTACAAAATTTAGCAGGAGATTGAAAGCAAATAGCTAATATGGTATCTTGGACATAGGGAATCATAGGATCTTATTTGCGTTGGCTTGTAGAACTATTTTATCCGAACAAAAATTTATAGAGTTTCGGCTGTAGAACAGTTAGTTCAAGTAGTATGGCCACAGCTTGAAGTTCTATGAAACCGATTTAATAAAACAAAGGAGGCGTTTGTGTAATATGCACAAAATGACTATTGACGGGAATACTGCAGCAGCACACGTGGCCTATGCCCTGAGTGAAGTTGCAGCTATTTATCCAATCACTCCTTCTTCGCCAATGGGTGAGGAATGTGATGATTGGGCCGCCCAGGGAAGAAAGAATATTTTTGGGCAAGTAGTTAACATTGCGGAACTACAATCCGAAGGTGGTGCAGCAGGAGCACTACACGGTTCATTAGTAGCAGGTGCATTAACTACTACATTTACTGCATCACAAGGTTTACTACTAATGATTCCTAATATGTATAAAATTGCTGGAGAGTTACTTCCAACAGTTTTCCATGTATCCGCTAGAACAATTGCCAGCCACGCACTATCTATCTTTGGTGATCATAGTGACGTTATGGCAGCTAGACAAACTGGCTTTGCAATGTTAGCTGCTAACTCAGTTCAAGAAGTGATGGATTTAGCCTTAGTGGCTCACATAGCTACACTAAAAAGCAGAGTTCCATTCTTACACTTCTTCGATGGCTTCCGTACATCGCATGAAATTCAAAAAATCGATGTGATTCCTTATGAAGATATTGCTAAAATTGTACCCTATGATGCTATCGAGGAATTCCGCCAACGTGCTTTAAATCCTGAAAAGCCGCACTTAAGAGGAACAGCTCAAAACCCTGACATCTTTTTCCAAGCTAGAGAAGCATCAAATCCATATTATCTTGCTGTACCAGAAATCGTAGTTGAAGTAATGAAACAAGTTGGAGATTTAACTGGTCGTTACTATAAGCCATTTGATTATTATGGTCATGAAAATCCTGAGCAAGTGATTGTGATAATGGGATCAGGTGCGGAAACTGTAGAAGAAACAGTAGATTACTTAAATGCACGAGGCGAAAAACTTGGCTTAATCAAAGTTAGATTATATCGCCCATTCTCAACAAAGCATTTAATTGATGTATTACCAAAATCAGTTAAACGCATTACTGTATTAGACAGAACTAAAGAGCCAGGTGCACTTGGTGATCCATTATACTTAGACGTGGTTGCTGCTTTAACTGAAGCTGGATTAAATATTCCAGTTTTAGCTGGCCGTTATGGTATCAGCTCTAAAGAATTTACACCTTCAATGGTTAAAGCAATCTTTGAAAATGGTGCTAGTGACAATGCAAAGCATAAATTTACAGTTGGAATTAATGATGATGTAACGCATACATCACTTGAAATCAAAGATTCAATTGATGCTTCACCACAAGGATTAGTAAGCTGTAAATTCTATGGCTTAGGTTCGGACGGTACCGTAGGTGCCAACAAGAACTCCATTAAGATTATCGGAGATCATACTGACATGTATGCTCAAGGATACTTTGAGTATGACTCTAAAAAATCTGGTGGAATTACTATTTCTCACTTACGTTTCGGAAAGAGCCCAATTAAATCCACTTATTTAATTGACCAAGCTGATTTCATTGCTTGCCATAACCATTCTTATGTAACTAGATATGATTTGCTAGATGGCATTAATGAAGGTGGAACCTTCCTCTTGAACTCTCCGTGGAGTTTAGCAGAAATGGAAACTCAGTTACCAGCTTCTTTAAAACGCACTATTGCTGCTAAGAAGTTAGAATTCTATAATATTGATGCTAATAAGATTGCTCAAGAGATTGGTTTAGGCGGCAGAATTAATACAGTATTGCAAGCAGCCTTCTTTAAAATTGCTAATGTAATTCCTGTAGATGATGCAGTGAAATACATTAAAGAAGCAATTAAGAATACTTATGGTCGTCGCGGTGAAAAAGTTGTTAATATGAACTATGCAGCTGTTGACCAAGGTATTGAATATGTTGAACAAATTAATTATCCTGAGTCCTGGATTAATGCTCAAGACGAAGCTGCGGCTACAGCAGAAAAAACAACAGATTTTGTTGAAGAAATTGTTAAACCAATTGCCAGACTGAAAGGTAATGAATTACCAGTAAGTGCTTTCAATGCTGATGGCACTTTCCCAACTGGAACAACTAAATATGAAAAACGTGGTATTGCTCTTGAGATTCCAGTTTGGATTAGCGAGAATTGTATCCAATGTAACCAGTGTTCATTTGTTTGTCCACATGCTGCAATTCGTCCATTCTTAAGTGACGATGAAGCACAAGCAAATGCACCAGAAACTTATGTTACTAAACCAGCTGTTGGTAAAGATCTAAAGGGATTACATTACCGAATTCAAGTTTCTCCTTTAGACTGTACTGGTTGTGGCAACTGTGCGCAAGTATGTCCATCTAAAGAAAAATCTTTAGTAATGCAACCACTTGCTGATCACGCTGTTGCTGAATCAACAAACTGGGAGTTTGCAATTGAATTACCTGAACCACCAGTAGAAATTGATCCATTCAACGTGAAAAACAGCCAGTTTAAACAACCTTTATTTGAGTTCTCTGGAGCTTGTGCCGGTTGTGGTGAAACACCTTATATTAAATTAGCAACTCAATTATTCGGCGATCGGATGATTATTGCTAATGCTACAGGTTGTTCATCTATTTACGGTGGTACAGCACCAACCTGTCCATACACTGTAAATAGTCAAGGTTTAGGACCTGCATGGGCTAATTCCTTGTTCGAAGACAACGCTGAGTTCGGTTTTGGTATGACCTTAGCTCTTGAAGCTCGTCGTGCTGAACTAGGAAACAAAATGCAAGCCTTGCTTGATAAAGATATTCCAGCTGAATTAAAAACTGCCTTTGGTAGTTGGTTAGAAAATAGCGATGATGTGAAAACTACCCAAGAAGTTGCCAAAACAGTAAAAGCTCTTGGTCCAGATGCATTAAATAATGCTACTGGTGAAACAGCAGAATTACTTAAAGACATTTTAGATAATGCTGACCAAATCGTCAAAAAATCTGTCTGGATTATCGGAGGAGACGGCTGGGCTTATGACATTGGCTATGGTGGTCTAGATCACGTACTTGCAAGCGGTGCAGACGTAAATGTATTAGTACTTGATACAGAAGTATACTCCAATACTGGAGGTCAAGCTTCTAAAGCTACTCCAACTGGTGCTATTGCTAAGTTTGCTGCTGCTGGTAAGAGAACGCGTAAGAAAGATCTCGGCTTAATGGCTATGTCTTATGGTTATGTATATGTCGCTTCAGTATCCGCTGGTGCAAACCGTAATCAATTACTCAGAGCCATGGCTGAAGCAGAAGCTTATAAAGGTCCATCCTTAATTATTGCGTATGCTCCATGTATTAACCATGGTATTAATATGGGTAGAACTTCAGAGCAGGGTAAACTAGCTGTCGAAGCTGGTTATTGGCCACTCTATCGTTATAACCCAATGCTTGAAGCTGAAGGTAAGAATCCATTTATCTTAGATTCTAAAGAGCCAACTGGTGACTTCCAAGAGTTTGTTAGAATGGAAAACCGTTATAACGCACTCTTAAGACAGTATCCAGATCTTGGCAAAGAACTTCTCGTTCAAGCTGAACAAGATGCGAAAAGACGTTATCAGTTATACAAACGTATGGCTGAGCAATATTAAAAGCAACGAATATAAGAAGAGACTTCAGTATTTGAAGTCTCTTTTTACATATCATATAGAAAGGTGAAGGCTGATGATCTTACCTGGTTTAGTATCTGTAACCTTTCGTCGATTACAAGTTCAGGAAATTATTACTTTAGTGTTGGAAGCAGGTTTAAAAGGAATTGAGTGGGGAGGGGATATTCATGTTCCCCATGGAGATTTGAGACGGGCAAAAGAAGTGGCTCAATGTACGCTTGATGCTGGATTATCCGTAGTTGCTTATGGTTCATATTATCGTTTTGATGAGCAAGAGTTGCCATTTGCTAAGGTTTTGGAAACGGCTATAGCTTTAAAAGCACCACTAATTCGAGTGTGGGCAGGTAAAAAAGGCTCCGCTGATACAAGCGAAGCCGAATGGGAAAGGATTGTAGAACGTTCAAGAATTATAGCAGATCAGGCGGCTGAAGTAGGGATTAAATTAGCTTATGAGTATCATGGGGGAACGTTAACTGATACAAACGAATCAGCTTTAAAATTATTAACTGCAGTAAACCATCAGAATGTTTATAGTTTATGGCAGTCTTTGTGTCATCATAGTCAGGAAACTAGACTGGAAGGCTTGCAACAAATTAAACCCTGGCTGGCTAATTTACATGTTTATTATTGGCAGCAGGGAACAAGACTTCCTTTGGCCCAAGGTATTAGTCTATGGCAAGAATATTTGCGCCAGCTAACGGATTTAAGAACTATTCACTATGGTTTATTGGAATTCGTTGTTAATGATCAGCCGGAACAGTTATTACAAGATGCGAAACAGTTTATTCAGCTATTAGCTGCTATTAATCGGTAACTAATTTTTTAGCGATTGCTATTAGGGTTTCATAATTATTTAGCTTTGGTTCATCTAAAACTTGATCTAACAGCTGATTTAAGATTTGACCAATTAGTGGACCTGGTTTAAGTTGACATTCACGAATCAGGTCGGAGCCGGTAATTGCTAGTTCTTTAACAGTAAAGGCATGACTTTCCATGATAATAGAATCTAGTCTGGCGAGCATGCTCTGATAATATTCCCAAGTACTCTTTGGATCATGTTTCATCGCCATAACATCAGCTTTTCTTAGTTCAATTAAGTCATAGGCTTGTTCTGGACCTACTTTGGCAATAAATCTGCGAATAGCTTTATCAGTAGAGTGAGGATGAATTTGAAACATGTGCTCTTGCACTAATAGAGTTACTTGCTCTTGAATAGCTCTGCTGTAGGCTAACCTTTTTAGAATTTTTTTGCTAAGCTCTGCTCCTACTTGTTCATGTTTATAGAAATGAATACCTGTTTCATCATGACTAATAGTAATTGGTTTGCCTACATCATGGAGTAAAGCGGCTAAGCGCAGATGTAACAAGGGTTTGACATATTGGGCAGTCCAAAAAGAGTGTTCAAGGACATCAAATTGATGATTTTTTCCTTGATTTATTCCAGCACCAGCAGTTAGTTCAGGTATAATTCTGGCTAAAAGTCCACTGTTATATAGTAATTTTAGGGCAGGAATAATATTTTCTGCTACTAGCAGTTTATTTAGTTCGTCCTGAATCCGTTCGTTAGCTACATTTTTAATTAGTTCTGGATTAATAGCTTTTACAGCACTGCGATGGGGTTTAAAGTTAAGAGTTGCAGTAAAACGTACTAGGCGTAACATGCGTAAAGCATCTTCATTGAATCGGTCACGACTATTACCTACCGTACGGATAATTTTTCGTTTTAAGTCTTTAGTTCCTTGAAAAATGTCAATGATTTGGTTTTTGATAGGGTCATAAGCAATCGCGTTGATGGTAAAATCCCGCCGTTGTAAATCTAGAAATAAATTGGATGTAAATTTCACTGAATCGGGACGTCTTCTGTCTGAATAATTCGCATCTTCGCGCATGGTAGTAACATCTACAAATGTATTGCCGGATTTAACTATAATTGTGCCGAATTTTTCACCAGTAGGAATGGACTTTGGAAATATTGCCTTTACCTGTTCTGGCGTTGCATCGGTGGTTACATCCCAATCTTTCGGTTCTTTTTTCATTAGGGCATCCCTAATAGCACCACCGACAATATAAGCTTGAAAACTGTGTTCATGTAATTTACTACATACTTGATAGATATCTTTAGGTATTTGCAGCAAACTTTTCACCACCTGTTTTTTACTACATAAAAATTCCATGCTAAAGTAAATTATTCCTTGTTATTCTGTTCGGGTATAAAGGTTTATAAAGATTTGCCGATAAGATAAGTAGATACTAAACTTAAGGAGGGTAAATTTATGAGTATTATGCGAATTGGTGGAATTGCCTCTGGTTTTGATACTGAGCAGATCGTTGAAGATATGATGCGCATTGAGCGTTTACCTTTAGATAGACTTTATCAGCAAAAAGTTCGCGCAGAATGGCAGCGTGATGAATATCGCAGTATTAACACTAAGCTTACTAGATTGGCTGATATGGCCTTTAATCTTCAATTTAGTGGTTCTTATAATCTGAGACAAGCAGTTTCATCTAATAAAAACATAATTAGTGTACAGGCGACAGGTGATTCACATCTTGGCTCTTATAGAATAAAGGTTTCTCAATTAGCTAGCTCAGGTTATGTGATTAGTGGCGATCAGATTGCAGATAAGTTTTCGCAGTTCATTGCTGATCTTGAGGGTAGTGAAGAACCATTTACAATCCGACTCAAAGGTTTAGATAATGCTGATACAGAATTTACAGAAATTCAATTAACTGCCAATGAAACAATTGAAAGTTTTGTACGGAAGGTTAATACTCACAAAGATTTAGGGGTCAATGTTTATTATGATGAGCACGAAGATCGTTTTGTTTTTACCTCTAAATCAACTGGTGTAGAGTCAAATGTAGTATTTGATACGGCTGATCCTAATACCAAGTCCTTCTTTGAAGAAGTATTAGCTACTGTTCCAGAAGGTGGAACTGAGTATCAATGGGCGAAGACGGAACTAGGCAAAAATGCCATTTTGGAAATTAATGGTTTGCAAACTGAACGATCCAGTAATACTTTTGTGTTAAATGGTACTCAAATTACCTTACATTCTACAAGTGAAGAAGAAGTTAGAGTTGAGGTTAATCAAGATACAGATAAAATCTTTAATATGATTAAAGATTTTGTCGAACTCTATAATGAGGTTATCCAAGAAGTAAATACTAAATTAAGTGAACCATACTACCGAGATTTTCCTCCGTTAACTGAAGAACAGAAAAAAGACATGACTGAGCGAGAAATAGAATTATGGGAAGAAAAAGCTAAAAGCGGTTTATTACGCTCAGATCGGATGTTGAGTAGCATTGTTACAGATATTCGTAATACCTTAACATCTGCTGTTAAAGGTTTAGATGGTATTAGCAGCCTTAGTCAAATTGGGATTAAAACTGGACCTTGGTATGAAAAAGGAAAATTGCATATTGACGAGGCTAAATTACGAGAAACTATTAATGAACGCGGAGAAGAATTGGTGAAGTTATTCACTAATAGTCCAGGGGCTGAATCTAATGAGGGAGCTGGGATTTTCCGTAAGCTGCGTACAACATTAGACAATGCTACCAAGCAAATTATTAAGAAAGCTGGACGCGATACAAATACCTATGATCAGAGTTCTTTAAGTGAACAAATTCGTAATTATGAGCGGCGCATGGAGTTAATGGAAGAGCGCTTATTAACAATTGAGAACAGATATTGGGCTCAATTTACCGCCATGGAAAAGGCGTTACAACAAATGTATAGCCAGTCTGATTGGTTGTATCAGCAATTAGCGGCTTTAGGGTAGGTGGTAGAATGGAATCTGTCGGGGGCAAGTGTTATCAGCTTTATCAAGAGCTGTTAGAATTGTCCAAAGAGCAGGTTAAAGCTTGGAACAATGAGGATTTTAACGAAGAAACTTCCTTAAAGCATATTGAAGAATTATTAGCTAAACGGCAAGAATTAATTGATAAGATTGATTCTATTAAGGGAGATTATCAAGATATTGCCGAGCGAGCAGAGATTCAGAAAATAATTAAAGAAATCATCGAACTAGATCAACAAAGTATCCAATTCTTTTCACAACAAAGAAAAGCTATTAAACAAAGATTAGCTACGATTCAACGCGGTAAACAATCCAATAAAGCTTATGAACCTTATAGTTATCAAAGTGATGGATATTTTATTGACCAAAAGAAGTAGTGCTTGTAAGAAGGGAAGAGTTTAGTGGATAATAAATTAGTAGTTTTAGAAAATCAGTACTTACGAACAAAGATTAGTCCAGTAGTTGGGGGATCGATTTTTAGTTTCCAATATAATCTGGATAGTAACTGGGTTGATGTAATGCGTCCTACACCCCGAGCTGCTTTAGATAACAATGAACCAGGAAATTTTAGTTCGTTCACCATGTTACCTTATTCGAACAGAATTGAAAATGGTGTGTTGAATTTTCTTGGACAAGCCTATCAGTTGGAAATAAATCACCCAAGTAATCATGCTATACATGGAGATGTTCGAACAAGAACATGGAAGATTAAAGAGCAGACTAATACAAAATTAGTACTCACTTTTGATAGCCAAGATTATCCAGACATTAGTTGGCCATTTCCATTTATCGCACAAGCAGATTTTGGCCTAGAGGATACGAAGTTTATTACTAAACTTTCCATATTAAATAATAGTGATCAGGAAATGCCAGCTGGCTTTGGGATTCATCCCTATTTTGTTCGTCAGCTAACAGCTGCGGATGATCAGGTTTTAGTTGAATTACCAACTAAAGGGATATATCCAGATCAAGAACAAATCCCAACTGGGCCTTGGCAAGCAGTGCCTGAGGAATTGGATTTTTCTCAGGAAAAGGAACTAACCACTAAGTTTATTGATAAATGCTATCGCTCAGGTAATAACTCAGCTTATATTAAATGGGTTAAGAGTGGAGTTAAATTGGACTTTCTGTGGGATGATATTTATCAGCATTTGATCCTATATTGTCCAAAAGATGATCAGCGATATTTCGCTATAGAGCCAGTTACCAATTGTAATAATGGCTTCAATATGGCAGAAAAAGGAATCAGCGATACTGGCACAGTTTATTTACAAGCTGGACAAAAGTTAGCTGGTAAAATTGAATTAAAGATTAGTCGAATATAATAAAACGACCTTCATTTTTGAAGGTCG
>JAAYMV010000089.1 GCA_012521185.1 Bacillota bacterium
CATTTGATTATTTCAGCCATTGAAGAATTTGATCTAAAACAACAGAATCTGACATGATTGTATTATGATTAACCGGAAATTCTGCAGTTTCAAATTTTAAACGATATTCATCCATTGACAACCCAATACCAAGTGCGCTATCTTTTTCAACAACGGCATCACTTACGATTGATTTTAATTCCTCATTGGAAAATAGCTCTAGTATATCCCAATAAATGGATAAATGGCCTTTACTGGTACCAGCGACAAAATAATATTCAACATCCAAGGGCTCAATCAAACTATTTAATTCCGCAATAAATGCTGAACTAACAATTAAATCTCCTATTTCCGGAATGAATTGGTCAACTTTAATAGCTGCACTATTGATGGATTCACCATAATCAACGCCTAAATGGGGTGTGGCTAGCGTAATTAGGCGTTTTACCCTTGAACTAACAGCCGGATTTCCTTCAATAGCAACCCGGGATAATAATCCTCCTTGACTATGAGCTAAAATATTGATTTTACTATTTTCAGGCACACCTTGGCAAATAATAGTTTCTAACCAAGCAGCATATTGTTGCAATGGATATCCTGTACCATAATCTACCGCATATATTTCTAAATCAGGTCGAAATCGGCTTAAATATTTAGCGGCATCTGTCCAAGCTAAGTAATCACCCGTAAATAATCCATGAATCATTAATAAGACTTCTTTATCAGTATCAACCGACATAAAAGTACCACTTTCTTGTCCTATTTGATAAATAGGCTTTTCCGTCCAGTTTCCATCTATGAAATGATAAACAACCATATTGTCTTGGGTAAAGTCATGAACTAACTCAATAAACCGCGAAGAATAATAGACTACTGGAGCTAAAGAGGTTTGCAAGGCATAGTAATTGTTCCCGACAGTTATTGATGGTCCCCTAGTACCAAAATCAAACTGTATCCAAGCATCAGGAGGTAAATTAGAGTTTGAATTAAGTCTTCCAGACTCAACTAGAGTTTGTTGAGGTGCTTGCCATTCTAGAAAAATAACAAAATTAGAGTGTTTATCAGCTGCGCTTGCAACTAGTGAAATGCTAAATAATAACAGGATCATTAATCTAATAAGAGTTTTGACTTTACCATATTTAAGCTGCATTTCTACTTCCTCCAATCGTAATAAGTAATTATAGTCAGAAGAGCCTGCTGGAGTCAAGTAGAAAGACTTAAGGAAACTAATAACAAACAAATAAAAAGCTCATTTGAGCTTTTTATTTGTCAAAGGGTAGCTTGGTATACTGGAACTTTTAAAACTTGTCCAGGTATTATATTAGCAGTCTGCAGCTGATTTTCCGATTGAATCACCCAAATAACTTTACGCGGATCTTCAACGGGTACTACTTGTTTAGCAATACTCCATAATGTATCTCCATTTTCTACGGTTATTTCTATGAAATCGACAGTATATTGCTGAGCAGCATTTCCAGTAGTGATACCAATTAAATGACTTAGGAAGAAACCTAACACGAAGGCAAATACAACTATACTGAAAACTGATAATAAGTTCCTATATTTCATTTGCATCCACTCTCCTGTCGGTTAGAACGTTTGTTCTTTTTTTGAGTTTAGTATAAACCGGAACGTATGTTTTGTCAAGGGCAAAAACAAAATTATTTCTACTTTTTTTAACAAAAAGAGAACAAGAGTTTGAAATGCGTATTATCCTGTGTTATAATTAAAAAGACAATAAACCCCGTTGGTGAAACTGGAGGGAGAATTACAAGATGACAAGCAAAACATTAAGTGAGAGACAAAAAAGTATTTTAAAATTTATTCAAGAGGAAGTAGCAAAAAAGGGATATCCCCCTTCAGTGCGGGAAATTGGCTCTGCAGTAGGATTAGCATCTAGTTCTACTGTTCACTCTCATCTTAAAAAATTGGAGCAATATGGCTATTTACGACGAGATCCAACTAAGCCTCGTGCTATAGAGGTATTATATTCTGAAGATGGGACTGCTGTTGATCAGGCCTTGAACAAATCCGTAGTGAATGTACCTGTTGTCGGCCAAGTTACAGCTGGAGCGCCAATTTTAGCAGTGGAAAATGTTGAGGATTACTTTCCCCTACCCCGTGAGTTTGTAAAAGAAGGAGATACATTTATCCTCCGAATTAAAGGAGATAGTATGATTGAGGCTGGCATTTTTGATCGGGACTATGTTGTAGTACAAAAAACGTCAGCTGCCAATAATGGAGATATTGTTGTAGCATTAATTAACGATCAAGAAGCGACTGTGAAACGATTTTACCACGAAGGAGATCATATTCGCTTACAACCAGAAAATTCAGCAATGGCTCCAATTATTGTCAAGGATGTACTAATCATTGGTAAGATCATCGGTCTTTTCCGCAAAGTATATTAAAAAACGCTAGGTTAACAAACCTAGCGTTTATAGTTACTATTCAGTTTTGAAATCTTGGAATTCAAGCCTGAAGTTATCGAAGTAGAATTCCATTTGATGAGCTGTTTCATAATTATCCATATATACTGCGAAGAATAATCCTTGGTTAAGATCGATTTCTTTTGGAAATGCTGGACTATTCCCTACTACATCAGGAACAGCGATTTCAAAGGCTGTTTGATTTAAAATAGTATTTTCATCACGGTTATAAAGTGTGGTCGTAATCATTTGTGTATTTAGATCAATATCAGCTACAATCCGATACCATTTATTGGCCATCTTATCGTTTACGTGTAATTGAGTGCGATCACCATTTATTCTGGTGTTAAGTGCGTTAAACATATTAATTTGACGCCAGCCACGATGAAGCCCCCAACGCAAGAATCTTGTTTGGTCTTCACTGCTGTTTCCTTGATTTGCCAGACTAGTTACTAAATCAAAATAGCTGTACTGATCAGACATTAGACTTGTTGATTCTAGCAAAAAGTCAAAGCTGAAACGCAAGGTATCAGTGTTTTCTAAAGAGTTACCTTTAGCTTTTATAGCCGCTAATAAATCCCAATAGCCGCCAATATGTGGTGGTAAAATGACTCCCTCTGCTTTAATAAACTTATAAACTACGTTGTTTGAACCTAAATTAGCTGATTCATCACCGTTACTAATATACCTAATCATATCAAAACCAGCATTACTACCATTAGCAATTGGAGTAGCCCAAGCTTCCACAAAGTCAGCGGTTTCAATTACGATGGTTTCAAGAATGCCAGCTCGAACATTTAGTGTTTTAGTTTCATTTGCTTGACCAGCAACCTGCACAATTTCTTCTGGACCTACTCTATGGCCTTGATCGGCAGAAAGAAGAACCTCATAACTGCCTGCTGGTAAGTATTCAACTAAGTAGTCAACCGTTTTTTGTCCTTTTGGAACTTGAACTTTAGCCTTTTTCAAAATGACACCGTCTTGAACAAAGACCATGTCTACGTTTACATTTTTATCAGAAACCATGGCTAAAGAAACAGTTCCTTTTACATTGAAGCTGTTATCAGCAGTAGTTCTAGCAGTCACTGGGAAGGCGATTGCTTTCTTATCCCCATGGCCATTAGCTAAATCTTTTACATATAAAGTGACAGTGGCATTAACTGTTGGTTCACCAAAGGCTGGTCTAATTAATCGGACTGTTTTACCATCTTCGCTTACAACAGCATATGGACTATCTGATTCCCAGGCGAAGACATATCCTGTTGGTGCCTCTGGAAGTACTACAATATCTCCTGCAACATTAGAGTCAATTTTTACTGTTTGAATCACCTGATAGATCCATTGATATTGCTCAGCTAAACCAAGTGGATCCCAGCCGTCTGTCCCTTTTAAGTAATTATAAGGATTAAACTCTAAGGCTTGCCATTCATTGATTACTGAACCCATTGGTGCTAAACGGTTAACTACTCGCATAGAAGTATCAATTGGCAGACCTTGTTCATCAACGGAACCATATTCATAAAACCTAGCTTCATCTTTTTGAGTATTGCTCATATTGGTCCAGCCTTCATTACCAATCAAAGAAATATTTTGTACACTCTTAATGGTGGTACCGATAAAAGTAACTTGAGCTCCTAGCGGACTGCTCCATGGACGACCTAAGTTACCAGCATTTGGACGTTTGTCTAAGCGGTAATCTACAACACAATTCCAGAATAGATAACCATATGGATCGGTCGAAGCATGAGCGCCGGCTGTAATGGTTCCGGTTTTTCCAGTATCAGTGTAACCGGCAAACACTAAATTACATTGATTAAATACTGCAGTAGCACCACCATAGATGTAATCGGTCCCACCCATAATGGTACAGTTATCAAACAAAATCCGATTGCTGCCAACATATAATGTATCTTGCTTACTTCTAATAATACAATTGCGGATTATAGTTCGGTCTGAATCAGTATGCAGGGCAGCTGCTCTTTCAGTATAGGCTTCCTTCTCTACTTCAGTGCTACCTGCACCTAAATGAGCACGTGCTGGTTTTATACTTGGTTGTGGCTCTGGTGTAACACCAGCGTCAATTTCTTCTTGCGTTACATAAAAGTTAAAACTGCTTTCAAACGTAATATTTTCAGCGATGAAACCTGTTGCACTTCGCTCAAGCTTCACAGCACAGCCCCAGCGATCAGGTTTTCCAAGTACTCCACCTTTAACTGATTTATTTTGGTGAAGAACTCCATTCTTATCATAATAGGAAATCGTACTAACGCTATCACCAATATTATATCTAGTTAAACCTTCCCATGTAGCATCAGCAGACCAATCAACATTTGGATCATAAAAGCCATCAGTGCCTACATTATTATAAACGTAACCTATTCCGTAATACCAAGTAAGAACAACTTTTTCTGGATCTCCTGAAGCACTTCTAAAAGTTAGATAAGGCTTATCAACGATGATTTGTTCCCGATAAACACCATCAGCTATTTCGATAATTACTCGATCTGCTTCCCTTGTAACATAGGGTGCTGCAGCAACTGCTTCTGTTACAGTTTTATATCTGTTTTGTGCTGGATCAGATTCTTGACTGCCATCCACATAAATTATTGTTTTTGCTTCTGCGGCAGTTGACATAAAAATAAAACACAGAAATAACAACAACAATTTAGAACACCTTTTAATTACTTTAAACATTGATATCCTCCTGTTATTTTTGTATTGTAGTTTGATGACTTTCATCAATTTCTATTTTCAACATATTTTTGGTAATTCCTGTTAAATAAAATTATTATTTATCTATTTAGCAAGCTAAACATAGAAAAGAGCAACTATTGCAGTTGCTCTTTTCTGCTTTATTGCTCTACTTTCGGATTGCTATCCCACCTATTTGCTGTTCAGTATTATTTGGAGATTCAACACCGAGAATGCTAAAAAACATCTCTAAGGCCTGGCGATTACCAATTCTTTCTGGTTCATCACGATCCTCAGGAAAAACAAAAGGTAGATTAGCGTACTCTTCTAGAGCATAATGATACGCATAATCTACCCCGTGTTCATTTATTAATTCCATGAGTTTTGTATATGTTTGACGCCGACCTTCAGCCTGCAGGCTCCAATACTCTGGTTCAGAGGTTAATTGACTCACTAGATGATCCTGTTTAGCTAAGCGTTTAAACTTCTTTAAACCTTTTAGAGCATCTTCTTTGCTTACCACTATCATGGCAAATTCCCCCTTTTTTAATATAAAAACCATCAGCTTCTCTTTTCTCTATGTTATATTTCGGTTGGATTTGCAGATTTAAATAGCTCATTGTTCATCCCGTACAACATAGATAAAAGAGGTTTTCCCATCATTTACTAAACAATAGTAGTCACAGATTCTTCCTTGATGTTCAAAAGAGCCGATATATTCCGCGTCCTCTAGTTCAACCAAATTGATCAGCTTGTCATCTCTCATTAGGTCAATATGATTGTTAACAACCATATTCTGTTCCCCCCTTACATAATTGTATGTAGTTCCGAAGTCAGATGTGATTAGACATAGTATTGCTATTAACTGGTTGAACTATACACGGGACAAATCGAGCCTTTCATTATATCAATTCGTCAGTGGAGTTAGATTTTGAGGGTAAAAAAGAGTAGTTTTCACTACTCTTTATTCAATAACTGCTTGTGATATACCAGATGTTGATAATAGTTCACTCATTAAGCCTTCCACATTTTTGCCTGCTGTTTTGTTGATACTTAAAGTGATTAAGGCATTTCCTAAATCGTCATTATCAAAAGCTATATTATTAACTTTAATATGGTATCTTGCTAAAAGTTGAAAGATAGCTACAAGTTGTCCTGGAGTATCGATAGTTCGAATCTTTAACACTCGAGACTCCTTTTTTCTTAATCCTACTTCTACATAATCTAATGCTAGTAGCGTAATAACTACTAAAATTGCTGTTAATATCGCAGGATAATACATTCCAGCCCCGACTGCCAGTCCTATTCCTGATACGGTCCATAGACTTGCTGCCGTAGTTAAGCCTTGAACATTAACCCCTTCGCGCATAATTGTGCCAGCACCAAGAAACCCAATTCCGCTAACTACACTAGCTGCGATTCGGCCAGGATCAAAATCAAGACCATGAGTAGGATAAAAAGCATATGCAGAAATCATCATGATCAAAGTTGAGCCAATAGAAACCAAAATATGAGTTCTAAATCCAGCTGGTCGTCCTAGTCTTTCACGTTCAATACCAATTAAACCTCCTAGAATAAATGAAACTACCAACCGAAGAGAGAAGTCAAAGATAGATAATTCCACGTCAACCCTCCTAAGTTATTCATCAGAAAGGTCTTCTGAATGCTGAATCCTTTCAATCTTAATTTTAACTCTACATAAAGCGTTGTCGATTGATTTGGTATGGACATCTAATCTTTCTGCTATTTCACGATAAGTATAACCAGCTAAATATAACTGAAACACTTCAAACTCAAAACTTGAGAAATGTCGCTTAATGGTTTCACCAGCCTTTTTCAGCTGATCACGAATAATTGCTACAGTCTCTGGATCATTCACTTTACTATTACTTAAAGTTTCTAATAATGTTCGATCACCTTCTGAATCATTAACTGGTTTATGCAATGAAGTATAGGAATTTAACGGAATATGCTTCTGACGAGTTGTACCCTTAATCGCACTAATTACATTTCTTGTAATACATAGTTTTGCAAAAGCCCAAAAAGATGAAGTGCCTGCACTAAAATCTCTGATGGCTTTGTACAATCCGATCATACCTTCTTGAAACACATCATCCATTTCTCCACCCTGTAGGAAAAAAGAGCGTGTCCATGTATAAACCATTTTTTCGTACTTTTGCAATAAATACTCTTCAGCATCAGAGTTCCCAGCTTGAGCAAGTAAGACAATTTCCTCATCTGTTAAATTATCCCAAGGCGACTCAGGTAATCTAATTTGGCGCGCATATGCTCCCATGTCTTCCCTCCAAAGCATAATATAATAATAAAATTATAACTTATTTCGACATGGAAGCTAATATTCCTGCTATTTTCTGGATAATAACCAATTAACTAAATTCTTTTACCACTCTATTTAAAGCAATTTCAACATGTTCAATGCTCATACCACCTTGTAAATATACAATATAAGGTGGGCGTAATGGAGCGTCAGCACTGAGCTCAATTGAGGAACCTTGAATAAATGTTCCACCAGCCATTACCACTTGATCATCATAACCAGGCATTAAATCTGGTACAGGCACAAATTGTGAATCAATAGGTGAAGCTTGCTGAATCCCTTTACAAAAAGCAAGAATTTTCTCTGCATCACCTAACTGGATAGCTTGAATAATATCAGTCCGCTTTTCATTTGGTCTTGGTGAAACAGGATAACCTAAATCTTGAAAAACTTGAGCTGTCAAAATAGCACCTCGCATCGCTTGCCCTACTACATGAGGTGCAATAAGAAATCCTTGCATCAAGGTACGCATCAATCCGAAAGTAGCTCCTAATTGATTTCCTAAACCAGGTGCTGTCAGACTGTCAGCGCAGTCCATAACTAAATCATGATTACCAACAATGTAACCTCCACTAGGAGCCAAAGCACCACCAGGATTTTTAATTAATGATCCAGCCATCAAATTAGCACCCACTTCAGTAGGCTCCTTGATTTCGGCAAACTCACCATAGCAATTATCAACAAAGCAAATGCATTCGGGATTAATTGCCTTAACTACTTTAAATGCTTGCTCGATATCTGCGATAGGAATAGAAGGTCGCCAACTATATCCTCTTGAGCGCTGCAACATAACCATACGAGTTTCCTTAGTTACTACTTTTCGAATTGCTTCATAATCCAGCTTACCCTCTTCAGTCAAGGATACTTCTTCGTAAACAATACCCTTGTTCATTAAGGAATTTTTTTCCTTTCCTCTTGTTCCAATAATCTGCTGCAAAGTATCGTATGGTGCTCCACTGATAGAAACCAGATGATCACCTGGTTTTAATACCGATAAACATAAATTTATGGCATGAGTACCAGATACAATCTGTGGTCTAACTAAGGCCGCTTCAGTTTTAAAAACAATAGAGAAAATTTCTTCTAGGGTCTCTCGACCTTGGTCATTGTAACCATAGCCAGTAGAGTTAGAAAAGCTGTAATCGCTGGCTTTTGCCTGTTGAAAGGCTTCTAAGACTTTTTCTTGATTAAATAAAGTTATTTCATCCAGCGATTCCCAAAACTCTTTTACTTTGTTTTTAGCATCTTTAACAACCGTCATTAATACTACATCTCCTCATCATCTTCTAACTGTAATTTTGTTAATCTAAAAGCCGATAATGTCATCAATGCAATGGCAACTAATAATACCTGTAGTCCTATTGCTGTACCACTATTATCAGCAATTACTCCAACTAAACCAGGTAGGAATGTTCGACCTAGAGCACCAAAAAAGATTAATAAACCTGTAACTGTTCCTGTGTATTCTGGAAACAACTTGGTACCTAAAGCCAAACTAGTTGGTAATAAGGTAGCGAAAAATACACCTGTTAAGGCAAATCCGATTCCTATTATAATTGGATTATGGCTAAATACTGCCAAAGAAGCACTGAAGCAAGATAAAAATGCTCCACCTAATAGTATTTTAGCATAGGTAAGTCTGCGGGAGATAAACACTACAAATAAACGTCCCACAGCTAATCCTGCACTATACAAAGTTAAGACTAAAGAAGCATAAAAATTACTTAAGTGATGGGTTCTGGTTAAATGAGTATTGATCCAACCTATGTACGCTGTTCCTGTACCAGTATAACAGAACATAATTACACCTAAAAGCAGCATTTCTGGCTGTAAAGCAATACTACTTAAACTTTTCCAAGGAGAAACTCTGCTTCGAGCAACCTTGGGATAATTTTGACTATACATATAAATTAAATAGAGAACCATTATGCCAATGGTTACAGTAAATAATAAACGCCAGTTAAAATAGGTAATCATTAAACCAGCTAATAAAGGTCCACACAAAGCACCAACTCCAAACCAAAAGTGAAGCTGATTTAAATCAGAACCTTTATTTTTACTAGTAGAGGCAATTAATGAATTCAGACCTGAATCTGTAGTACCAAAACCAATACCTGTTAGTAACCAAATAGCTAGCGCTAAACTGGCTGAAGATGTGGTATTAAAAATCACCAGTCCAATTACCCATAGACTAATACCACTTAAAATCACTTTACGATGCCCTATAGCATCAGAAAGCATTCCAGCAAACAACACGGCAATTAACATGCCTATTCCTCTAAATGAATATAACATCCCTGCTTCAGTAAGGGATAGATTAAATTCTCCGATTAATGCAGGCAAAGTAGGCCCGAGAATTGTGAAGCTAAAGCCATAAAGGAAAAGACCTACAAATGCACCGAAATATCTGTTTCTGATAATGGTTCCTCCTTTCCATGGTCTTTATTAGTATTCGTTATTAGGTAGGCTTTTCCCTTCCCTCCGCAAAGCGAACATTTCCCTTGGCGATAGCTAACTTTTCTTAAATACAAAATACCATCAGCATGACCTTCTAGTTTTCCACGTTTTCTGCCACGATTATAGCCGAAAGAAAATATAATAAAAGTCCAAACTAACAATATTAAACAAGCTAGATCAAAAAGAGCTATTTCAGGCATTTCGTTCCCTCCCATTATTTCCATGGGATATGATTAATGCACTGCTTAGAACTAAGACAGATAATAAAGGTTGGAAAATTAAGCTTGAATAAAAGAATATTAAAAATAACAAAGCTGCTCGCTCAAACCCTAACCAGACAGCTATATTTTTGCGACCTTCCTCCAGATCAAGCTTTTGGTCAAACAGGTCATCGATCAATTGAACACTGCCAATAATCAAATATGACCAGATAGTTAAGGCCAAACCTGCAGCTATAATAGCGATAAAAATGGATATTAGAATTTCAACCCAACTAGGGACATTAGTAGGCAAAATCATAAATATGCTATCCATCATGCCAAATGAATAACAGGCTAGAAATAATACTGCTGTTAATTTCAAATTGATTAGGCAAGCAAGTAAGATACAAACTAAACAATAGATGTAATTTGCCGAATTAAAACTGAGTTCATCTTCATCTAATAAGTCATCTATGAACTTAATTACTATCCCGGTCAACATGATAGCAACAGCGCTAGAGATGGCGTTTAACAAATTCCTTCACCTTCTTAAATCCAAGAGTATGTAAAGCAGATATTTCCAAGATTTGATGACCTGGAAATTCTGCTTTAATCTTTTCAATGCCTTCCATAGCTTCCGGTAGATCAATTTTATTAGCTAGAATTACATACCCTGGTTTTAGTTGACCAAATTGAGCCACTTGAAAATCAACTTCGCCAATAGTCTTTAAAATGTTGTTTTTCCCAATCTTTGCTGCGTCTAAAATATGTAGAATTATGTCGGCCTGACGAACAACCGCTAAAGTCTGGCTCATAGCGCGACGAATTTGTGGATCTTGATGAATTCCGTCCATCAAGCCTGCAGTATCAACGATTTCAAACTTCTTAATCCCTTTCCCCCATGGTAGTTCTAAAACTGCTGATTGAACAACCCTGGTGTAATGTGGGGTATCACTGACCAATAATTGTTTAGCCGCTTCTAACTCTAATGTTCTTGTATAAGAGCCTCGATGACTGTCCTGAAAAGTAAGGCTGATATCACTAGCGCCTAAGTAAATAGCAAAATTAATGGTAAATAAGGTTTTGCCCGCATTAGTCTGACCCAAAACTAGAATCTGTTTCATGGTCCAACTTCCCCTTGAATATCTTCTTCAGTGATTTCCATTAAATCAGTTCGTGATAAATTTTTCATATTTACTAATCGTACCGCTTGGCGCCGAATAGCTTTCTCGATAATATTTCTAACGGTTCGTGCATTACCAAAATTAGTTGTTTCAGCTGCCTTGAGCTCTTCGATTATCCGGTAGAGCTTGCGGCGAGCTCCTTTATTTAATTGATAATCTCTTTCCTGCAACATTAATTCTGCAATTTTAAACAACTCAAAGCTTGAGTAATCAGGAAATTCGATTTGAATTGGAAAACGGGAGCTTAGTCCTGGATTTGTCTCCAAAAACTCTTTCATTGGCTCTGAATATCCTGCAAGAATAATAATTAGATTATTTCGTTGATCCTCCATAGTCTTCACCATGGTATCAATAGCTTCCTTACCAAAATCTTTTTCTCCACCTCTAGCTAAAGAATAAGCTTCATCAATGAATAGTATTCCACCTGTAGCTTTACGCAGCTGTTCGCGAGTTTTTTGTGCGGTTTGTCCTATGTATTCGGCAACTAGGTCGGCTCGTTCTACTTCAACAAGATGTCCTTTGCTTAATACACCCATTTCCATGAAAAGTTTGCCAATTAAACGAGCTACTGTGGTTTTGCCAACTCCTGGATTGCCCGAAAAGATCATATGTAATACTACAGGCTCTGAAGCTAATTGCATTTGAACGCGTTTTTGCTGGATTTCAACGAAGGCATAGATCTCATGAATCAGCTGTTTAACAGATTCTAGACCAATTAATCGATTTAATTCCTGTTGAATTTCTGCAATCTTATTTTCTTTGGACATCTCTAAGCTAATCTTACCTTCAGATGCAGATTTTCTAATAATTGATAATGCTTCACTAACAGTGATATCGCCATTTTCCACTAAACTAAAAACACGCTCTTGATTCATTAGCTTTCACTCCCAGCCTTTTTGGCATATTTGCCACTACCTAATATATATACGTTAGTGGAGTGAAAATGTTTCTTATTCTGTAAAAGCAAAAAGGCTACTATCTAGGTAGCCTGTAATTCTACGATTTTACTTTGAATTTGATTGATGATCACTTCTATTCGTGTCTGATCTAAGTCAAACCATTGAATGCGTTTATCCCGACGAAACCAAGATAATTGACGTTTTGCATAACGACGAGTATCTCGTTTTAATACATAGATCGCTTCTTCAAGGGTCAAATGCCCGTGTAAAAATAAGGCGATTTCTTTATAACCAATAGCTTGCAAAGCAGTAGGCTGTTCAGGGTATTTGATTAATAAATCGACTACCTCGTTAACTAAACCCATCTTAATCATTTGGTCGACTCGAGTTTCAATCCTTTGATAAAGCTTAGTCCGCTCTCGATTTAGTCCAATAAAAATCGGCCGATACTTTCGCTCATGAACCTCCATTTTACTTTGTAATTCTGTAATGGTCTTGCCTGTAGTATGATAAACCTCTAACGCTCTAATTATCCGCCGATGATCATTGGGATGAAGTCGCTTAGCTGATTCAGGATCAATTTCAATTAACTGTTTATGTAAGCTGTCTGGCACATCTTTGGCTTGCTGTTGTAGTTGCTTGCGTAATGTTGGATCGGCACCAGAATCTGGGAACAAAAATCCATCAAATAATGCATTAATATACAGCCCAGTTCCTCCAGCAATGATTGGTAAGCGATTTCGCGCTACGATTTCCTCAATTTTAGATTCTGCCAATCTGACATAATCAGCAACGTTAAATCTCTCGTTAGGATCAACAATATCAATTAAATGATGTGGAATTAATTCTTGCTCATACTGAGATGGCTTTGCTGTTCCTATATCCATCTCCCGATAGACTTGCATCGAATCCGCAGAGATAATTTCACCATTTAACTTTTGGGCAAGCTTAATTGCTAATTCGCTTTTCCCCACTGCTGTTGGTCCTACTAAAACTAAAACTATCAATTACTTCACCTGCCGAATCGCCTTAAAATTTCCTGTTCCTCAATTTTGATAATTATTGGACGTCCATGTGGACATGTAAATGGATTACTAGTTTTTGCCAATTTTTCCAGAAGTTGCCGAATTTCTGCTTCATGCAGCCGCTCTCCAGCTTTTACTGCACCCTTACATGCTAAATTAATCGCTATTTGCTCTCGCGGATTTTCATTTTGTTCAATATCATCGAGAATCTCTAAAATATCAGCTTCTGTGAATTTGTCTTTGTCTGATAAATATTGAGGTAACCCTCGTAACAGGAAGTCACTTCCACCAAAAGGCTCAATGTCGATGCCTAACCCCTGAAATTCGTATAAGTGTTCTATAATCCGTTGATAATCTTTTGCTGAAAACTGTAATGTTTGTGGTAAAATTTGTTGAATATATGGCTGGTAATCACTATTTACTAATTCTTCATATAAAATACGCTCGTGAACAATATGCTGATCAAGAATCCAAAGACCATTAGCAGTTTCCAATAAGATATAGGACTGATGCAATTGCCCAATGATCCGACCGGTCAATAATCCTTCTTTTATATCTAAAGCATTTTGTGGCGGATTATTAAGTTGTTTAACGTATTCCCTAGGTTTAGGTTCTTCTTTTACTACTATTTCTTCCTTCTCGACAGTTTTTGTTGTCACACTATCTGCTACACTATCTGGCTGTTTTAATCCAAATAAAGCATCTACTTTTTCCCATGTTGCTGGCTGCCAGGGAAACAGATCCTGCACAGCTATTTGACGGTCTAATTTAGTTTGCTCAATTTGCTTGGTTACTTGAAGCTTTGGCTTTTCGGACAATGATACGCTCAGATCCTTACTTAGTAAACCTTGCTTGCAAGCTGTTAAAATCTCCTGGTAAACTCCCTGTTCATCTTGAAAGCGCACTTCAGCTTTAGTTGGATGAACGTTCACGTCTACCAACTCAGGATTCATAGAAATTAATAATACGTAAACTGGAAACTGACGTCGACCAAGCAAACCTTGGTAAGCTTTCTCTACAGCACTAATAATTAATGGACTTTTAATTATTCGACCATTTAATACTGTAATCTGACCTTGACGGTTTCCCCTTGAGATTTCAGGTGGTGCTAAATAGCCTAATATTGAGCCAAAATAAGCCTGGTGATTTAATTTAACCATTTTATTGACATTAGCAAAATTTGACACAGCCCTAAGAGTTGTTAGTAATTCACCTTGTCCATGAGTTTGTAATATTAACTTATTATCAGCTACTAACTTAAATGCTATATGGGGGTGGGCTAAAGCAATATTGCTAACAAAATCCACAATATAGCGCCTTTCTGTAGCACTAGTTTTTAAAAACTTATAGCGAGCAGGCGTATTATAAAATAATCGTCTAACTTCTACAGTTGTTCCTGGACTAATCCCTACTGGCTCAATAATAGACTGACCTGTATCTTCGATTCTAATTTGATAACCTTTCGGACTATCATGTTGGCGAGTTTTTAGCGTTAAATCACTCACGCTAGCAATACTAGACAGAGCTTCGCCGCGAAAGCCTAAGGTCACTACATTAAATAAATCATTAACAGTAGATATCTTGCTGGTAGCGTGACGCATAAAAGCAATTTCCAAATCATCTGGATGGATTCCAATACCATTATCACTAACACGAATATATTCTTTGCCCCCATCCAAAATCTCTATCTCGATATTTGTAGCCTGAGCATCAATTGAATTTTCCACTAATTCTTTTACTACTGATGCTGGTCGTTCAATAACTTCACCGGCAGCAATTTTATGGGCAAGGTCTTCTGGTAATAACTGAATTCGCGTCATATTAATCTTCCTTATCAATTCTATCCTTTAAATCAGCTAAAAATTGCAACGCTTCCAAAGGAGTAGTTCGATTTAAATCTAGACCTCTAATTTCTTGCAAAATTTCGTGTTCTATTTCACTAGCAGCCGCAGCAGGATGTTCTAAACTCTGAAATAGATTTAATTGTAGTGGTTTTTGTTGGTCAGCTTCTAACTGATATAACAGCACTTCAGCCCTTTCAATGATTGGTAAAGGCATTCCAGCCATTTTAGCTACATTAATCCCATAACTGCGATCCGCATTACCAGGCATGACTTTGTGTAAAAAGTAAACCTGGTTGTGTGCTTCTTCAACTGCCATTTTATAGGTGATTAATCCTTTTAGTTCTTTTTCTAGTTTAGTTAATTCATGATAATGCGTAGAAAATAAAGTCCGAGCTTTAATTCGATTATGAATAAACTCTACCACTGATTGAGCAATGGCCATGCCATCAAAGGTTGATGTTCCCCGACCAAGTTCGTCAAGAATAATTAAGGAACGTATGGTTGAGTTCTTAACTAAATTAGCTGTTTCTGCACATTCAACCATAAAAGTACTCTGGCCAGTACTTAAATCATCAGCTGCTCCAATACGGGTAAAAATCCGATCAACAAGCCCAATCCTGGCTGCACTGGCCGGTACAAAACTGCCCATTTGTGCCATAATCACAATTAAAGCTGTTTGTCGTAAATAAGTACTCTTCCCTGCCATATTTGGTCCAGTTAGCAATACAAAGAACTGATCTTCTCCCAAATTTATGTCATTAGGAACAAAATTTGGTTGCAGTGCTTCTACAACTGGATGTCTGCCGTCTTTAATATCTAACACTAGATCTTCCGTAATCTCAGGACAAACATAATTATTATTATAGGCTACTACAGCTAATCCTTGAAGAACATCAATAGTAGCTAAAATAGCTGAATTCTTTTGGATTTCAGAAATATAATCATTAACCTGATTACGGATTTGGACAAACAATTCGTACTCTAAATCAGCACTACGCTCTTCTGCGCCTAAGATTAAAGCTTCTTTTTCTTTTAATTCTGGGGTGATGAACCGTTCAGCGTTAGCTAAGGTTTGTTTGCGTTGATAATCATCAGGAACATTAGCAAGGTTAGCTCTCGTTACCTCAATATAATAGCCAAAAACTTTGTTATATCCAACTTTTAGAGATTTAATACCAGTTCGATTTCGCTCTTCAGCTTCTAAATTTGCTATCCATTGTTTACCATCACGTTTAGCAGCCCGTAATTGATCAAGCTCACTATTGAAACCATCTTTAATCAAATTACCCTCGCGAATGGTGATCGGAGGTTCTTCCACTATACTTTGTTCGATTAAAGTCACTAACTCAGATAAAGGATCTAACTGCCTGCTTAAATCCCCTAACATAGTCGGATTATTAGCTAATAATTCTTTGACGGCCGGAATTTGCTGTAATGAAACTTTTAATGCTAATAAATCACGAGCATTACCACTGCCATTAACTAGTTTACTAAGCAATCTTTCTATGTCTAAAACCTTTGTTAGTGCCTCTTCTAACTCACTGCGTAACAGGGGATCATCAACTAAATAACCAATGGCCCTTTGCCGTTTTTTTATCTCTTCTATATTAATCAAAGGTTTTTCTAGCCAAGAACGCAGTAATCGTCCTCCCATGCTAGTAACAGTTTCATCTAAGATTGATAATAAAGAACCTTTAGTTTTACCTTCTCTAATTGTTCTAGTTAACTCTAAATTATACTGGCTTGTTCCATCAATTTGCAGAAAATCTGCTAACGAATATCTTGTAATATGGGTAATATGGGGTAAAGCCGCTTTCTGCGTTTCTTTAATGTAATTCAAGACTCCGCCAGCAACTTGAATAAGTAATTCTTCTTGAAATCCAAGAGCAATAGTATTTTTTAAATTAAAATGTGTTAATAGCAGATGATGGCAACTTTCTAGAAACCAGTTTCTTGCTGGTGTTTTAGTTATTGTGGTTGGGTACACTTGACATATCTCTAATAACTCTTGATCCATAGTTTCTGATACAACTATTTCTGCTGGCTGTATTCGCATTAATTCATCTTTTAATTTATCACTTGACTCTAATAAAGTTACTTTAAATTCGCCAGTAGACAAATCAATAATAGCTAAGCCATAATCATTGCAGTCAGTAGCCAAACCAACTAAATATACATTGCGCTTTTCTTCCAAATTACCTTCAATGAAAGTACCAGGTGAAATTACTCGAACAACATCTCGTTTTACTACACCTTTAGCCTGTTTCGGATCTTCTAATTGCTCACAAATAGCTACCCGGTAACCATTTTTAACGAGTTTCTCCAAATAGCCAGCTGCTGCATGATGCGGTACGCCACACATGGGAAGCCGGTCTTCCTTATTGCCTCGATCTCGACTAGTCAAGGTAATCTCTAAAACCTTAGAGGCTACTATGGCATCATCACCAAACAGCTCGTAAAAATCTCCTAAACGAAAGAATAACAGGGTATCTGGATATTGACTTTTTATATTTAAATATTGTTGCATCATCGGAGTTACTGTCACTTACTTCACCTCTTATCTTGCTAAATGGATTCGCTTCCCTGCTTGTTAAATCCTGCTCAAGCTAGAAAAGAGGCTACCGAAGTAGCCCCTTAATCTTCTTCCCAATAAGGTGGTTGGGATATTATTTGATATATTTCTCGTTCGTCATCACGGAATATTTCATCAGTAAAATGGGGAAATTGCAAAACTTGCTCTTTCTCAACATTACTTTGGATATGATCATCAATGGCAATTACACAATCTAACGGTAATAAAAACCGTCGATTTTGTTGCGGATTATAGATTAAAAAGTAGCGAATCATATACTGTGACGGTTCTACTACTTGTGCTACAACATTACCAAGATAATCTCCAGAACAGCTAATTACCGGTAACTGCCATGTATCTCGATCCCGATTAGCCAATAATGTTTTTTGATGATCAAGCCACACATTAGCACCCCCTATTTTACCAGTTCACCTCGAAGACTCCATGTTTGACATTGAGTAATTTTTACAGGAACTAGCTTAGAAACGAGATTTGGATCACCTATAAAGGTTACAGGGTGATTTGTACGAGTTCTACCTGTTAATTCTTGAGTTT
This sequence comes from Bacillota bacterium, assembly GCA_012521185.1. Classification (GTDB taxonomy): domain Bacteria; phylum Bacillota; class Limnochordia; order Darwinibacteriales; family DTU012; genus JAAYMV01. The sequence continues at coordinate 18,174 of JAAYMV010000089.1, forward strand.
CTGAATTTACACCATCTACTAAAACCTCAACGACTTGATTGAGATGAGTTTGCATATATTCGCTACTAATTTCATTTTGTAATTCAATTAAACGATAAATCCGATCTTTCTTGACTTCCTCTGGTATTTGCTCACTCATAGTGGCAGCTGGTGTTCCATTGCGTGGTGAAAAGATAAATGTAAATGATGATGAAAACCCAACTTCACGGATTAAATCCAAGGTATCTTGGAAGTCTTCTTCGGTTTCACCAGGAAAACCAACAATTAAGTCTGTGGTTAAACTTATATTTGGAACCGCTTCCTTAATCTTGCGTACCAAATCTAAATAATATTCTCTAGTATAACCCCGATTCATTAATTTTAAAATCCTGTTACTTCCCGATTGAACTGGCAGGTGCAAATGTTCGCAGACTTTCGGTAAATTTGCCAAAGCATCAATCAAGCTGTCTTTCATATCCTTAGGATGACTAGTTGTAAACCGAATTCGTTCTAGACCGGGAATATCATTTAATTGTTTTAGCAAATCAGCAAAATCCATATTTAAACCGAGATCTTTACCATAGGAGTTCACATTTTGGCCTAATAAAGTTACCTCTTTAAAACCTTCTTGGGCTAAACTAGTAACCTCATTGATTATCGCTTCTGGTTGACGACTAATTTCTTTACCTCTCGTATACGGGACTATGCAATAACTGCAAAAGTTAGTGCAACCATATATAATATTCACAAAGGCTTTCAAATTATTACTTCTTCTAACTGGTAAATCTTCTACAATTTCATCAGTATCTTCCCACACTTCGATAACTCTTTCTCCATCCAACGCTCTTTCCAATAACTCGGGTAAGCGATGTATATTATGAGTACCAAAGATTAAATCTACATGTGGCAATTTCTTTAAAATAGCTTCTTGCTCATCTTTTTGTTGTGTCATACAGCCACAAATCCCAATAATTAAACCGGGTTTTTGTTCTTTTAATGCTTTAAACCGAGATATTTGACCATATACTTTTCTTTCAGGATTTTCTCGTACAGAACATGTATTATAGAGAATCAGCTCAGCATCTTCAACCGAATCTGTTTCTTGATAACCTAATGAAAGCAAAATTCCTGTAATCACTTCTGAGTCGTGAGCGTTCATCTGACAACCCATAGTCTTCAAATAGAATTTTCTTTGCTCTATGTTATTACTGCTCATGAAGTAACTCCTTTCAATTACTTACAACTTGTAATCCTATTATAGCATAAAAACAGATCAAATCCCCGCAGTAGCGAGGATCTTAACAATTTCTTTATCCTAATAATGATTTCATACTACCACAACTTAACCTAACTGTCTATCTCTGTAATAATAGAAATAGCTTTAATTCGGTTATACTAAACCTAAGCTCGAACAAAGGAGGGAATGTTTTGCTAACGATCTTTTTGCGAACCTTAATTCTCTACAGCGTAGTAGTTTTAACCATGCGTCTGATGGGTAAACGCCAAATAGGCCAATTAGAGCCTTATGAATTAGTAATTGCGGTAATGATTGCTGAATTAGCAGCTGTCCCTATGGAGGACAAAGGTATTCCTTTAATTAATGGATTTATTCCCATCTTAACTCTCTTATTTTTACAAGTTTTAATTTCATACATTGCTTTAAAAAGTTTAAGATTCAATGCCTTTATGGACGGTGTTCCAAGCATCATTATCCGTAATGGACATATTGATGAAAAAGAGCTAGAACGTAATCGGATCAACCTGGTTGAGCTACTCGGACAATTAAGAGCCAAAGGATATCCGAATATCGCTGATGTCGAAATAGCCATTTTAGAAACTAGCGGAGAAATAAGTATCATCCCAAAATCACAAAAAAGATCAGTTACACCAGAAGATCTCAATCTTCCTACAGAATATGAAGGTCTACCTATTCCCCTAATAATTGATGGTCTTATACAAGAAAAAAACCTAGCCTTAACCAAGCTAGATTCCAATTGGTTGAATATGGAACTTAAAAATCGAGGTATTTCTTCAGCAAAAAATGTATTTTTTGCTTCACTTGATACTCAAGGTAATCTATTTATTCAAGAAAAAGAAAAAAGAAAAAGACAAAAGAGGTGAAAAATATGCGACTGCTAATCACCCTTTCGATCTTTATGATTCTATTTATTATCTTTTCAGCCTATATCCAAAATCAAATTCTTCTTACAGCAACTAATATTCGAGAACAGCTTCCGCAAATTAGTGAAGCAATTAATGCTGAAAACTGGCAAATAGCTGAAGAGCATGTAATTAGCTTACAAAAATACTGGAATGAAATCCAAGATTATTGGGATTTAATAATTGTACATCGGGAAATCGAAGATGTAGAATTGTTGTTTAGTCGTCTGCTGAGTTACATAAAATCACAAGAAAAGCCGTCAGCCCTAGCAGAACTGGCAGCCCTTGACGTGTACTTTAGCCATATTTATCGTAATCACATGTTCAATATCCAAAACGTCTTCTAAGGAAAACGGTTATGTCGTAGTATCTGCATTACAACTAGTCCTACAAAGATCCCTGTTGGAACGCTAAACAAAAGCAAGTAAGGTAAATATAAGAACAGGCCTGTGGTATCAGCGATGAAGGAAGCTACTATGATTTGTGTTACACTATGTGTCACAGAACCAACTACACTAATGCTAACCATACTAAAGTGTTCACTAAAGTATCGGTAAACGATACCCATCGTGAAAGCACTGGCAATTCCACCTGAAAAACTCAGATAGAAAGTTGGTGTTAATAATGTCCCTAAGATCAATGATGTTAGTGTTGTTCTAAGTATATTTACTAGAATTGCTTCCCCCAAGCCGTAACGAATGATCACAAATAATGAAACCACATTGGCTAAACCTAACTTCGCCCCTGGAAATGGTGCGGGTATAGGAATAGCTGCTTCCAGGATATTCAAACTCATTGCTAGACTGGTTACTAAACCTAAAAAAACTACTTTTTTTACATCGTACCTTGCCATCTTTGCCTCCGTTTATTATCGGTTCTAACGAAGTAAACTTGCAGAACCAGAAAAGACTTCTAAACCTTCATTGCTGAGATAAACTCGCACCATGGAAGTTTGATTCTCAAATCGGTATTTTTGGTTGCCAATTGCAACTGTAACATTTGGATGGACTAATCCAATACTCATTCGACCGTTTCTGACAATCGATGCAACAGTAACAATTCCTGTTGGTCCGCCTAATTCTTTTACCTGAATATCTCCTTCTTCTACAACAATCTCGCCACCTCTGAAGACACCTCGTGCTTGATAATATCCTTGTCCAGCGATGATTTTCGAGTAATAAGCTCCCTGTCCAATTACTCTCACAGAGCCAGATGCTTCAAGAGTACTGTTTTGTAAATAACTTACGGTAATATCTGCGGTTTCTTCGGAGGCATGCTGGTAAAATTCCTTCCAATGCAATAAATCGCTGCGGATTATTTCAACTGTTGAAATATCAATTAACTCTAGAGGTCCTCGTCCTAAGAATACAGCCTTCATATTGTTAATTAACAAGAATAATCCATTCTCAAAAATATCTTTGCCTTCTGAAAACAGATGATCAAATTCTTGGATTTTCTTAGGCAAATCAGTATATTTGATCTCTAACAAATTCTTCACTACACGACCGTGACTGGTTTCAGGTTGTCTCTTAATAACAGTGTAAAATGCTGATAATAATGAAGAAACTTGTTCAGTCAACTCGTTGAGGAACGATGACAATTTGAGAAATGCAATCGCATCGCCGCCTGCAGAAATCTTTGATGAAATAGCATTTTTGGAAATTACAATATCACGGCTCGCTTGAATTTGGGCTTGAGTAACCATACCATAAATTTGAATACCACCAGAAAAAGCTTCTACTTTTAATTGTTCTGTAACATTACCTCTAATAATGATTTCTCCGTTGAAGCGGATATTACCGGTACTAAGATCCACATCTTTATTCAATTCATAAATCTTTAAAACTTTCAGCACGCCATTTTCTAAGACTGGACGACCAGGCTGATCTGCGTAAGCGGTTAAGCCATCTTCGCTGAGCACTACACCTTCACCGATTTGTATTTCTGGATTTTTCGGTTCTCCTACATTAATAACTTTTCCAAAAATATTTTTTCCTGGTTGTCCGTGAACAGGTGCAGTCTTGGTCGCTAAAGGTTGTCCCTTTTCAACGTTAGGAACTATATTTAATTCAAAATGATCAATCCGATCAGCTTCTAAATCAATTTCCCGTTGCCCACTTGTTAATGGAAAGAGATAGTCGATTGCACCATGACGTGGATAAATCGGTTCCTGTCCCCTAGCAATTACCACTTCAAAATCATTTTCTTCTAATAACTCATTAGTAATAACATCATAATCGATACCATAAACAATGCCTGCCTTATTAACTTTCTCCCTAATTTCAGTTAAAGTTGCTTTAGGTGCAGGAATTGTTACTTCCTCAATCGATAATTCAATTATATTTGCCGGTTTACAATCTTTTAGTCTTCGGGTAACTCCATAGATCCGCCTTACTCGTAATAATGCCTCTAATTTATCTTCGCTAATTTCAATTTCTATGTCTGTGCTCGGCTGATGATCGTTTGGTAGCTGTATATCTAAAGGTTCAAGACCCTCTTCTAATGTGACAGCATTTTTTGCCTGCTTACCATTATAGTAAACAATAATTGTATTATCAAATAGAATCCTAGGCGGTGCTCCTCCATCCCTTGGCGGGGTATAAACTAATTTTCCATTTTCAACACCGACCAACCCTGCTCCAGGTACAATTTCTGGTTCTAATGACATTTGCGCAGTTTCTTTAAGCGTAACTTTAACCACCGCAAAAGTTCTTATCATTCCAAACAAATACTCTTTTGGTTGGTTAACCACTTCTACGTCTATCTCAGAGCGGGTCACATTTAGCTCGTTTAAGGCTAATTGGATCGCTTCATTAACGGTTTTACCTCTGTAAATCTTTGAATTAGCCATAGATAACCCTCCCATTGCTTATGCTTTTTGATATACACAATAACTAACTCTAGATAGACCAAATTGAGCAGGATTCATTATCTGTTCTGCAGAACCAACTACAAAATAACCTCCTGGATTTAAAGACTCAACAAACTTTTCAGTTAACTCCCGTTGTACTTCGGCTGTAAAGTAAATAAAGACATTGCGACAAAGAATCAGATCATAGCCTTTAGGAAATGGATCGGTTAACAAATTATGTTGCTTAAATATTACATGCTTTCTAACAAGATCTTTCAACTCATAATCATTGCCGGTAACAGTAAAGTACTTGCTTAGGATATCATTGGATATTTCGTTAATATGAGTTTGTTGAAAAATACCTTGCCTAGCTTTTTCTAAAACAGTTTCGTCAATATCAGTAGCTAACAAAGTATTAAATTTCAACTTATTTTCTAACAGTAAAATCGTAATCGAATAAACTTCTGCCCCGATAGAACAACCAGCACTCCAAATTTTTGCTGGTTTTGTACTTGCAATTTCTGGTAGTAATGTTTTTTCTAGATAATCAAACACCAATGTATCCCGAAAAAAATAGGAGGTATTGATTGTAAGATATTCCATAAAGCGTTTACGATGTTCTTCGTCTTTTTGAATTAAATCAACTAAAGCAGTATAATCCCCTAAATCATATCTGGAAATCCATTGTAAAATTCGTCGGTGCATCTGTTGTTCCTTATAGGAATTTAGATCAATACCTAGAATATCGACTATCTTGCGCTTAAACATGCTATAATCCATTACTTAATAACCTCCATTACATGTTACCGAGCAATCTCACAATACAATCAGCAATACTATCGATAGGTAAAATATAATCAGCATTTCCAGACTCGATTACGGCCTTAGGCATACTATAAATTGTAGAAGTAGCTCGATCTTGTGCAATAGTAAAGCCCCCTAATTGCTTAATTCTGGCCATTCCTTCAGCACCATCACGACCCATACCAGTAAGAATAACGCCAATAATATTTGATTTAAAAACATTAGGTAGGTGTAACATTGTCACATCTACCGCGGGTCTCAAATATTGAACAGGAGCACTTTGGTTCAATCTGATTTGTTTTTGTGAATCAATAACTAAATGATAATCGCCAGGAGCAATTAAGGCATGCCCATTTTTTATATAATCTCCTTCTTCTGCTTCCTTGACATGAACACTGGAGATAGAATTTAGTCTTTCTGCGAAACTATGAGTAAAACCCTTTGGCATATGTTGGACTACAACAATACCTGCATTAATGTTTTCTGGTAAAGATAAAAAAATCTCTTCTAAAGCTCGCGGACCACCGGTAGAAGAACCTATAACCACTAAATTGTCACTAATCTCTCCAGGTTTAACGCTTACAGGCTTACGGGTTGAAACGGTGGGACTTATACTTATTTTTTTTGGTTCAGTTGCAATAGGTTTTTTTACTTGAATACCGGCAACCGAACGAACTTTAGTAATTAATTCTTCACTGACAGTATGTAAATCTAATGAAATTGCCCCAGATGGTTTAGGTATAAAGTCAACCGCTCCAAGGGACAAGGCTTTCATTGTTATTTCCGATCCACGTTGAGTCATGCTGCTAAGCAAAATGACTGGCAACGGATTAGAGTTCATTATTTCTTTTAATGTTGATAATCCATCAAGTACAGGCATTTCTAAATCTAGAGTTACAACATCTACATCTAACTTCTGCAACTTCTCTAAGGCATCTTGCCCATTACGTGCAGTGGCTACCACTTGAATATCTGGTTGTTGCTCTAAAATTTCTGTTATTACTTTTCTCATAAAAGCACTATCATCAACAACAAGTACCTTAATTGGCACCTAAAGACACCTCAAATCTCTATGGATTCTTGCCCTGCAGTTGTAACAACAACTATACCACTTTCTATAAATAAACGCATTTTACGACCATGATTACCAGCCACATCTTTTCCTATAATTGGAATTTTAAATAAATTAAGCTGCTGAATAACAGCCTCAATGTTTTGCGCTCCAATGCTTAAATTGTTAGTTGCTAGGTTGGCAAATAAATTAGCCCCGCCAGCTAACTTTGCCACTAATCGCTCTTGACGAGCACCTTTTGCAATTGCTTGAGAAATCAAAGCTGGAATTGCAGTATCAGCATACTTTCCTGGTAAAGCATTTGGATCCCGTTCTGGTCTACTTTTAGCTAAAAAGACGTGTGCCATTGCCCCAACTTTTGCAACAGGGTCATGCAAAGTCACCCCAACACAAGACCCTAACCCAACAGTAGTCAAAATCCCAGAAGTTTGTAAAACCCGGATTTGTCCCATGTTTACGAAAACTTCCTGCATTAAAATTCCTCCAACCCTAAAACCTCTGCGATTTTTGCAAATCCTGCCTCGGTGGGGAGGAAGATTATTCGCCCGGATAATTCAATCTTATTAGGGGTGGTAAAGATTGTTTTTATTAATGTGACTTGATCGGCAATTTCTGCATTAACTAAAATACTCTGCCAAATGGCCGCTGATATATCAATCGCTATATCAGGAACCGATGGGTAGAGTGTAAGGTTGGTAAGTGCACTCAAGGCATTGATATATGAAGTGATCAAAATATTACCAACCTCGAGCAAAGCAGATTTACCAATTTCTGTAAGTTCTGTATCAGAACCCATTGTTAACATATTGGCTAATGTTACTGCACTAGGATATGGTAAGATAAAAGCCATATGACCTTCTGCGTCACCGGTCATTCTTACATAAACCCCTGCAACTATCTCTTCTGTTTCACCTATAAAATTACCTAACTCAGAGAAAGACAGCATCTCTGCTTCAGGCACAACTAGTGTAAGTCTTTCGCCATGAAGCATCTTAGAAAGGGCTGTTGTACCATGACTAGCTCCTATATTCCCAAGCTCACGCAAGAAATCTAGTTTGGCATCCACATTTTACCCTCCTTAGTCTGCTGCTTTGTTCAACGCCTCTATCACCCGCTCCGCATCAAATGGTTTTACCAAGAAATCCTTAGCACCTGCATTTAATGCATCAATAACCATTGGTTTTTGACCCATTGCACTACATACGATTATCTTAGCATTAGGATCAATTTTCATGATTTCTTTAATTGCTGTGATACCATCCATTTTAGGCATAGTAATATCCATAGTCACTAAGTCAGGTCTAAGTTCAGCGTATTTTGCCACTGCTTCCTCACCATCTGCTGCTTCTCCAACAACATTAAAACCATTTTTTTGGATTACATTTTTGAGCGTCATCCGCATAAATGCAGTATCGTCTGTAATTAATACCGTTTTAGCCAATGGTTTCACTCCTTCTCTTAATTAATGTACTGTGATCCAAAATTAATGCTACCCGTCCACTACCTAGAACTGTAGCACCGCCGATACCAGGAATATCCCCTACAAGTTCATTGAGAGATTTAATAACTATTTCTTGTTGACCAATTAATTCATCAACTATAAAGCCAACTTTCCCACCATGATCTTCTGTTACGATCACTGAATAACTATCACCATCATCTTGTGATTCAAATCCTAAAGTTTCAGCTAAATCAAAGAGTGGTAAAACTTCATTTCTAAGCACAAAGACTTTTTCTCTATTAACCGTTTTAATCTGATCTTTAGTGATCAATAAATTCTCGCGCACAGCTTGGATTGGAATAGCATAAATTTGACCATGAGTTCGAACTAACAAGGCTTTAATAATCGCTAGGGTAAGCGGCAGCTTAATTACAATGCTAGAACCTTTACCAGGAGTAGAAGTCATAATGACTTGTCCACTTAAAGCTTCTACTGCAGTTTTAACAGCATCCATGCCTACACCACGACCAGAAATATCAGTTATTTTCTCACTAGTACTAAAGCCTGGCTTGAACAATAATTCAATAGCTTCGGCAGTTGACAGCTCACCAGTAAAATTTTCAGGTAATAAGCCTTTGTTAATAGCCTTTTCCTTGATCTTCTCTACGTTAATTCCTTGACCATCGTCTGCTACCTCGATAATCACATGACTTCCTTCATGACGCGCTTCTAAACGAATTAAACCTTGAGCTGGTTTACCTAAAGCTTCTCTAACTTCCTTAGTCTCAATTCCGTGGTCAATACTGTTACGAATCAAATGTACTAACGGATCAGCAATCTGATTTACCAAAGAGCGATCTAATTCTGTATCCTCACCATAAATCTCTAATTGAATACTCTTGTTACTTGCTTGAGCTAAATCTCGTACCATTCTAGGAAAACGATCAAAAACCTGTTTTACAGGAACCATCCGCAATTTCATTGCGGCATATTGTAAATCAGTGGTGATCCGGTCAAGTTGTTCAAAAGTACTTTTGGCCTCGTTATGATTAATAGTTTGACCAATTTCCAGAACTTGCGTTCTACTAATTACTAGTTCACCAACCAGGTTAATTAAATTGTCTAAGCGATCAGTAGCTACTCGGACAAATCGATCAGCAAAAACACCTTTATTAACTACAGAAGTATCATTCTTTTTCGGTTGAGCTATTTTTTGAGTCTTTGTTTCAGCTTTAACAGGTTTAACCTCAGTTACTTTTGTTCGACCGTTTAATTTTATTTCCTTGACAACTACTGATTCTACTTCTGAAATGCCTTCAACTAGCTTTTGAATACTTTCTAAATCTTCTGTGGTTAAATAAACTACGGCAAACTCTAAACCAAACCGCTCCTCCTCTAAATCTTGAGCTGGAGGTTGGCTTTTGATAATCGTACCATACTCTTCTAAGGCATTAAATATAGTAAAGACTCTAACTGACTTTAATAAAGTCTTTTGACGCAACTTAACTTGCACTTCATAAGCATTAAACCCTTGATTAAATCCTTGTTTTACAGTCTCCTTGATAGCATCGTCCAAGGTAATAGTCAAGCCACTACTAACTGCAACGGGCTCCTGATTAGATTCGAGAGCTGAATCAGCTTTTGGTGCTGATTTAGCAGCAAACTGATCTTTTGCATTTAGAATATCTTCCAATGGTTTTACCATATGGCTAATATCATCAATGTCTTCTTCTAATAAAGTTTTGTTTAAAAGTATTTCCAGGTTATCAAGGGATTCGAACAAGACATTTGTAATTTGCTGATTTGCTTGAATTTCTCCTGTTCGTAATAAATCAAGAACACTTTCCATCTGATGGGTAAAGTCTGCTAGTTCATTAAACCCCATAGTGCCTGACATACCTTTAAGACTATGAGCTGCTCTGAACATTTCATCTAGGATACTGCGGTCATCTGGATTATTTTCCAATGCCAGCAAATCCTGAGACAATGCTTGTAAATAATCCCGAGCTTCTGCTGCAAAGACATCTAGGAATTCGGAAGCATCCATTTACAAAACCTCCTTTTGGTAACCTGGTTAACTAATACTTTTAATCCGATTTTTCTGTGTGGAGATTTCTGTTATTCGAACACCAAAATGTTCATCGACAATTACAACCTCACCGCGAGCAATTAAAGTATCATTTGCATAGATATCTATTGGTTCACCTTCAATAGTATCCAATTCCATAATATTACCAGGACCAAGTTTTAAAATATGATCGATCGACATCCTTGTGCGGCCTAAAACAGCACGAACACGAACAGGAATATCTTTGATTAACTCAATATTCAAATTCCCAAGGGCTGGATCCATGAATACTTGTTGCTGAAGATCAGCTGGTTGAAAACTCGAGACTTCAACTGCAGGACTAGCTGTCGCAGCAACTTCATTAGCTGAGTCATCTAAAGTCGGTTCGGGCTGGGAGCTAGTTTCGATTTCCATTTCAACCCCAGCAAAATCATCATTCATTAATTGTTGAACCATTTGCTTAGCAAAGTCTAAATCAATAATTTGCAGCATAATACTATCAACTAAGTCTTCTATTTCCAAACGGAAAGATACTACTGCAAAAATATCACTTGTTTCTTGAATATCTAGTTCATCAGTAGCTAGGTTTCTTCTTTGAGTATCAGGTGGTGTAATATCAATTGCATAGTTAAACAAATCAGACATAGAAGTTGCAGCGGAACCCATCATCATGTTCATCGCTTCCGTCACTGCACTTAACTCAATTTCTCCAATGTGATCTGGAACATTTTCACCAGTACCACCCATCATTAGATCACCAATAACAGAAGCATCCGATTCTTTGATTACAAGTAAGTTTTCACCCCTTAAACCAGTTCTGTATTGAATATTCACTGTGATGCAGGGTATCGGATAAGCTTCTTTAATCTCAGGCAACGTTTTAACTGACACATCAGGTACAGTAATTGTTACCTTGCGATTAATTAACGTAGATAAAGCAGTTGCGGCAGAACCCATTGAAATGTTACCAATCTCTGCCAGTGCATCGCGTTCAATTTCCGTTAATTCTCTTGATGCATCATGCTCTTCAAAATTATTTAAAAGAGCATCGATTTCATTCTGATTCACATGTTCATTACTCATCGCTTCGTTCTCCTTGCGGCTCACATATAGATGTGATTACTACACCAAGTTTATTTCCAAGTTTACCTGGAGTTCCCTTAAACTTAGTGAGTTTACCAATCTTAATATCCAGATTTTCATTCTTATTGCGTTCAAGCTGAATGATGTCGCCAACTTTTAGTTCTAATAAATCTTTGACAGAACAAGTTGTCGCACCTAACTCTACTTCCAATGGTAAATGAGTTTGACGAACTTTTCTTCTAAGTACCTCTGCTTTTACTGGATCTGGTTTCTTCAAAGAATCAAATAACCGGTGTTGAGTTAATTTATTAATAATCGGTTCCAGAGTCCTAAACGGGATGCATATATTAACCATATCTTCGGTTTCTTTAAACTCAAAGGTAAAGCTAATAACTACTACAACATCCCGATCCGTAGCAATTTGTAAGAACTGCGGATTACTCTCCATACTTTCAAGTTGGAAATCTAACTGTTCAACTTCATCCCAAGCATCGTTCAGTAACTGGCAAAATACACCAATGATCTCCCTTTGAAAAACTGCTAATTCAATATCACTTAAGCCTCTTGAGGGAGAAACAGCTTGTCCAGGGCCTCCGCATAACCGATCATGTAATACAAATGCACTATCAGGAGTAAGCTGTACAACAACGTTGCCAGGAAGAGGTGTCGGGGCTAATACAGCCAATACAGATGGATTGGGCAATGAACGAACAAACTCACCAAATGAAAGCTGCTCAATGGAATGAAACTTCAGATCTAGTCTAGCCCTTAATTTAGCTGACATTAGTCCACTATATGTTCGACAAAACTGTTCATGAATTCTCTGCAAGGCACGCAAATGTTCTTTAGAAAACTTGTTTGGTTTTCTAAAGTCATAAAGATCACTGACTACTTCTTCCTCTTCTTCATCTTCCACACTTGACTGCCTAGTTGTCATAATTAATCGATCAATCTCTTCTTGGGTCAAAATATCCTGCATCGTTTCTCACCTCCTAAAAAATAGTACCAATAATATCATCGGTAAGTTTAGGAGATTTCTTCAGTACTTGCTGCTTCTTTTGCATAATCTTCAATATTTTTTAGCTGGATTTGCTCTTCGGTTGTTAATATTTTGTTGACATCAAGCAAAATAAGCAAGCGATCATCAACTTTTCCTACACCGTTTAAATAATCTGCTTTAAGACCAGCGATACTGCGTGGTGGTGGTTCGATCGCAGATTCAGGTATTCTTAAGACTTCAGCTACTGAATCTACTACAAAGCCTACTTGACTACCATTAATCTCTACAATAATAACCCTAGTATTTTGAGTTTCTTCTTCCTCTTCTAATCCAAAACGTTTTCTCAGGGAAATTACTGGAATAATCTCACCACGAATATTGGTTACCCCTTTAATATAATCACTTACATGAGGTAATTTAGTAATGCTTGGCAGCTTAATAATCTCTCTGACTTGAGTTATTTCACAGCCAAACTCTTCTTGATAAAGGCTAAATACTACTAGTTGACGTTCTTTATCAACACGTTGTTGTTGCATTAACCTCTCTCCTTTCTAAATCATCGATCAAATTCTTTTATAAACTGATAACAAAACCCATTTTTAGTCAATGATGCTCAGTTTATTTATTCTGCTTAATTACTTTATATTCCTGCAAAATACCTGCAAAAACTAAAAACTTCGAGTTAAGAAACCCGAAGTTTTTCAGATTTAATCTTTTGGTTTACTAACTAATGCTATTACGCTGCCAAATACAACAGCAGCAGTGACACCTAAACCTGTAATTTCAAATGCTCCAGTAAACAACCCTTCCCATCCTAACCGTTTCACTTCTTGAAGCATACCTGTTGCAATCGCATTACCGAAACCACAGACAGGAATTAATGCGCCCGCTCCCGCAAATTTTACGAAAGGCTCATAAATACCAAAGCCGCTTAAAATTGCACCTAAAACCGTTAATCCAACAAGAACATGTGGTGGCGCTAATTTAGTATGATCCAAAACCAGCTGAGCTAGAGCACAAATTGTACCACCAACAAGAAAGGCAATCAAATACTGCATGTAATTCCCCCTATACTTCAATTACTATAGCATGAGCAATACCAGGGATAGATTCACCTTGTTGAAAAGTTAAAGCATTTGTCAAAGCACCAGTTGCAATAATCAATACTCTGCTATATTTACCTTGTACCATCTCTTTGAATACATAACCAATCGTTACCACAGCTGAGCAAGCGCAACCACTACCTCCAGCACCAACTGGCTGTTGTGGACTATAAATCATAACTCCAGCGTCTTGGTGCTTCTCTCCTAAACTCAATCCAGCATCTTTTGCTAGAATTGTAAACATTTTTTTACCTTGACGACTTAAATCTCCAGTTAGTATTAAATCATAATCACCGACAGTTCTCCCTGTATCCTTCAAATGTTGTGTCAAAGTATCAATGGCAGCTGGTGCCATAGCACTACCCATATCATTGACATCTTTAATGCCTAGATCAATTACTTTTCCAAATGTAACACTGGTTATTTTGGGTCCATCACCATCACTAGCTAAAACAACTGCACCAGCACCAGTAACTGTATGTTGATTAGTAGGTTTACGTTTAACGTTCAGCTCGATCGGATAACGAAATTGGCGTTCAGCTGTCTGATAATGACTAGATGTTGCAGATAAAACCTTGTCTGCATAACCGCCATCTATTAAAATTGCACCTAAACCAACACCTTGAGTAAAAGTAGAACAAGCACTATATATTCCCAAAAACGAAGTATCAATGGAACGAGCACTAAAGTTTGCTGAAATGATTTGGTTTAATAAATCGCCTGCGATATAAAATTGAATATCTTGGACAAAAAGACTTTTCTTGTTCAACGTTTTATTAATGGTTTGTTCTAAAATCGCCAATTCGGCTTTTTCTGGCGTAGTTTGCCCTAATAAATCATCATCAAGAATATCATCAAAATATTTAGCTAAGGGGCCTCTGCCCTCCATGGGGCCAACAGTGCAGTGATGAGAAATTATCCTAGGAGGATTACTGAGGATGATTGTTTGTTGTCCGATACGTTTTTCCGCCATCCATGATTACCTCCTTGATTATTAAAATAAACCTGTCAGTAAAGCTCGAATCAAAGTGACTATAAAACCAGATAGAATGCCAAACACTAGAACAGGTCCGGCAATAACAAACATCTTCGAACCCATACCTAAGATAATTCCCTCTCGCCGAAATTCCATGGCCGCAGCAACAACAGTATTGGCAAATCCGGTTATTGGAACAGCAGTTCCTGCACCTCCTATCTCTGCTAAATCATCATAAAAACCAAGGCCTGTAGCTACCGCTCCAAGGAAAATCATAGCAGCAAGAGTTGCCGCGGCTGCTTCCGTCTCAGTTCTTTCTAATTTAGTAAAAATATCAAGCATTAGTTGGCCTAAGACGCAAATTGCTCCTCCTATAAGAAAAGCCCACATAACATGTTTCCAAGCATTAGGCTTAGGGCTATGCTCTTTAACCAATTTTTGATATGCTTCCTGTTTTGCTTTTTGTTGGGGATCCATATTCTACCTCCTTTAAACTTGACGATATCATGGTTAGTATCAGATAAATAATCAAAAATATACCTTTTCAAGTGAAGAATAGATTTAGATAGATTGGAAATTATATTGATAGGAATCAACTGGTGGCTGAGCTAAGATCATTTTAATGATCGAGGAACTGGTTAGTTATCTAGCCTGACCGAAGGTTATTAAAGGTGCTTAAAAGGCAGGTTAATGTCAAAAAGGGGCGTTAATTTGCTTGGATGGTATTCTTAATAGCTGAGCGAAGACTAGAATTCTTGTTCTAGCTATAACAATAAAAAGTTGTGGCGAAGGATAGGAATGATAGTCGAACAAAGATCACTATCGGTTCTGAGAGTTTTTAATAGGGTATGCAAGCTTTATTAAGGGCTGCAAGGATTGATAGTGGTCGGCGAGAAGGTCACCCTGATTCCTAAATAAAAAGCCTACCATGTTCATGGTAGGCTTGATTCACCTATATTCTAATATACAAAGGCAAAAATCAAACTAATTGTAGCTGCAACAGTAGCAATTAAGGCAGAACTCTTCGCTGAGCGCAGTTCTTTCTCGGAAATCTCTTTATAAACATCAAATTCTTCACGTAATTCTTTTAAATCTCTTTCCAACCTTTGTTCCCGAATCAGGCTTGCATTCATTTGGAGACTTATATCATCGGAAATCTTCCTTGCTAAAACAGATAATTCTTCCTCCGAAACTCCTACTTTACTCTGAATAACGTAAAACTCATCCTGCAAAGCAGCCAATTGGGCAGCATACTCTTGGAAGTTCTGTTCTAAAGCATCAATTTCTCCATCAGTTTTCTTCACAGAATCAGCAAGAGTATTTAATTGACGTTGTAAGTTGCTGCCATCAGATTCTAGAGCTGCAAAAACAGCACTTTTTTCTCCGGTCCAATTCTCCAGTCTAGTAATGTCACTAATCAACTTATTTACTTGGCCTTCCAAATCAGCAATTGATGCTTGAAGAGTTGCATATGAGCTTGCCGTCCCAGATGCTTCTGCCATTAAATCCGCTTTTAGCTTGGCTACTTCTTCTTGCAGTTGACTAGTTGTGCTAACCACTCGATTAACTCGATCTTCAGTTGCAATCATCCGCTTTTGCGTATCGGAAACACTAGTCTCGATCTGTGCCCGATTGGCATACCATTCTACCAACTCAGTGCGAAGTTCGGTAGTTAGCTCTTTTAGTATCTCAGCATCGCCTTGGTAACCGCTAACTCTTCCTGCTTCAATCTCATCTAAAATCTTAGCTAGCGCACTAGCCAAAGTATACCGATCTACAGATCTATTACCTTGAAATGTTCCATCCTCATATACGGCTAAATACCCTCTGTTAACTAAGGACACAACCGCTTGGTATGCCCAATGATCAGTCGGAACATCACGAACATTGGCCATTACTGGCTGAGCAATCATTAATATTAGCAATAAAATCACTGGATACAAAAAGTTTCGTGATAACTTCATTTTACGTCCTCCCCTACGGTCGATCCACAATTATATCTCGACTCTGAATTTGCACGTACACCGGCTCACCATAACTATCGTATACCCGAACATTATTTAATCTTAAATCAACACTACCAGGTGCTTTAGCTCGGAAATGGATAGTTAATAATGTACCGAATGACCATGGTACTGAATTATTCGGACCACGATCGCCATAAATTCCAGTAATGATTCCAGCTTTGTTGTTTACTGTTGGGTCTTGCCAAGTATAGTTCCTAAACAAATCTGGATTATCATCAACAAATAAAGTACCTCTACTAATATCTAAAGAACGACCAACTATTTCTACTACCTCTGAATTATAAGCTACATCTAACATTACTTTTTGCAAGTCACGTATATTAGTAGCCCAAATGGAAACAGAGAAATAATCTCCTGGATATATTCGGCCATCTCCATATTTTTGTGGCATATCAACCCAGACTTTTGGATCTAAAGGAGGTACGAAGACAAAATTCGGTTCATCTCGCTCTGCAGCGCTAGATAGTACTTTGACCGAATAAGGAACCATGCCTGAAACACCATACGGATTAATCGACCAAGTTAATTTAATCTCCTGCCCAGGTTCAAGATCCCCCGGAAATTTTTGTGCTACTTCGCCTGGTGCAAGTTTAAACATTGGTGTACTAATTCTAGCCTCTACTCGATGAGCTGGAGCCCCTCCAATATTACGAATTGTAGCTGTTACTTGGAAGGGTGATGGTGTTAAACGCTCGCCGCTTACCTGCAGTGCTACTGGACCTTCAACTCTTAATTGAACATTAGCCGGTGAAACTATTGTTATGTCGCGTTTTACTTGGTTAGGTTCACTATTAATCGAATTAACTTTCACTTCGTATGTCTGAACACCACTAGCACCCCAAGCAGGAATAACCTGCCAACTAGTTTGAATTGTATCATTTACTTCTAAATTACCTAGATTTCGTACCGGTGAACTATCTAATAACTCTAGTTCAGGTGGAAGATGTAAAGTTGCTGTAACATTTCTAGCTTCGCCTTGACCAGTATTTTGAATATAAGCAACGATGGTGAAAGATTCTCGATCACGACTATCAGCTGTAATTTGATTTGGCGAGGTCACACCAACAGATAAATCACCTGGAGCAATAGTAACACCGCCTAATCCATAGTATGATACATAAGTCCTACTTTCTCCTGGTTTCAAAGGTGTTTGATCCCAAAACAAAGCAATGGCACTATCTAATTCAAATTCTCCTGCCCGCATGAAATCACGGCCAGGTTGAAAGTCAAAGTTCCATAAATCATCAGCTAAACTACCCCAATTAGTCAAATATACTCGATCCGGAGTAGTTACTTCGCCCCCACTTAAAGTACCTTGAGCCATTACTTGGGGATTAGAAAGTGAATCGAAGGCCAGCCAAAACTCTGGCATTTGTGCTTTATAAAAAACAGTATCAGTTTGAAACGCCTGATCATTAACCCTAAAGGGTGCCCCATCGTTTTGACCGAGCATTGTGTCTAACATCAAACGTAATCCAACCAAATGTGCTACATTATCTGTATTATGTAGTTCATACTCAATTTTGGCTGAATCAATCAAACCTGTTGTCGTACTACGGGCAAAACTTAACTTTTGAGTAACAATCACAGGGCCTAACTGCCACTTGCACACTAAACTCTCATCAATTATCGTTGGACTTTGCAACATTATTCCATACCGTCCATTTTTTCCGGCACGACGATTAGTTTCCGCGCCAAAAACCCAGTTTTCATTGCCAATTCTAACCGTGGTATAAGAGGTCCATGGTTCGGTGCCGCCATAAATCAAATGTTTATTTTCGTCACCCAGCCGGTCAGGATCGCCACCAGTGGTCCCAACAGAGAAACGACCAGCATTATATGGACGATTATTCAAAATGATTCTAATATATTCATTCTTTAATTCTAAATAGCCAGCGTTTGATTGAGCATGAACTATATTTGGAACAAAGATGATTAGTAGTAAAAAACTAGCTATTAATCTCAGTGATTTCGGCAAGTAAGTGCCCTCCTTTCACTCTAACTACTCAAGCCAACGAGTGTCCCCATAATGCACCTGAGAACCAAAAGAACCATCTGTCGCTCTAGTAAACTCAATATCTAAAGTGACAACATAATCACGATACATACCTTGGAATTCCCAAAGCAATTTTATAGTTTGGATAGCTTGTAAATCTAATCTTGGATCACCTGACGATGCTACTAACTCCACATCAATAACTTGTCCGGATCTCGAAACTGTTACATCTAAAGTAACAGTACCTTCAATTCCTTCATGCTCAGCATCCTTCGGATAAATAGGATTTCTACCGCCAATATGTGCCGAACGACCACTGGGTGGTGGAGGTGGCGGTGGTGGTGCTACTTCTGCTTCTCCAACACCAGATTCTTGAGTACCAACATCTAAATCAGACTCTCCTCCAATTAGTTCTTGACCGGTAGAAGAATCTGGGCGCTGTTCTTCAACGACAGGTTGGGCAGGTGCTGTTGGATCTACTGGTGCTGCAGCAGCTAAGCGCTGGTCTTTCTGTTCTTGCTGTTCTTCAACGACAACTTCACGACCATGTTCACTAGTTAAAAGCTCTCCAGACTCTTGTACTATTGGACGTTCTATCTCCTGAACTGGTTCTGAAACCTCTGGTGTCGGTGCTGATTCTACAGTTACTTCAACAGGCTCAGGTAATGGCTGTGGTTCTAGTTCTGGTTTAGGCTCTGGCGCTGGCTCAGGTCGTGGAATGGCTACCTCAGGTATATCAGCTGGCACTGGTGCTACAGCGGCTAATTCCTTAGGCGGTTCGCTGGTCGGACGTGGTGGTTCAACTTGTGGAACGGTCGTTACCGAGGAACGATCGGTAACCGGTGATTCTTCCCGCGTATTACTATCTACAGGTTGATAAACAACCTGAATAACCCCACCTTTTTCAAATCCTGGTGAGTCACTAACTAACAAAGAACTCCATTGAGGATAGGTGAGAAAAAGAATCGCGTGGATAACAATTGATAGAAAAATAAAGCGACTCATATAAGTTTCTTCGTTATCAAAAAAAGACATTTTCTCCCCACCTTTACTAATTTCCAACTTCAACCGCTAACCCAAGGTTATGCCCACCTACTGCTTTTATATGATCTAAAGCACTAACAATATGTTCGTAGGAAGCCTGTTTATCCCCCTTAACTATGATAAACAAATCAGGTTCACTAACCAATTTGGCCTGCACTAATGCTCTCAACTCTGTACCTGTCACATTTTTACCATCTACATAAAAAGCTCCATTCCGATGAACAGCCACTTCGAACTGAGCTGTCTGCGTTGAGCCGCTAACGGCCTTAGGTAGCTCAACCTCAAGACTCATACCAGAATGTTGTAAGGATGAGAAAACAATATAAAAAATAAGCATATAGAAAACCACATCAACGAGTGGCAGCAAATCAGGTCTGGGAAGTTTTCTTCTAGAGCGAGTAAATTCCACTAGTATTCACCCCTAGAACTTAGAACTTCAATCAGTTCGTTTGATCTTTTATTCATCTCCGCAATATTGCGATCTATAATTTCCGATAAATAAGAATATATGGCAAGGGTAGGAACGGCAATTATCAATCCTGTAGCTGTAGTAATTAATGCCTCTGAAATCCCACTACTAAGTGCTACAGCATTAGCAGCACCCTGATGCGCTGTAATAATGTCAAAACTGCGGATAATGCCTGTTACAGTCCCTAATAAACCTAACATGGGAGCCAAAGCTGATAATGCCTCTAAAATAGCCATGCGTTTTTCCATTTTATAGATTTCATTTCTTCCCACTTCATGCATATGTTCTTTGATCTCTTCACGTTCCCGATCATAAAAAGCAATACCAGCTGCTATAATTGCTGCTACAGGTCCGCGTGACCGTTTAGCAATTTGCATAGCTTCTAAGACTTTTCCTTGTCCAAGTGCTAATTTTACATCTTCCATTAAGTCTTCAGTATCAATCCTTGTTCTAAGTAAATACCATAACCTTTCTAAAGAAATAGCTACTGCAAGTACTGAACAAGCTAGTAGTGGAATCATTACCCAGCCACCACGGACAATGTAATTAACCATGAATACCCCTCCAAATATAAATATGAGTCTGCTGTATTGATAAGTATAAATTCGACATTCTAAGGGCAAATCCTTGCCAACTTAGAAAAACCTTGCTAAACTCACTAAATACCTTCGTAAATCTTCATTTTATTATGTCGGCACAAAGAAAAAACAAGCTGCCTAGCAACTTGTTTTTGTCTGTTATTTTGATTAGCTAACTTACATCTACAAACCTTTGAATGCTCATTAGTATAATTTCTCGGCTACTGCCTTTTCTACCTAACCGGCCTTCTTTAACAAAACCTGCTTTTTGATAACAGCGAATTGCTCGCCCATTGTCGGCATAAACTCGCAGGTAGATACGGTTTAAATTTAACTTGGAGAAAGCGTAGCGCAAACTTACCAAGATAGCATCAGTTCCGTAACCTTTGTCCCATAAATCTTTTTCACCGATCCGGATCTTGAGTTCAGCTTCACCACTGCGCCAAGCAATGTGGTCAAATTCTAAATCACCAATAGGCTGTTCATTAACTAAAATCATGAACTTCTTCTGGTAACGATTTCCTTTTAAGTTCTTATACCAATGACTAATGTCTAACATATTCTCAGTTTGTTTAGCATCATAATACCGATTTACTTCCGGATCTTTGCTCCAGGCAACAATATAACAAAAGTCATCCTTTTTTATTTGTCTTAGCGTAACTTGGTTCCCAGTAAGGTTCATTAACCTGCCCCACCTTCAATGAATTTACTAGTATTAAAGTTCGCTAAGTGTTCACTCTAACCTTTTGGTAATTCTGGGACCAGGTTCAAGAATTTAACCATCTTGCCTTTAATTGGGCAACCCATTCCGCTGGGATACTAATCGAACCTAAGGCAGTATGGTCTTTATCAATATTTCCATGGCAATCAGAACCACCGGTTGGACAAAGCTGATACTCTTCACAAATTCTAAGGTACTTATTTGTCTCCTCCTGGCTATGACTTGGGTAAACAGCCTCAATACCCGCTAAACCATACTCAACTAATTCTTTAATCAGATTATCGTCTCCCATTAATCCCGGATGAGCTAAGACTGGAATTCCTCCAGCGCTAAGCACCAATTTGATTGCTTCCTTTGGCGTAAGCTTTTGATACGGCACAAAAGCAGGTTTGTTTCGTGCTAAAAACTTATCAAATGCCTCATTGATTGACTCTACATAACCCTCTTCTAGCAATATTCGAGCAATATGTGCTCTGCCAATAACGCCATCGCCAGCTAATTCTTGCACCTTGTCAAAACCTATATTAATTCCTAATTGATTTAGCCGCTCTATGATTGTTTTACCCCGTTCTGCCCTCTGTTCCCTTCGATATTGCAGAGTTTCTATAAGTTGTTCGTTATTTAGACGAATCCAATAACCTAGAATATGGACATCCCTGTTATTATGTTCTGTATTTAGTTCAATTCCAGGAATAATTTCTAAATCACTGCCCATTGCAGCTGCTATACAAGGCAACACACCATCAACAGTATCATGATCAGTGATTGCAATAGTTGTTAAATTAGTCTTTTGTACCTGAGTTATTAACTCTTCCGGTGTCCACTTTCCATCAGATGCTGTAGTATGTAAATGCAAATCTGCCGCCATGTTACCACCCTTTCTAAAACTCATCTAAAGCTGCTTTTTCAATTCTGCTAAGATTCGCTTCTCCAATCGACTAACTTGAGACTGGGAGATTCCTAAAGCAGCAGCAACCTCAGTTTGACTCTTTTCAGCAAAATATCTTAACAAAACTAAACGCCGCTCTTCTAATTCTAGTTTACTCAAAAGATCATTTATTAGAAATGACTGATCATCTTCAATTGTAGCGATTTGATCTTCTAATAACAAGGGTTCACCTTCATCTTCATGAACAATTTGCTGCAATGATTGAACTGGCGCAACGGCTTCGAGAGCAGCCATCAATTCCTCGCTTGCTACATTTAGCCGACTAGCGATTTCTCCAACTGTTGGTGTTCTACCTAGTTCGTTAGTTAACTGGTCTTTCATCTTCAAACCTCGATGTGCTAAATCTTTTAATGAACGAGAAATCCTTAGCGGAGATGATTCCCGTAAGTATCTTTTTATTTCACCAATAATTTTTGGTACTGCATATGTAGAAAATTTAACATCATAAGATAGATCAAAATCATCAATCGCCTTTACAAGCCCAATCGAACCAATTTGATAAAGATCTTCCATTTCAATTCCTCGGTTTTCAAAGCGATTAGCAATACTTACCACTAATCTTAAGTTATTTTCCACTAGAAAATTACGTGCTTCTAGATTTCCAGCTTGAGCTTGGCTAATCAGATCACGAACTTCCTCGTCATTTAACGGAGCACGATCAGGTAATATACTCGACCAATTCATTCTTATCTACCTAATTAGCAATTGCATTAAGCTGTTTTGTCATAATCACCTTCGTGCCCTGATCGACCTCTGAGATAATGGACACTTGATCCATCAATTCGTGAATAAATACTAGGCCTAAGCCCATGCGCTCTTCTGGAATTGTAGTAAAACTAGCTTCTTTTGCTTGAGCAATGTCAGGAATACCATGACCAAAATCTTCCACACAAATTTCTAATTCTGTCTCAGAATATTTAGCCTCTAAGACTACGATCCCTCTTGTATTGCGATAACCATGAATTACAGCATTGGAGACAGCTTCCGATACAGCCACTTTTATATCTTCTATTTCATCTAGGGTCAACTCTAGTTGTGAGGCAAAAACCGCAATAGTAGTACGGGCAAACATTACATTTACAGATTCGCTAGGAAATTCTATTTTGATCCAGTTTTTACAATCCATTTCTTCCCCTCCCTAATTATTCCTGCAAGGCTTCGGCAGCTGAATTTTTAAAACTAGCAATTCTTTCCATACCAGATAGCTTCAGTACCCGCATAACATGTGGAGTGGGTGCAACAATGGTTAGTTTACCTCCCCGTTCTTCAATAATCCGATAGCGTCCTAATATAGCTCCAAGCCCAGAACTATCAATGAAACTAACATTACTCATTATCAAAACCAGATTAATTAAATTCGGATTTTTTTGTAACTCTGCATCGATAGTTTCTTTAAAAGGTGGTGCTGTATGCATATCCAATTCGCCTTCAAGAGAGATAAGTAACGACTTATCTACAATTTCGCAAGATAGCACTATTATATCTCCTTTCTTAAATTTGCTTAATGGAGCTGATATTTCAAATTTCGTTATTATAAAGTAAAATCCTGCCAATTGAAAAAAAGGAAGTATCAAACTTCCTTTTGGACATTATATACCTAAAAGTACATTAATCATATTATTAGATATTCTACTTACTAAATCTAACAAACTAGCCTGTTCAATGGTTGTAGATGGTCCTATTGGAGCACTGCCAATAAACTGATTGTCTAAGTAAGCATTAATCTGACCAATACTAGTACCTTGAACAATCGGTAGTCTTAAATTATCAGGATAAACGACTTCAGTAGTAATGCTACTCTCCTGACCTCGCTCAATCGCCACAAAAAAATCCTCTAATACCACAACATCAACAACACCAGGATCGCCTTTACGAATATCTAAACTAGCCACTACACTATCCTCAGCATACAACAAATAGTCGGTATACTTGCGAAAACCATAATCTAAGAGTTTTGTCAAATCAGCTTCGCGTTTAGCTTCACTACTGCATCCTAAAACTACAGCAATTAATCGTAAACTATCCCGTTTGGCAGTTACTGATGAGCAATAGCCTGCTTCGGTGGTGAATCCTGTTTTTATTCCATCTACACCTGCATAACGACGCAACAATTTATTAAAATTCCATAGTTGAGGCTTTTTAGTTGTTTCAGCCCGCATCGTATATTCATATGTTGAAACAAAATCCATAAACAAAGGAACTGTTATAGCATAGCGACTTAAAACTGCTACATCACGTGCAGTCATATATTGTTCACCACTAGTTGTTCCTGAGATCGGCAAACCATTAGAATTTATATACCTGGTATTAGTCAGACCTAATTCTTTAGCTCTTTGATTCATTTTCTGAACAAAAGCTGCTTCTGAACTAGCTAAATACTCTGCCACAGCCACAGCCGCGTCATTAGCTGAACCTACTGCAACAGCATATAACATTTCCTTAAGAGGTAGTTGTTCACCTACCTCTAGCCATACTTGAGTTCCACCGCGAGAAGCTGCATAAGCACTTGTACTTACTAAATCATCCAAAGCAACAACTCCCTGTTCAACTGCTTCTAAAGCCAATACTAAAGTCATGATCTTAGTTAAGCTAGCCATTGGAAAAGGCTCATCTATATTCATGGCATATAGAATTCGACCGCTGCAGGCGTCCATTAATAAGGCAGACTTAGCATCTAGTTCTAAATCATTTGAGTTTGCTATCACACCATTAGATAGAGAAAAAATCAGTATAAGACTACAAATAATTAAAAAGGCAAGAATCCTTTTCATAAATTGGAACCTCCTTTAAATGGATTCCTTAATAATTATGGATTCCTTGCCTTGCTTATGCTATAAGCTAGTTATTTTATTGTAGATTAGATCTTGATTACCAGTAAAGTTAGGCTGAATTGAAAAAGCAGATAATACTTGTTCTAAAACTTGACCTGATTCCTGATTAGCATGGATAAATCCTAAAATATCTCCTGTTTCTACGTAATCTCCAACTTTCTTTTTTAATTCTATACCAACTGCTAAGTCAATAGATTGATCCTGTTTTTGTCGTCCAGCTCCTAGCGTCATGGCAGCTTTACCAATTTCTAAAGCATTGATACTATTTATATATCCTGTTTGCTGACTTACTATTGCTATTTGACGTTTGGCCTTAGGTAAAAGCCCCAAATCTTCAATAACTTTGGCATTGCCTCCTTGATATGCTATCATTTCGCCGAATTTCACTAAGCCTGCTTTAGCACTCAGTTTTTTCTCTAGTAATTGGCGAGCTTCACTATAATTTCTGCTATGCTTAGCCAAAACTAGCATTTCACTAGCGAGCTCCAAACAAAGTTCTGTTAAATCTGCGGCTCCTTCACCAGATAAAGTTAAAATGGCTTCTTGAACTTCTAAAGCATTACCAACCATGCAACCTAAAGGCTGATCCATATTAGTAATTACTGCCACTGTCGGTTTATTAGCTTGCTTACCAATAGCAACCATAATTTTTGCTAATTCAGTTGCCTGCTCTACATTTTGCATAAAACCACCGACACCTGCCTTAACATCTAAAACAAAACCATCGGCTCCAGCTGCAAGTTTCTTGCTCATAATGGAAGAAGCAATCAATGGCAAGCTATCAACTGTAGCTGTAACATCTCTTAAGGCATATAACTTTTTATCTGCTGGAGTTATTTCTGCTGACTGACCAATTATCGCTAACTTGATCTGATTAACTTGTTCTATAAATTGAGCTTGACTTAGTTCACAAGTAAAACCTGGTATACTCGATAACTTATCTAATGTTCCGCCAGTATGACCTAAACCTCGACCTGACATTTTAGCAACCGGAACCCCACAAGCAGCCACTAAAGGAGCCACAATTAAAGTAGTAGTATCTCCAACACCGCCAGTAGAGTGTTTGTCAATTTTTATTCCCTTAATACTGCTTAAATCATAGCGCATTCCTGAATTAGCCATAGCCATAGTCAAATATGAAATCTCGTCAGCTTTCATACCTTGAAAATATACAGCCATGCACCAGGCTGACATTTGGTAATCAGGTATCTTTCCCTGGGTATAATTCTCAATTAAAAAATTAATTTCACTTTCGCAAAGCCCGCGGCCGTTACGTGTTTTAAGGATCAGATCGTAAACATTCACCAAGCTCACTCCTTACATTCATCCAAAAAGTTTGTTCCAGGAAAAATCTCTGGTAGACCAAAAAAGGCTGCAATTGATTGAGCAACATCAGCAAAAGTATTTCGTACTCCCAAATTTATCCCTTTAATTTGAGAGCCATAAACTAAAAGTGGAACATATTCACGAGAATGATCAGTGCTAGGAGTAGTCGGATCACAACCATGGTCAGCAACAATTACTAAAACATCTTCTGACTTTAATTCTGCTAATAAATTAGGCAGCCATCCATCAAAATCCATTAATCCATGAGCATAACTTTGATAATCATTGCGATGACCCCATAACATATCAAAGTCAACACAATTAGCAAATATCAAACCTTTAGTTTCTTGTTTTAGTAAGTGGATGGTATTCGTTATCGTTTCTTGATTGTCTTTGGCAGCAACGCTCTGACTAATTCCCCGACCTACAAAAATATCAGAAATCTTTCCAACAGCAGTAACAGGGATTTGGTATTCGGTTAACTGATCAAGTACCGTATAACCAATAGGCGGTAAACTAAAATCACGGCGATTAGCTGTACGAACGAAATTTCCAGGTTGACCAATAAATGGCCTAGCAATCACTCTCGCAACCGCTAACTCATCCTGCAATAATTGGCGAGCAATCAGGCACCACTCATATAGCTGAGCAACTGGAACAATCTCTTCATGAGCAGCAATTTGAAATACACTATCAGCCGAGGTATAAACTATGGGAAAACCTGTCTCTATGTGTTTAGAGCCTAATTGAGCTATGATTTCGGTACCAGAGGCAACTACATTTCCTAGAATATCTCTTCCTATTTTTTCAGTAAATGCTTGAATTAGTGAATCGGGAAACCCAGTAGGAAATGTTGGAAAAGGTCTTTTTAATTGTATACCAGCTAATTCCCAATGTCCTGTGGTAGTATCTTTACCAGGAGAAACTGGTGCCATTTTCCCCCAAGCAGCTTGAGGCTGACTAGTTGGAGCTACACCTTTAATCGTAATAATGTTGCCTAAACCTAACTGCTGCAAATTTGGTAAATCTAAGCCATTAACTGCTTCAGCAATATTTCCTAAGGTATTACTGCCCTGATCACCATAAAGATGGGCATCAGGCAATTCACCTACTCCTACACTATCTAAAACTATTAATATAAATCGTTTCATGAGATCAGCTCCTCTTTAATCGCTAATCTTAGCTCTAGGATGAGTTTTTTGATAAACATCCCGCAAATGTTGTTTCGTCAAATGAGTGTAAATCTGAGTGGTTGCTATATCAGCATGTCCTAACATTTCTTGTACAGAACGTAAGTCAGCACCATTAGCTAATAAATGAGTGGCAAAAGAGTGACGCAATACATGCGGGGTTAAAGTAATTTTTATTCCAACTTGTTTACCATAAGCCTTTAATATCTTCCAAAATCCTTGTCTAGTTAAGCGTTTACCTCTGGCATTAACAAATAGTGCTCTTTCTTTGGCATCTTTAACTAACTGCGGACGGGCCCTGGTTAAATACTGATCTAGTGCATGAAGGGCTTTCGAACCTATTGGAACAATCCGTTCTTTATTACCTTTCCCTAGGCAACGGACAAAACCTAAAGCATCGATATCTCCGAGATTTAGATTTATTAGTTCTGACACTCTAAGGCCTGTCCCATATAAAACTTCTAACATAGCTCGATCTCGATATCCTGTAGTTTTAGTTAAATCAGGCGCTGTTAATAGCTTATCCACTTCTGCAACTGAAAGCACATCTGGTAAGATTAAAGCTTGTTTCGGTAATTCTAATAAATTGCAAGGATTATCTAAAATAATTTCTTCTCTAACTAAAAAGTCATAAAAACCTCTTAAAGCTGCTGTTTTTCTAGCTAGAGTACTAGTAGCATGTTGCTCCTGCTGTTGAAGATAACTCAAATATGTAAAGATCACATTGGTATCAGCCTGCAAATAATCATAATTTCTTTCATTCATATAAGAAATAAACTGTTCTAAATCCTGGCGATAGGCTGCTAAGGTGTTATCAGCTAGTCCCCGTTCGATCAACAAATGATTAAGATATTCATGGATTCTCTCCACAGTTAAAACCACCTTTATTTAAGCTAAAAGTCCTTTAGTTAAATTAATAAATATTGGTGTAAGATAAACCTCAACAAAAATACCAATAGTAAGTAATCCGCCACTTAATAACATAATAAAAGTGCAGGCTATAAATTGATTATAAATATTCTCTGTTGAGACACCAAGTAATGTTCTAAATGACGTTAACGCAAAAGAAAAGGAAGCGCCGCCAGCAAGAATAATTGCCGGAACGGCAATTATATTATGGGGCACTATTGATACAATTGCTAGGACAATACCTTTAAAAAACAGCTCATCAATAACAAAACCTACACTAAATCCAACTACAAAGCCTCGTAGGAAAATGATGATCAAAATTAATGGCGCACCAATAATTGTTAAGCCTAGCAGCCAAAGCAAGCCACAGCTTTTTACAATATTATCAAGCATTCCATATCTAATTAAAGTTTGCCGGCTCAATGATAGATTTGGCGACATTGAACGGTACATACTAATTATGTAACTGGATAAATCCCATTTTTGAGATTCAGACAAGGTTTGGACAGCTAATGCACCAAAAGCAATACCCATTACAAATAGAATTAGAATTCCAAGGTAAAGCGATAAACGCCGTTTAATGTAAGCAGATAACAACTGGTAAATTTGATCAAGCAATGTCATTCCTCCCCTGCCTGTCTTTAGAAAATCATATGACAGGTCGAAGAAATATATGCTTAACCAAACAGCAACCGACTATTGATTGTTTCAACCATAAATCTCTGCTCATCTCCAAATAACTCCCAGCGAACAATAGAAAGGGTCGCATTATCCAGCATTATCCGATAACTATAAGTTAAATCTAAGCCAAGAATACTAGCTAAAGCTATTCGCAAAGCACCTCCATGAGAAACAACTACTACAGTATCTTGATTAGTATGACAGATCTCTTGAATAGCTTCCATTACTCTTTGTTGTACTTGAGCTGCTCCTTCGCCACCTGGCACTTGAACATGAATGTCTTTTTGCCGTGCTTTATACAGAGAATAGTATTTTTCTTCGATTTCACTCCTGGTTAACCCTTCCCAAACACCAAATGAATATTCTCGCAATCGTATATCTTTTTGAACCACTAAATTAAACTGTTTAGCAATTGCTTCAGCTGTTGCGTAGGCTCGACTTAAATCGCTAGAATAAACGGCCTTTACTTGATAATTCTCTTTTAAGAATCTGGCCGTTTTTTCTGCTTGCTGCAGCCCAGTTTCTGATAGTTTAACATCTGTTTGCCCTTGAAATCTCCCTTCCTGATTCCAAATAGTTTCCCCATGTCGAATCAATATTAAAGTATTCACCATACCACTCCTTGTTACTCAGGCACTAACTGTCCTGCTAACATACCAGCAGCAAAGGCTGCTTGAAAAAAATATGGATCTTCCGCAACTGTCCTACCCATACTGCGAAGTTCAAATGGACTATTCTCTAGCACAGAAATATAGGGTTCTGTGTCAACCCAATGAATTTGATGCTGATGTAGCTTTGAAAGCTGATCAGAAATCAGTGGATGAGTTTTTAATGAAAACGGAAGAGCTAAATGACATTTGCACTTAACAACGTGTTGTAAAGCAGTTAAACAATGATGACTTATACCTTGATGTCGATTGCGTGGATCTGCAAAACTAACCCTTAATGTACCTATCGGTTGACCTGCTAAAGAATCAACAGCATTAAGAAAAATACCTTGTTCCAAGGCACTAGTTCCCCATTTGGTGTTAGTTCCAACAACACCTGGTCCCATGAGGATTACAGCTAAATCTGCTTGACAAACATGTTTGGCTGCTAATAATGCGCTAAAAACATTAACCGCTTCTAGATCTCCACCAAAAGCATGATTAAAAGTGATCGTCTGTTCAATTAACCCGACTTCTTTTAAAACTTCTACCTGTTTGCTTAAGCCTAATGGTAAAGCTGCTCCATCACTCATTAAATATACGATTTTTTTCTCTGATGCTAATTCTTTGAAGCCTAAACATACTGGTGCTAACATACTGTGTAAAGTACCAACTACAACAGGGATTCTATTTAGTGAATCAACTTCTTTCATCAGCTGGTGATCAGGACTTGCTTCTTCTTCTACACTTAGTACTCGACCTTGATTAGGGGTATACCTTAACTTCATTATATGTCCATCAGTTGCTTCTAGTTCCCGATTCTTTCCAACCACCGCCATTACAAAATGGGTTCCCCCAGTACCTAAGTCTAGGGCAACAGCTGTAGTATTAACTACTACCTCATCCTTTACTTGACATTTTCCAGTTAACTGTGGAAAGTTGATAGCTTTCTCTAATCTGCCATTTATTTCTACTAACAGTTCTTGACGCTTTGTAAAATCTGTAACTTTGACAACCTTACCACATTTTACCTGACAGTCCATTTTTTCACCTACCTAGAAAAATATAGCAAAAAAAGCAGGCAACATAACCTGCTCATTCCCAATTATTCTTGTTTGTTATTTTCTTTTGGTAAAGCTTCTTTACGTGATAAGTTAATTCTGCCTTGTCGATCAATGTCGGTCACCTTAACTAGGATTTCATCACCAATATTTACCACATCTTCAACTTTATTTACCCTGTCATGCGATAGTTGAGAAATATGAACTAGACCTTCTTTACCCGGTAATACCTCAACAAAAGCTCCAAATTTCATTACTCGTTTTACCGTACCTAGGTAGCTTTCACCAACTTCAACTTCTTTAGTGAGACTCTCAATTAATTTTAAGGCCTTTTGACCACCTTCACCATCAACGGAGGCAATGTAAACGCGACCGTCATCTTCAATATCAATCGAAACACCAGTTTCGTCAATAATCTTTCTAATGGTTTTTCCACCAGGTCCAATAACATCACGAATCTTGTCGACTGGAATTTCTAAAGTAATAATTCTTGGTGCATATGGTGAAATATCTTTACGTGGTTGGTCAATTGCTTCTGCCATTTTTTCTAAGATAAACAGTCTGCCAGCTTTAGCTTGAGCCAATGCTTGACGTAAGATTTCCCGATCAACACCATCAATTTTGATATCCATTTGTAAAGCTGTAATACCATCACGGGTACCAGCAACTTTAAAGTCCATATCACCTAAAGCGTCTTCCATACCAAGAATATCAGTTAAAATCGCTATTTTATCACCATTTTTTACTAAACCCATAGCAATTCCAGCAACTGGTTTTTTAATAGGCACACCAGCATCCATTAATGCTAAAGTACTTCCACAAACACTAGCTTGTGATGATGAGCCATTAGATTCCAATACTTCAGATACTAAACGTAGAGTATAAGGAAACTCTGACTCATCAGGAATTACTGGTAATAAAGCTCTTTCTGCTAAAACACCGTGACCGATTTCCCGTCTACCAGGACTGCGCATCGGTCTAACTTCTCCTACACTGTAAGCAGGGAAGTTGTAATGATGGATATAGCGTTTGCGATCATCTTCAGTAAGATTGTCCATTAATTGTTCATCAGACTTCAAACCTAATGTACAACTTGTTAAGACTTGAGTTTGACCACGAGTAAACAAGCCAGAACCATGAGCTCTTGGTAAAATTCCAACACGAGAACTAATCGGACGAATTTCGTCAGGTTTACGTCCATCAATTCGAATATTCTTCTCGATTATCTGCGTTCTAACAATGTTTCTAGTTAACTCATCAAGTACTGCTCCAATAGTTTTTTCATATTCAGCAAACTTTTCTTCACCAAATTGAGCTAGAAACTCTATATTGGTTTGCTCATAGACTTGATCCAGAAAATCTTGTCTAGTAAGTTTGTCAGCTACTTGTAATACTTCAGTTAGTTTATCAGTTGCAAATTCTTCAACCCAACTTTTAACTTCTGGATCTGGTAAGAAAACTTGCACCACTGCTTTTTCTTTACCAATTTTAGCGCGAATTTCTTCCTGGATAGCACAGATTTTTTTAATTTCGTCATGAGCAAACATAATCGCTTCCAAGATAATTTCTTCATCTACTTCATTAGCACCGGCTTCAACCATCATTACCGCATTGGCAGTTCCTGCTACTGTTAAATCTAAATCAGATAATTCTTCTTGCTCTTGAGTCGGATTAATCACAAACTGATTATTGATCCGGCCTACTTTTACAGCTCCAACTGGACCTTGAAAGGGAATGTCAGAAATGTGTAAAGCTAAACTAGCACCAATCATTCCACATATCACAGGTGAATTACTTTTTTCTACAGATAAAACTGTAGCAACAATTTGAACATCTTGGCGAAATCCATCAGGGAATAATGGTCTTAAAGGACGGTCAATTAAACGACCAGCTAAAATTGCTTGTTCACTTGGTCGTCCTTCTCTTCTGCCCCATCCACCTGGGATCTTACCAATTGAATACATTCTTTCTTCATAGTCTACTAATAATGGGAAAAAATCAATATCAGGACGAGGAGTCTTCGACATCGTGGCGGTAACTAAAACAACTGTTTCGCCATACCTTACTAAAACGGAGCCGTTAGCTTGTTTAGCAACTTCACCGATTTCAAAAGTAAGAGGTCGATTTCCTAGTTCCATGGTAAAACTTTCCATTATAACATACCTCCTTTTAAGTATAGTATCTCCAATTTCTTTAAAAAAGAGCGGGAGAGATTCCCGCTCAATTTATCGACGCAAGCCGAGTTGTTCAATAAGAGTTCGGTAGCGTTCAATATCCTTTTTCATCAAATAGTTCAGTAAACCTCTGCGTTGACCAATCATTTTATAAAGGCCACGGCGTGAGTGGTGATCGTTTTTGTGTTCTTTTAAGTGTTCAGTTAACTCAGCAATACGCTTAGTTAAAATTGCCACCTGAACTTCAGGAGAACCTGTGTCACCTTCATGCCTTTGAAAAGCATTAATTATATCTTGTTTGCTTTCTTTGGAAATCATGACTTCACCTCCATATTTTAGGTTAATAACACCACTTACCAAGAAAATCGCCGGAGATACGAATTTTCCTAGAAAAGGGTTATTCCATTGTTTATTTTAGCATAATTCTATTTGCTTGTAAATGGTAATTAGGCAATTTACTAAGCACATAAGCCTTATCGTCATGCAATTGTGCCTTTAATTGCTCTATCTCAGGAAAACGAATAATCTCTCTGATTTTCTCTAAGAACTGTAATTCAACAGTCTTACCGTATAAATCACCTTCAAATCCAATTAAATAAGATTCAATAGTAGTTTCCTTACCATTGACAGTCGGATTATTGCTCACAGAAGTCATCGCTGGATAACTTGTCCCATCTGGTAAATAGCACCAAGTAAAATAGACACCTGTTTTTGGGATTAACAAGCCAGGATTTACCTGTAGATTGGCAGTAGGAAAACCTAATTCTCGCCCAATTTGTTTTCCTGCTGTAATCATGCCAAAATAAGAATGGTATCTTCCTAGAAGTGTTGCTGCTAATTCTACATTACCAGCCTCTAAAGCATTTCTTATTCTGGTACTGCTAACTGGAATACCGTCCCATTCGTCAGCAGCAATCACACTTACTTCAAAACCATACTGCTTACCAAATTTTTGCAACAAATGATAGTCACCTTGAGCCTGAGCACCAAACCGATAATCAAAACCACACACTAAATGCTTGGCCTTTAAATGATTAATAAGAACTTGAATAATGAAATCCTCGGCAGATAGTGCAGCAAACTCCTTAGTAAAGCTTACCCAAGCAATTTCTTGTATACCAGTTTCCATGATCAATTTTTGCTTCGTTGCAAAATCTACTAACAGTTTAGTCTTGCCGGTAAAATAATGCTCTGGCGGAATATCAAAGGTGAATACTGCGGTACTAGCATTCTGCTGATTGACCTGTACTGCATATTTCAATAATGTTTGATGCCCCCGATGAACCCCATCGAAGGTGCCTAATGCTACAATTCGGCTTGTAGAATTCAAATTGATAGTCCAATTAAGCTTCAGCGCCTAAACCCCCTTCAAGACTCGGGTAGGCTGACAAATTAAGCCATCCTTCCAACGAATTGTGGCTAAGGCTAAAAGCTCACCACTAAGATTCATCAGCAATACCTCATCGCCAACAGTTAAATCTTTAACAGTACTAATTAAATCATCCATAGTAACATAATTTCCATTACGTATTTTTTGCTCCACATAAGGAGAGGCAGTAACTTTCGGAAATTCAGGTAAAGCCTCTTCAATTGGAAGGATAAAACTGTAGTCCCTTTGCTGCACTTTTTCCTCTATTTCTTCTAAAGTAAAACCTTGCTGTATTTGAAAATTTCCACTGCGGGTACGCACTAAAAATGACATATGAGCAACTGTCCCTAGCTCTTTACCCAGATTACTACATAATGTTCGGACATAGGTTCCTTTTGAACAACTAACTTCAAACAAAATGCGGCTGCCAAACTGCAAATAAGGTTCTTCCGGCCAAATCTTATTAATGTGCATTTCTTTAATCACTACTTGCCGTGGCTTACGATCTACAGTTATTCCCTGACGCTCTAATTCATACAATCGTTGACCATCAACCCTTACAGCAGATGCCATAGGTGGAATTTGTTGGATCTTTCCAAGAAATTTGCTAAAAGCATCAGCTAAATGTTTAGGTGATATTTGAACATCAAAATCGAGATTCTCAGTTTCACCACCGGCATCTTGAGAAGTTGTAGATATGCCTAAGGTCATTTCTGCAACATAAGTTTTATCAGCTTCAATTAAATAAGGAACTATTCTCGTAGCTTTACCGACACAGATAGGCAAAACTCCAGCAGCACCTGGATCGAGTGTACCAGTATGACCTACTTTTTTGACTTTTAGTAATCGCCTAATATAATTTACTACCTGAAATGAACTCATACCAGGAGGTTTAATTACATTGATTATTCCGTCCATCAAATTCACCTTCTAATAAATCTTCTGCCGCTTTAATCACTCGATCCATCACCTGTTCTAAACTGCCTTCAAGTTTTGCACCTGCTGCCAGTAAGTGACCACCGCCATTAAACTTAACAGCTAGTTGATGAATATCTATCTTATGGGATCTAAATCCAATTCTAATTTCATTTGGCGCAACTTCTCTAAATAAGATAGTAATTTCAGAACCACGAATCATCCTCACATACTGGATTAATTGATCTGCGTCTTCTGGAGTAAGATTGAATTTTTCAAAATCTGACAAAGATATGCCTAACCAAACTAGACGGTTGCTATAACTTGTTTGAATCTTTCCAAGGGCATATCCAAGAAATTTAATAAACTCTAAGGATTTTGATTCAAATATTTCGCGAGACGTCTGGCTTGGGTTTGCTCCATATTTGACAAATTCAGCAGCAGCAGAAAGTACTTCAACCGAGGTATTTGAATGACGAAAGCCTCCTGTATCTCCAACTAAACCACCATAAAGGGGTTGAGCACTTTCGTATGATAGCTCTGTGTCTAAGGCTTGATATAGCCGATAAATAATCATACAAGTTGCTGCTTGTTCTGGATCGATTAAGTTATAATCGCAATTTCCATTATTACCACGATGATGATCAATGTTAAAAGTATGCTTAGCGTGAGAAATTAGCTCATAAACTTTACCTGTTCGTTCGGCTTCACAATCTAGAATGACTGCATTCTCAAAAGGTATTTCGGTTAAAGGTAAAATCTGATCGATATTTGGCCAATTATAAGCAGGAATTGGATCAGCACACATCATCCAACATTTCTTTCCATGGACTTGCAATAAATGATACATT
Source organism: Bacillota bacterium (assembly GCA_012521185.1). Taxonomy (GTDB): domain Bacteria; phylum Bacillota; class Limnochordia; order Darwinibacteriales; family DTU012; genus JAAYMV01. The sequence continues at coordinate 54,449 of JAAYMV010000089.1, forward strand.
GCTAACATTGAACCAATACTATCTGGATCAGGATGCTCATGAGCTACTATTAAGAAATTATCTTTTTCCAATAACGCTTGGGTGAATAAGTCGATGCTATTCACCATCATCTCCATCTTCTCCACCACCAGCACCTGTAATCTCTCTTAAAATAGCTTCTATTCTTGAACCATGTTCTATAGAATTATCATATTGAAAAACTATTTCTGGAACATGACGCAGTTTTACACTTTTTCCAATCTCGCTACGGATAAAGCCTGTTGCTTTATTTAAACCAATCATAGTTTGTTCCCTTTGATTTTCATCACCTAATACACTGACAAATATTTTGCAATATGATAAATCATTAGAAAGTTCCACATCGGTAATGCTAACAAAACCTAAACGAGGATCTTTAACCTTTTGCTGAATAATATAACTGGCTTCTCTTTTAATAGCTTCTTGTAAGCGGGTTACACGGTTACTCATATCGTCACCTCATTGGATACTACAAACTTCTAGCAATTTCCTTAATAATGAAAGCCTCTAAAACGTCACCGTCTTTTATATCGTTAAACTTTTCAACACCTATTCCACACTCATAACCTTGAGCTACTTCACGAACATCATCTTTAAAACGTTTTAGCGAGCTAATTTTACCTTCATGAACAATAATGTTATCTCTGATTACGCGAATTTGAGCATTCCTTTGAATTTTACCTTCGGTAACATAACAGCCAGCGACGATAGTTCCTCCAGGAACTCTAAATGTTTGACGAACTTCAGCACTACCAATTACTTCTTCATCATAATCTGGTTCTAATAAACCACTCATGGCTGCTTTAACTTCTTCAATAGCCGTATAAATTACTCGATAATATCGAATCTCAACTTTTTCCCGTTCAGCTGCCCTTCGGGCATTAGATTCAGGGCGAACATTAAAGGCAATAATAACTGCATCAGAGGCTGCAGCTAGCGCCACATCTGTTTCGGAAACACCACCTACACCTTGGTGAATGACATTGACCCTAACCTCATCAGTTGATAGTTCTTCTAATGATGAGCGCAAGGCTTCAACGGAACCATGAACGTCAGCTTTGATTACAAGATTTAACTCATGCACCTCACCTTGAGCTATTTGAGCAAATAAATCATCTAAGTTAGCTCTAGAGGTAACGCGCATCTGTTGTTCTCTTTGTTTTTGTTGTCTAAGCTCGGCAACTTGACGAGCAATTTGCTCAGTTTCTACAACTACAAAAGGATCACCAGCTTCCGGTACATCGGATATACCAATTATTTCCACTGGCTGTGAAGGGTAGGCTTCTTTTAGATTTTGCCCATGTTCATTAGTTAATGCTCTAACTTTTCCAGAAACATTACCCACTACAAAGTTATCGCCGATTCTTAAGGTTCCATTAGTTATTAAAACAGTTGCCACTGGTCCACGCCCTTTGTCTAATTGAGCTTCAATTACAGTACCACGGGCTGGTCGATTCGGATTAGCTTTATACTCTTCCATTTCAGCAACCAACAAAATCATTTCTAATAACTCGTCAATTCCTTCAAGTTTTAAGGCAGACATTTCCACAAAAATTGTGTCTCCGCCCCATTCTTCTGTAATTAAACCATGTTCACTAAGTTCTTGTTTAATCCGATCAGGATTAGCATCTGGATGATCCATTTTATTAATCGCTACAATAATTGGTACTCCTGCAACTTTGGCGTGGTTAACAGCTTCTACTGTTTGTGGCATTACTCCGTCATCAGCAGCTACAACTAAAACAGCAATGTCAGTAACCTGAGCACCGCGAGAACGCATTGCTGTAAAAGCAGCGTGACCAGGAGTATCTAGAAAAGTAATTTTTTGTCCTTTATATTCTACCTGATAAGCACCAATATGTTGTGTAATTCCACCGGCCTCAGTCTGAGTAACTTTTGATTTACGAATTCCGTCCAATAAAGTAGTCTTACCATGATCCACGTGCCCCATAATCGTTACCACTGGCGGACGGGGTTGTAAATCTGCTGGATCATCAACTACATCGTCAGTAAATACAGCTTCGTCTAAATCTTGCTCAGGTTTAGCAGTAATACCATACTCCGCACAAATTAACGCTGCACTGTCATAATCAATAGCTTGGTTGATTGTTGCCATAACACCAAGACCGATTAATTTCTTAATTATTTCAGCTGCAGGTACACCAATTTTTGCAGCCAAATCCTTAATAACAATTGACTCACCGATCTCCATTTCTTTTACTTTAGGCTGACCCTTTATCTTAGCATTACCTTTATCTTTTCGTTTCTTATTTAGTTTATTAATATCATCATCAACTTTCTTTTCAACATCTTTAGAGCGTTTTTTCTTTGGTTTTGTCCGACTAGCAATCAACTCATCTTCCTCAAGTTCGTCAGAGATTGACTGAGCTAACTTAGAACTTTCTTCTAAATTAGTAAAATGTTCCCGAACCAAATTGGCAATGTCTTCCTCCACCATGCTCATATGACTTTTAACATCGGCTCCTAATTCTATTAAGAACTCGACTAAAACTTTGCTTTCTAGATCTAGCTCTTTGGCAAGTTCATATACTCTAATTTTCTTCATTCGCATCACTCCTAATTATTCTCCTCGAAGACACATTATCGTCTGCTAAGATTTTCTGGATTGCTTGGGCAAAACCAGGATCTTGAATCAGCACCAAGGCACGCCGGGACTTGCCTATTGCTTGACCTAACTGTACTTTCGTTCCATATATATAAACTGGTACCCGATACTTTTCAGCTAAAAACATAAATTTTTTCAACGTATTCTCCGAGCTGTCCTCGGCAATAATTAAACAATAAGCATTTTTCTTACGTAAAGCTCCTTGAACTCCATCTTCACCAGAAACTAGCTTTCCGGCCCGTTGCGCAAAGCCAAGTAAACTAAACACTTTAGTCATCTAACTGCTGCTCCAATACCTCTAATACTTCTGGCGCAATATTGGTATTTAAAGCTCTTTGCAATTGCTTTGCTTGAACAGCTTTAGTAAAACATGCTTTCGATGAGCAAATGTAAGCACCCCGTCCTGAAATCTTACCACTTGGATCGAATTGAACACTACCATCTGGTATTCGAACAATCCGGATTAAGTCTTTTTTTGCTTTAGCAGTCCGACAACCCACACATGTGCGAGTTGGAATGTGCTTCTTTTTCACAATCCCACCTACTTCTCCTCGTTAAATCCGAAATCTTCTAAATCAAGCATAGAAAAATCTTTGATTACTTTTGGTTCTTTATCTTCCTTTTCTTTTTTCTTTGTCTTACTTTTATCAACTGTGCCAGACTCAATATCTTCTAGATTAAGAGAGCCGAAACGTTCTTCCCAGCTTTTACGTTTCTTAATATTACTAATCTTTGCCAATGCGTCCTCATCTAACCCCTTAGAAGATGAAGCGAGCTGTTCGTCAGCAATTTCTTCTGCGACCTCGTCTTCTATTACTTCTTCAGCAACTTCCTCGGCAACATCCTGTTCCTGATCATCTTGTACTTCAACAACTTCTTCAATGATTTCTTCGAATTCCTGCTCTTGAGAAAACTCCAATTCTTCCAAAGGTTGGAACAATGGATCATCTTTAGCTTGCGATTCACTTTTTATATCAATTTTCCAATTAGTTAAGCGAGCTGCTAAACGTGCATTCTGACCTTCTTTACCAATCGCCAAGGATAATTGATCATCAGGAACAACAGTCCGTGCAGTTTTATTGTTAGGATCAAGATTTACATATAGCGCTTTTGCTGGACTTAAAGCATTACCAATAAAAACCGCTTCATCTGGTACCCATTCTACTATATCAATTTTTTCGCCATTTAACTGGGATACAACCTCTTGAACACGCATTCCTTTATTTCCTACACAAGCTCCTACTGGATCAACATTTTCATCTCGGCTAAAGACAGCTATTTTCGAACGCTGTCCAGCTTCTCGAGCAACTGCTTTAATTTCTACAACACCAGACTGAATTTCTGGCACTTCAATTTCAAACAGATTTTTTAATAATCCAGGATGAGTACGGGACAAAAAGATTTGTGGTCCCTTACTGCTTTGCCTAACTTCACTTATGTAAAAGCGAAAACGACTATTTGGCTCATAATTATCATTAGGCATTTGTTCACTAGCTGGTAATACCGCTTCAACTTTACCTAAATCCACAATAATATTGCGATGTTCAACTCTTCGGACTATGCCAGTGATCACATCACCTTCACGATTAGCATATTCATAAAATACTATAGAACGCTCTGCTTCTCGAATCCTCTGAATTACAATTTGCTTCGCAGTTTGTGCAGCAATTCGTCCAAAGTCTTTTGGAGTAACTTCTGTCTCAACAATATCATCCAACTGATAGTTAGGATCAATCTCTTGTGCATCATTTAAACTAATTTCTAAGGCTTCATCTTCTACTTCTTCTACTACTTTCCGACGAGAATAGACATGAATTGCTCCTGTTTCTTGATTAATGTCTACGCGGACACTAGAATTAGAGTTAGCATCATAGTTCCTTTTATAAGCCGAAACAATGGCAGTTTCTATTGCTTCTAATAAAATTTCTTTCGAGATGCCTCGTTCTTTTTCCAATTCATTTAATGCCCCAATCAGCTCCAGATTCATTCTCATACTGCCCCCTGTTTTCTCAAAACTCTACAGCCAAACGTGCTTTTGCAATTTTGTCGTAGGGTATCTCCCATTCTTTATCTTTAATTCTTATTTTTACAATACCTGAATCTAAACCTAATAGCTCACCTTGAAACTCTTTCATTCCTTCAATTGCTTGGTAGGCTCGAATATTAACCAGGGAACCTACAAATTTATTGAAATCTGCTTCCTTCTTTAATGGTCGTTCTAATCCTGGCGAAGAAACCTCTAAATAATAAGAATTTGCTATTGGATCTGCTTCATCAAGTAAGTCACTTAATTTTACACTCACTTCCCGGCAGTCCTCTACGTCAATACCACCTTCTTTATCTAAAAACACCCGCAGAAACCAGTCCTTACCTTCCTTAACATATTCTACATCGACTAGTTCCATGTCAGTGTTAGCAATTATTTCTTCAGTCCAATCACTAACTAACTGCTCAATTTGTTGTTTTTTCACTAAATCAAACTCCTTTCTTTTACGGTACTGCCATCTTTAATCTGCACTTGCCCTTATAAGATTATTCTGCCGCAAAAGAACCTTATAACAGCTATACATACGTAAAAGAGTGGGTATAACCCACTCTACAGTAACAAAAATATATACTTCCTCGGAAACGCATCCGTTTGTGAATCTTATTGCACAATCATTATACCACATTTGGTTATAGCTGGCAATAGTCAATTAAGTTTTAAAAGAGACTTAATTGGTTCGTTTCTGGCATACCTGCTAAACAACCATGTTCATCTAAGGCCTCAATAACCGTTCTCGTAACTTTAGCTCTTTGACGTAAATCTTCTTTAGACAAGAATTCTCCCTCTTCCCGCGCATTAACTATTGCTTCAGCTGCATTGATGCCTACACCTTCTAATGAAGCTATTGGAGGCAGTAATTGATTACCAATTGGAATGAAACGAGTCTGATGTGATTTGTAAAGGTCAATAGGTAAAAAAGTAATGCCACGTGCCAAAGCTTCTATAACGATTTCTAAATTTGTATATACGTTTTTATCTTTTGCCGTTGCTTCATTACCCTTCGCTAGAATTTTAGCCATTTCCTCACGAATTGTATCTTCTCCTGCTACCATTAAATTAGCATTACAGTCATCAACTTTTAGACTAAAATAAGCAGCGTAGAAGATTGCTGGGTAATGTACTTTAAAATAAGCTGCCCGAAACGCTGTAATTGCATAAGCAACAGCGTGAGCTTTCGGGAACATGTATTTGATTTTAAAGCAGGAGTCAATATACCAATCAGGTACGTTATGCTTTTTCATTAATGCTACATCTTCCTCGGATAGTCCTCGACCTTTTCGAACCTGTTCCATGATATTGAATGCAGCGCCAGAATCTAAACCTTTATGAATTAAATAAACCATAATGTCATCACGACAAGCAATAACATTAGCAAAATCGGTAACATTATTTTTAATTAATTCCTGTGCGTTGTTTAGCCAAACATCAGTGCCATGGCTTAATCCCATGATGGCGACTAAATCAGCAAAGGTTTTGGGTCTGATTTCTTCTAACATCTGTCTAGTAAATCCAGTTCCGAACTCAGGAATACCTAGAGTGCCTATTGGCGTGCCAATTTGCTCTTCTGTTACATTCAAACTAGATAAGCCCGAGAAAATCTTCATTGTTTCTGGATCATCCAAGGGAATATCGGTTACGGAAATGCCGCTTAAATCTTCAAAAATACGAGCCATAGTCGGACCATCATGACCGAGGTTGTCTAGTTTTACCAAACTATCATGAATATAGCTAAATTCAAAATGAGTAGTAATAACGCCACTTTTACTGTCATTAGCTGGATATTGGATTGGTGTAAAATCATAGATTTCCATATCTTTTGGGACAACAATCATTCCGCCAGGATGCTGACCAGTAGTACGTCTAATACCAGTTAATTTGTTTACTAAGCGATTAATCTCTGCTGTTCTTTTAGTCTGGTTAACCTCTTCCAAGTACTTTTTTACAAAACCATAAGCGGTTTTATTAGCTAAGGTACCAACTGTACCAGCTCTAAACACATGGTCTTCACCGAACAACTCTTCTGTATACTTTTGGATTGTCGCTTGATATTCACCACTAAAGTTCAAATCAATATCGGGTACTTTGTCGCCATAAAAACCCATAAAAACTTCAAATGGAATATCAAAACCATCTTTATTCAACTCTGTATCACATTTTGGACACTTCTTCGCCGGTAAATCAACCCCGCTGCCCACTTCACCAGCAGTGAAAAATTCACTCCATTTACAGCTAGGACATAAGTAATGAGGTGGCAACGGATTTACCTCAGTTATACCACTCATGGTAGCAGCAAAAGAAGAACCAACAGAGCCGCGGGAGCCAACTAAATAACCATCCTCTAAAGACTTTTTCACTAATTGATGAGCAGTCCAATAAAGAGCTGCAAAGCCATTACCAATGATCGCTTCTAACTCACGATTTAATCGTTTTTCCACTAATTCAGGTAAAGGATCACCATATAACTCTTTTGCAGTTTTATAGCATAATGCTTTTAATGACTCTTCTGCTTCTGGAATAATAGGCGGATGCAATCCTTGCGGAATAGGAGTTAAATCTTCAAATTCATCAGCTAACTTATTAGGATTAGTGATCACGATTTCTTCAGCAAGGTCAGGCTCCAAATAATTAAATTCCTCCAACATTTCTTCTGTGGTTCTAAAATATAACGGCGCTTGCCGCTCTGCGTCTTCAAAACCTTGACCCATTAATAAAATCGTCCGATACAAGGAATCCTCTGGACGTAAGAAATGCACGTCACCAGTAGCGATCACGGGAATGTTTAAATCTTTTCCTAAGGCGATTATTTTACGGTTAATATTTTTCAGACATTCTGCTGTTTTAACGTATTCTGTACCAATTAAAAATTCATTATTCCCTAAAGGCTGAACTTCCAAATAATCATAGAACTTAGCTATTTCTGCTAAATTAGGGGCGTTCTTTAAAGCAGCCTGATACACTTCACCTGCTTCGCAAGCTGAACCAACAATTATTCCCTCTCGATGCTTAGCTAAAACATCGCGGGGAATCCGCGGACGCCGATAAAAATAGTCAAGATGAGAAAAAGAAACTAGCTTATACAGATTTTTTAATCCGACTTTGTTTTTAGCTAACAACACAATGTGGTAAGGATAATCATCTTCGCTCTCAATTAAATATCCTTCTAAACCAAAAATAATCTTGACCCCATATTTTTGTCCTGCATAATAAGCAGCCGGAAAGGCCTGTACTACACCATGGTCAGTAACAGCTACAGCTTTATGCCCCCATTCTGCAGCTTGTTTTACCACATCTTCTACATCGATAGTTCCATCTAAGCCACTCATTTTAGTGTGTAAGTGAAACTCAACCCGCTTGACTGCTGCTAAATCTTGAACACCTGGAGGAGCTTCGATTTCATTGATTCTTTGCACCATTAAAGAAAGTTCACCATCAAAAGCTTGAAACTCAACATTACCTTTAACTTTTACCCACTTTCCAACAGCTAAATCGGGCAAATCTTTTTCATCATCAAGAAAAAACTTACAAGTTATGGAATCAGTCCGATCATAAATGTCAAAAGTTACTAATATCTTGCCTGACCTAGTTGTTCTTTGCTGGTAATCTATAATTTCTCCGGCAATTGTAACCCCTTGTTCTTCTTCGAAAATGTTTCTAATTAACATTGGCTCCTCAGAAATAGGTCTTAATAAATTGCTATTACGACTTCTACTTCTACGGTTGCCATTACCATTATAACTGTTATTAACAGCAGGTTTGGTATTGTTTACTTCTGGTCCTTTAAAGTTTTTTAAGATATTTTCCATATAGTTTTGATCAGAATCATCAGATTCTATTTCCTCTAACTGCTCTTCCCATTGAAAAATAACTTGATCAATCTCTGGAATTCTGCTTGTTAACTGATCAGCTAACTGTTGCCAAAAACTGGCTGTTCCTCTTGGTTTACCAGCGAATAGCACTTTCCAGCGGCGGTGTTCAGGTTCAACCTGAACTTGTAAGATTTCAACGGAACTAACTAATGGATCCGTGGAAACTTGGGTAAGAATATCGTTGTTCTCCGGTTGGATAATATAAACCCGGTTCATGCCATTCACCTCCTATAAAGAACACTCCCAGCTAGGCTGGGAGTTACAATTTTGCAGTACGTAAAATTTCCCAATACATTTTTAAGCGCAAGCAAAAACCTTTTACTATGCCTCTTTTTTCTTCTTTCATAATCTGGGATAAAGCTGGCAAACTAACCATTTTCACCCTTACATTATGCTTGTCTGCATAGCGTGAGAGCGACATTTCAACGCCATATCTACTATGTTCTATTTCAGGTATGGATTTAAACAACTCCTGCCTAATTGCTCTTTGTCCAGATAAAAATGGTGCTATTTTTTGAGCTAAATCTGTTGCTAAACGACCATCTTCAAAAACACCTACAGTCATTTCTGCTTGATCATTAAGCACTGGTTCTAATAGCCTGGAAATATGGTTTTGTGTTAAACCAACTAAGTCTGCATCAATGAACAGAAAAATATCAGCATCAGTATGAGCTGTGCCTTCTTTCATCGCTCCACCTTTACCAACATTTTCTTTTAGTTCAACAACTATAGCACCAGCTTCTTTTGCTCTAATGGCAGTTTGATCATTAGAGCCATCACTAACAACAATTACTTCGGCAATTAAAGGTGATGCTTTCAAACACCTGACCACATCACCTACAGTTTGTTCTTCATTATACGCTGGAACAATTGCCGCAACCTTCACAGGGCATTCTCCTAACCTCTGATGAATTTAGACACCCAATCTTCAACTTCTGATAATGATACAGGAATTTGCTCCTTAGTTGAACGAATAGTAACTTCCACTTTTCCCTCTTGCAATTGTCTTGGACCAACTGTAATTCGTAAAGGAAAACCGATTAAATCAGCGTCTTTAAATTTAACACCTGGTCTTTCTAACCGATCATCTAAAACTACTTCAAAGCCTAGATCCCTTAACGACTGATAAAGCTGTTCTGCTACTTTTCGTTGTTCTTCATCTTTATAATTCACAGGTACAATAATTACTTGATAAGGTGCGACACTTAATGGCCAGCAAATACCGTCTTGATCATGATGTTGCTCAATGATTGCCGCCATAGTTCTACTTACTCCAATACCGTAACATCCCATAATAAATGGTTTTTCTTTACCATTTTCATCTAAGAATGTTGCTTTTAATGGTTCTGAGTACTTAGTACCCAATTTAAATACTTGACCAACCTCAGTACCCCGCGCTGTTTCGAGGTTACCACCACAGCGTAAACATTGATCGCCTGCTTCAGCTTGTCTTAAATCTACTATCGCAGCTGCTTGATAATCCCGATCAATATTTACATTAGCAATGTGTGTGTCAACTTTATTAGCTCCAGCTACTCCATTTACCATGCTAGCTACCGCATAGTCCACATAAATTGGAATATCTAAACCAATTGGACCTGCAAAGCCTACAGGTGCTTTAGTAACTTCTTCAATTGTTACTGGATCTGCTAATTCTAACTGAGTACAATTTAAATACTTCTTAATCTTAACTTCATTAGCCTGGTGATCTCCTCTAATTAAAACGGCAACAGGCTTTTGGTCTGCTAAGTAAATGATAGTTTTAATAATTTTGCTTTCCTCTACCTTGAGGAATTCACTTAATTGCTCAATAGTTTTTACTTCAGGAGTTGCGATTTCTTCTAGTTGTAATAACTCCTCTTCCACCTTTTCAACTTCTTTACACTCAGCCCGTTCAACATTGGCTGCGTAATCACATTGTGGACAGTAAACAATTAATGCTTCTCCCGCTTCGCCAAGTACCATAAACTCATGGGTACTATCGCCGCCAATTGCACCAGAATCAGCTTCTACTGGTTTGGCATCTAATCCACACCGTTTAAAAATTCGATCATAAGCATTGTACATTGCTTGATAGCTTAAGTTTGCTTGCTGATCATCTTTATCAAAAGAATAACAATCCTTCATAATAAATTCTCGGGCACGAATCACACCAAAGCGTGGACGAATTTCATCCCGGTATTTATTTTGAATTTGATAAAGCCTTAGTGGTAATTGACGATAAGAGCTTACGTCTAAGCGCACTAAAGCAGTAATAATCTCCTCATGAGTTGGGCCAAGACAGAACTCTCGCCCATGTCGATCCTTTAAGCGAAACATTTCATCGCCATAATCAGCCCATCTACCAGTTTCATGCCATAGTTCAGCAGGCTGAACAATCGGTAATAAAAGTTCTTGAGCGTCTGCGGCATTCATTTCTTCACGTATAATTGTTTCAATTTTTTGCAACACTCTTAATCCTAAAGGTAAATAGGTATACATTCCCGAACTAGATCTACGCATTAAGCCAGCGCGTAACATATATTGATGGCTAATTAACTCTGCCTCAGCTGGTACCTCCCGTAAGGTAGGTGCGTATAATTTTGATGCTCTCATAAAAATAGACCTCCCAAAAAGTTATTCCTCTTCTAGTGCTAACGCTTCTTGAACCAGTGCATCAACTACTTGCTGTGCCGGTACTTTACGCAGGATTTCCCCTTTACGAAAGATAATCCCAAAACCTTTCCCTCCAGCAATCCCCAAGTCTGCCTCCCTAGCTTCTCCTGGTCCATTAACTGGACAACCCATCACTGCAATGGTTAAAGGTTTTGTAAGATGAGCTAAGCGCTGTTCAACTTCTGCAGCTATTTCAGTTAATGGAATTTCAGTTCGGCCACAAGTAGGGCAAGAAATAAAAACCGGGCCTCTTTTTCGTAATCCCATAGATTTTAACAAAGCCCAAGCCACCCGCACCTCTTCCACTGGATCGCCTGTTAATGAAACACGAATTGTATCACCAATTCCATGCGATAAAATGGCACCTAATCCAGCGGCGGATTTAATTGTACCAAACCACTGGGTGCCTGCTTCTGTTATTCCTAAATGTAAAGGATAGTCCACTTTTTCGGCCATTAACTTGTACGCTTCTAGGGTTAAGAAAATATCGGTTGCTTTTAAAGAAACCACGATATCATAAAAATTTAGAGTCTCTAAAATTGCTACATGTTCTAAAGCACTTTCAACCATTGCCATGGCAGTTCTTCCGTATTTAGCCACTGCTGCAGCAGATAACGAGCCTGAGTTTACTCCAATTCTAATCGGAATTCCCTCCGCTTTTGCAGCTGCTGCCACTTCTTTAACCTTGTCCAAAGAACCGATATTCCCTGGATTAATTCGTAACTTACTTACACCGCTTTCAATCGCTTTTAAAGCTAACCGATGATCGAAATGAATATCTGCAACTAAAGGTAAGTTAGTTTTTGCTTTTATTTTAGCAATCGCTAAAGCGGCCTCCTGATCCACAACAGCTAGTCTAACTATTTCACAACCAGCTTCTTCTAATTGGTGAATTTGCTTAACAGTAGCTTCAACATCCCTAGTATCCGTATTAGTCATGCTTTGTACAATTATAGGCGCATCACCGCCTAATTGTACCTGGCCAACTTGAACTATTCTACTATTTCGTCTTTTCATATTTATCTTCCTCTAAGAAAATAAGTTCAATCGTGCTATGTCTTTATACGTAGCAAAAATCATTAGAAATAATAATAAAACTAATCCAATAAACTGAGCTATACCTCGATGTTCTGGCTTAACTGGGCGTCCCCGCACGGCCTCATAGGCAAAAAGAACTAGCCAACCGCCATCTAAAACAGGAATGGGCAACAAATTTAGCAAGCCTAGATTAACATTTAAAACTGCTAGCAAATACATTAAACTGCCAATACCCTCTTTAGCAAACTCACCAACATGCTGATATATTCCAATTGGACCTGATAATTCTAATTTCATTTGACCAAAAACCATCTCTTTCAAGGCAATAACCAAGGTTTTAGTCAACTCCCAAGTATGGAGCACGCCGGTGGCTAGGGATTGGAAGAATGGTTGTCTTTGCTTGTCTTGAATATGAACTCCAATTATTCCTTCTCCAGCTTCACCATGAGGTGTAATCTGAATGTCTATACTTTCCTTCTCGCGCTCCACTTGCAAAGTAATGGTTTTTCCCGCTGAATTCTTAATGAGCGAAACAACTTGTTCAGTGGTCTTAACTGGTTGTTGATCAATAGCAACTACTTGGTCGCCAGGACGCAATCCACTTTCATGTGCTGGAAATTCTGGTTCTACATAGAGAATCGTAGGCGGTATAACAATTAACATCGCCGATAAGGTAAGAACAATCGCAGCAAATACAAAATTCATTAATGGACCAGCAGCAATTGTGGCCATTCGCACAAATAATGATTTGTTATTAAAATTACCTGGATCTTCCACATCCACATCGTCACGAATATCCTCTGGTTCATCCATTCCGGCTAACTTAACAAATCCGCCTAAGGGAATAATTCGAATTGCATAAGTGGTTGGTCCGATTTTTTTCTTTAAGATAGCCGGACCAAAACCTAAAGCAAATTCAAAAACAGTAACACCGGCTAGTTTTGCAACTAAAAAGTGACCTAATTCATGAAAAAAAACAATTGTACCAAAAACAACAATGAAAGCTATTGGAGTCTGCATTCTACTTCATCCTTCCCTTTAGCTGATTAGCCACCTTCATTGCAGCTTCTCGAGCACTAATATCAATTTCTAAAATTTCATTTAATGTAGGGTTAAAAATGGGCTGATGTTCCTCCATTACCATTTCAATCAGCTGAGGAATTGCTGTAAAACTAATTTTTTCTTGCATAAACAATTCAACTGCTATTTCGTTTGCAGCATTCATTACCGTCGGTAAAGTGCCTCCTATTTTACCAGCCTGATAAGCTAATTTGAGACAAGGAAATCGTTCTAAATCGGGCTTAGCAAAGGTTAATTCACTTAATTTAGTTAAGTCCAAGTCAGGAACAATTGACGGTTTGATTTGGGGATATGTTAAGGCATATTGAATTGGTAATCGCATATCAGTAGTACCTAATTGGGCTATAATTGTTCCATCACAAAAACGAACCATGGAGTGAATAATACTCTGTGGATGAATAACTACTTCAATTTTATCATAATCAAAACCGAATAACCAATGAGCTTCAATCACTTCTAAACCTTTATTCATTAGCGTGGCAGAATCAATGGTAATTTTCCCCCCCATATCCCAATTCGGATGTTTTAGGGCTTGCATAACGGTTACCTTCGCTAATTCTCCTGTGTAATTTAAAAAAGGTCCTCCAGATGCCGTTAATATAATTTCTTTAACTTCACTAATATTTTTTCCGTCCAAGCATTGCCAAATAGCACTATGTTCAGAGTCAATAGGAATTAATTGTTCCCGATACTCCATCACTAAATGACCACCGGCAACTAAGGTTTCCTTATTAGCTAACGCAACCCGCTTACCTGCCTGTAAAGCAGCAATAGTTGGTTGTAAACCTGCTGCCCCAACTAAAGCAACAACTACCAGATCAACCTCTGGATGACTGGCGAGTTCACACAAACCATCATTGCCAGCAGAGATCGATACACCAGAACATTTTCCTAACTCTTTTACTTTGCTCTGATCGCCGATAACTACCATTTTAGGCTGATGTATATTGATTTGCTCTTTCAGCAGAGCCACATTGCTATTAGCACTCAGACCAAATACTTGACAATCAGGTAAATGTTTTATTACCTCTAATGTTTGTGTTCCAATTGAACCTGTTGAACCTAGTATTGCAATATTTAGCATTTTGCTATTCCTTTCTCAATCACTCATCTATAATTCCGGATTAATTAATAAATTATAAAAGCTTCTACAGCAGATCATTAACAACGGACCAATTATAAAGCCAGAAAAACCTAAAATAGCCACTCCAATGTAAATGCCTAATAGACTAACTAAGGGATGTAAGCCTAATTGTTGCCCAATAATCCGCGGTTCCCACAAATTTCTTATTAATGAAATTAAAAGCCAAACTCCAATAACCACCACTGCTTTTAACAGTTCTTTGTGTATTATATAAAACATTACTAAAACAAAATAAAGCCAATTTGGCCCTACCATTGGTATTAAATCTAAAAACGCTACAACACTGGCTAATAACCAAGGGTATGGCAATTGAATCATGAAAAAACTGACTAATGACAATCCGCCGGAAATAGCCATTAAAAACAGCTGAATTTTAATATATGCTAGTAATCCTTGCACCACTTCTTGCTTAAATATGGTTAATTTTCTTACAAAACTTCGAGGTGCGTTAGTTAAAAGAAAAGCAATTAGGATCGGTTTATCACGACAAAGTAAAAAAGCAGTTAAAGCAATTACAAAAAAATGGAACATAAAAGTTGGAAGATTAGCAAACACTTCCGCTAGCTGCTGAAACAAATAGAAAACAAACTCCAGCAAATTTTGTTCAACTTTAACTATCAATTTGGCAAAAGGAGACTCTCCAGTTGCTATAAACTGGATAATCTCCAATAACTGACCTGCTTCTTGCCATAAACTTGTAACGGCGATGCCTAAAAGAAAAACCATAGTTATCAAGATTAAACCAATAAGTAACATTGAAGCAATCGAGCGGGGTAAACCTTGTTTTTCTAGTCGGTCTACAAAAGGATAGATCGCTAAAGCGATGACTGTCCCTAATAACAATGGACTGAAAAGCTTTAAAAAATACTTGATTACTAATAAAGCTGTTATTAAAAACAGACCCGCGCTTAACCATGCAATTTGTTTCATAGTCGCCTCCACGGGTCAGGTAATTTTTTAGGCTATATTAAGAATAAAGTCTAAAACAAAATATAGGGATGGAGCTACAAATAAAATGGAATCAAATCGATCTAAAATCCCACCATGACCCGGTAATATCTTACCCGAATCTTTTACTTGCCGCTCTCGCTTAATTGCCGATTCAACAAGATCTCCAATCTGACCCATAATAGATAAAAATAATGCTAAGATACCTAAAGGCCAGAGCTTATATCCAGTAAAACCTGCAAATATTAATCCAGTAATTACAGCAAAAACTAAACCGCCTAAAGCTCCTTCAATAGTTTTGTTAGGACTAATGGTTGGTGCTAGTTTATGCTTACCGTGACGCATCCCAGTATAAAAAGCTCCCGTATCAGTAGCCCAAGTAACTAACAAACCAAAAAGCAGCCACTGAAAACCAAACTTATCTCTAATCAACCAAATAAAACTAAATAATCCTACTACATAGAAAACAGTAAATAAATGCCAACCATGCTCAACAGGTTTTTCCCCAGATAAAAGCACTCGGAGCAAATAATAAAAAAGTTGAAAATAAAACCATAAGGCAAAATGAGAGTCGTGCAATCCAATATATGCCAGGATTAAGAAAGATAGTCCTGCTATTACCAGATAATCCCAAAAAACCTTTGTTTGAAAAAAACGGCTGAATTCAAATAAACCAAGAAACACTAATAAAGCCACTAATACTTTGAGATAGATGCCCCCTAAGTACATAATACATAATAATAAGGGGATTCCTAACACTGCAGTGATAATTCTGTTCTTCAAGTCAATCCCTCATCCATTATTTTTCCAATACTCGTCCAAAGCGACGTTCTCTGTATGTGTAACTTTCTAAGGCCTTTTCGAATTCCTCAGTACCAAAATCAGGCCATAAAACATCAGTAAAATACCATTCAGCATAAGCTGCTTGCCATAGTAAAAAATTACTCATCCGATATTCGCCGCCAGTACGAATAATTAAATCCGGATCTGGAAGATTTTGCGTATATAAAGCGTTACTAAACTGTTGCTCAGTAATATCAGCAAAGGTTAACTTACCAGCTAACACATCCTGAATTAAACTGCGAGCAGCATTTACTATCTCATTGCGCCCGCCATAATTAAAGGCTATATTTAGCTGCAATATATTATTGGAGTGTGTGCGTTCTTCAGCTCTTTCCCATAACTGACGATACTGTTGTGATAAAGTGGTTCGATCCCCGATCATTCTGATTCGAACGCCTTGTTCATCTAACTCCTGAATTTCAGTGTGGATAGTCTTTTCCATCAGACTCATCAAAAAGCTAACTTCTTCTTCAGGACGAGCCCAGTTCTCTGTACTAAAAGCATAAACAGTCAAAACTTTAATCCCTAAATGAACACAGTGTTTTACTATCCTTTTTAAGCTATTCACGCCTTCTTTATGACCAAATTGTCGAGGTAGGAACTTCTGCCTTGCCCATCTGCCATTACCATCCATGATAATTGCAACATGTTGGGGAATTTTTAGTGGCTTGTCTGTCTTGCTTTGATGCATTGGCATTCTCCTCCTAACTAACGGTCCAATCCATCTCAGCACAAATCAGTTCAACAAAACTATCCTGCTGACGAACGGAAATAACCCTTAACTCATCATAATCAACATCTACTTGTGATGCTCTTTTTTTAGGAGGATAGGTTACCTGAACTTGGTAAGTATCCCCCTCTTCTTTGATATATTCAAGAGCATCTTCTAATGTATATCCGATTATTAAAGACCAATCGATTGAACTCAAATTTCTAATATCTCCTTTTCTTTGATCTCTAACAACTGATCGATCTTTTCAACATATTCATTTGTTAACTCTTGTACTTGTTCTAAATAACGGCGACTTTCATCCTCAGAAATCTCGCCCTCTTTTTCTAAGGCTTTAATAGACTCATTTAAATCACGACGGACATTGCGCACGCCCACCTTATATTCCTCTGCATCCTTGCGTACTACGCGCACTAACTCCTTGCGACGGTCTTCTGTTAACTGAGGAAAAGCAATCCGAATAACATTACCGTCATTAGTTGGAGTTAAACCTAAATCTGACGATAAAATTGCTTTTTCGATTTCCTTGATAGAAGATTTATCCCATGGTTGAATAACAAGCAATCTAGCCTCTGGAACAGAAATATTTGCTAACTGATTCAGCGGAGTTGGAGTACCATAATAATCAACAGTAATACGATCTAAAATATTTGGATTGGCGCGGCCTGTCCGTACAGCCGCGAAAGCATTTTTAGTAGCATTAATCACTGCTTGCATTCTTTCTTCGC
Organism: Bacillota bacterium; assembly: GCA_012521185.1. GTDB lineage: Bacteria > Bacillota > Limnochordia > Darwinibacteriales > DTU012 > JAAYMV01. The sequence goes on from JAAYMV010000089.1 coordinate 72,172, forward strand.
CTTCTTTAAGAAGCTCCTTAATCATTATATACCCCTCCTATATATGTACCTAGATCTTCACCAGTAACAATTTTATAAATGCTTTTTGGCTCATAAAAATCAAATACAATAATTGGAATCTTGTTGTCCATACACAATGATGTGGCTGTTGAATCCATCACACCCAAATTCCGTTGCAATACATCAATATAGTCTAAACGCTCAAACTTCTTGGCACTAGGATTCAGGCGCGGATCAGAATCATATACACCATCTACGCCTTTTTTGGCCATTAAAATAACATCGGCTTCAATTTCTGCAGCTCTTAAAGCGGCAGTCGTATCTGTTGAGAAGTAAGGATTACCTGTACCAGAAGCAAAAATAACTACCCGTTCCTTCTCTAAATGACGAATTGCCCGACGTCGAATATACGGTTCGGCAATCTGACGCATTTCAATTGCTGTTTGGACTCTGGTAGCAATGCCAATCTTTTCTAAGGCATCTTGTAAAGCTAAAGCATTAATAACAGTGGCTAGCATACCCATATAATCAGCTTGACTGCGCTCCATGCCTTTAGCACTACCTGTGGCTCCCCGCCAAATATTTCCTCCGCCAACCACAACAGCAACTTGTACACCTAGGTTAACAATATCTTGAATATCATTGGCAATATTAAAGACTACTGTAGGATCTATTCCATACCCTTCTTCGCCTCCTAAAGCCTCCCCGCTCAGCTTTAGAACTATTCGTTTATACTTTGGTTCCATTAAAATCTCTCCCTACAATATTCTTCATTGAATTAAATATCCCTTTTTTTCCCAAAACACTCACACAAAAAGAGAACACCAAAAAAGGTGTTCTCTTATTTGATTTGAGACATAACCTCTGCCGCAAAATCATCTTGCCGTTTTTCGAGACCTTCACCACGTTCAAAACGAACAAAACGGCGAATATTAATATTTTCACCAATTGTGGCAATTTTATCAGTAACAAGCTGACCAACAGTAATATCAGGATTTTTAACAAAAGCTTGTTCTAATAAGCAAACTTCACTAAAGAATTTATCGAGTCGACCTTCAACGATCTTATCAATAACTCTTTCAGGTCTACCCTCATTTAGAGCAGCGGCTCTATAAATAGCTTTTTCAGATTCAATAACTGGAGCTGGTACCTCTTCACGAGATACATATTGAGGATTAGCAGCTGCAATGTGCATAGCAATATCTTTAACGAATTCTTGGAATTCAGCTGTTTTAGCAACGAAGTCTGTTTCACAATTTACTTCTACTAAAACACCAATCCGACCACCGGAATGAATATATGACTCAACTAAACCTTCAGCAGCAATTCTACCAGCTTTTTTCTCAGCTGCAGATAATCCCTTTTCTCTTAAGTATGCAATCGCTTCTTCCATGTTACCATTCTTTTCGGTTAGAGCCTTTTTACAATCCATCATACCAGCACCGGTTTTTTCACGTAATTCTTTAACCATTGCTGCAGTAATATTTGCCACTTATATCCCTCCTTAAATTAAAAATCAGAAAAAGGAGGAGCCTTTTAAGCTCCTATAATTAATAGTTTTAAAAACTACTCATCTTTTTCAACATCAGTGGCTACAATTTCATCGCTATCTGGATTCACATCAGCATCTCCGTCATCACTAACTTCAATAGCAACGCCTTCTCGAGCTTCGATTACAGCATTAGCGATTGTAGCAGTTAATAAACGAACAGCGCGAATAGCATCATCATTACCAGGAATTACATAATCTGCTTCGTCTGGATCACAGTTTGTATCCACGATAGCTACCACAGGGATACCAAGCTTACGAGCTTCTGCTACAGCAATACGCTCTTTACGAGGATCCACAACAAACAAAGCACCTGGCAGATCTTTCATCTCTCTAATTCCACCTAAGAAACGATTAAGCTTTTCTAGTTCTTTTTCTAATTTTTGAACTTCCTTCTTAGGTAAGATATTGAATGTACCATCTTCTTTCATTTGCTCCAACTTTTGAAGACGAGCAATTCGAGTTTTGATGGTTTTAAAGTTGGTGAGCATGCCTCCTAACCAACGTTGGTTAACATAAAACATGCCACATCTTTCTGCTTCCTCTTTAATTGTTTCCTGGGCTTGCTTTTTGGTACCTACAAATAGTACACTTTCACCTTGATCAACTATATCGCGGATAAATGCATAGGCTTCTTCCACTTTGCGAACAGTTTTTTGTAAATCGATGATGTAAATACCGTTACGCTCAGTGAAGATGTACTCAGCCATTTTTGGGTTCCAACGTCTAGTTTGGTGACCAAAGTGAACGCCTGCTTCTAGCAATTGCTTCATAGAGATTACCGCCAAGACGCCCACCTCCTCTCGTTTTGTTAGTCCTCCGTTTACTTCATCTAGTAACAACACCATCAGGCACAATTGCTACCATCAGTAAACGTGTGTTTTTTAACACCTAGAATAGTTTACCACACAACTAAAGGTTAATCAATCACTATTTTGCATATTTTCCAATCTTAGCAAAAGCTCAACCTCGCCTTTACCAATTCCTAATTGCTTGGCAACGGACTCCGGTATTTGACCTTCAGCTAATAATGCTTTTATATTTTGAATTTTTGACGTATTAGACTTAGTTTTTCTGTTTTTAGGCTGATTACTAACAGCTCTCTTATCTTGAGACATCTTTTCTGTTTTTGATTGGATATTATTATATAAGGTATATAGCTTGGCTTCGCGTTCTGCAATTTCTTCTACTATTTTTTGATATTTTTGGTCTAATTCTTTCATAAACTGTTCAAACGTATCTTCCAGAGTTGCAAACTCTTGATCAATTTTAAATCTCGTAGAAGAAACTCTCCATAAATTGGTACCCAAAACACCGATTACTATACCCACAATTAATCCAAGCAAAAACATCATTAATTGGCTCATTTTTGACCTCCGGTGTCTAGGCTCTTATATCAAAATTTCTCCCCTTAGTCTGCATTCGTTGGGAGCTTTTGCCCTTATTATTAGAATCTCGCTCTTTTTTATCTCGTATACGTTCTTTTTTTAGACTCTCTGATACTCTTCTAGGTCGATTTTCATATTCAACCAATACAGCAGGAGTCATTCTACCAGCAGCACCAGTAGGATCGCCTTCCCGTGTTATCTTTGGAATCTGATCAGTTCGCGTAACCAACACTTGCCAATCTGGAAACTTAATTGACAATGTTGCCCCTCCTTAGTCGTTCCACAGCCATTTAAGCCGTGAACGCAAGAAATTAATGGCTTTAGCATGAATTTGACAAACTCTAGACTCAGAAACTTCCAAAACATGACCAATTTCTTTTAACGTCAATCCATCATGATAATAAAGGGAAATAACTAATCTTTCCCTTTCTGGTAATTCGTCTACAGCCCTTGCCAATTCTTCCATTAATTCCGACTCAAGTAAGTCACTGTCAACTTGTGAATTTTCATCAGTGATTGTATCAATCAATCTAATAGGCTCGGAATCACTTCCTGTATTAATCGTATCATCTAAAGACAACAAATTTAAAGTTCGAATTTGCTCCAAAGTTTCATAATACTTTGGCAGTGACATATCTAAAGCTACTGCTACTTCCTGATCAGATGGACTGCGCCCTAATTTGTTTTCCAACTCCCGAGTAACTTTGTTAACTTCTCTAGCTCGACTTCGTACACTGCGGGGAATCCAGTCTGTGGAACGTAAGCCGTCAATAATCGCACCACGAATTCGCGTACTAGCATAGGTTTCAAATTTAATATCTCTGCCTAAATCATATTTATCAATGGCATCCATTAACCCAAAAATACCATAGCTTAACAAATCATGTGTATCTACATTATCTGGTAAATGGATCGCCACCCTACCCACTAAGTACTGAACAAGAGGGATATAATGCTCGATTAGCTTTTCTCTAGCTTTAGCATTATGTGTATCCTTAAACTCTTGCCAAATTGTGGTAAGATCATCTTTACTCATATCCATAATGACCAACTTTCTACGGCTGTCCTTTCTCAAGTTTTTTATAGATTTCTAATTGTCTTCTATAAACAAACTGTATGATTTTCTGCCGACTTGATTCGTCTAGATCAACAAAAGAAACTCCGTATTCATAGGTGCCATCTACCTGCTTGACACGCATTATTCGTCCTTGACAGGAAATTACTGTGTCTTTAGACAGTTTGATTGTAAACATCAAGTCCGTCCCGACACTTATTTCTTCGTCATGAGCAAAGAGAAACCCTCCACCACTCAAATCTTTTATATAAATATCAGTACTTTTTGCGCTAATCTTATCTCCTTCTAAAATAGGAGCAAAAGCTCCATTTAATAAGACTTCAACTCGCACAAAGTTCCGTTCTTGAATTTTTTTCCATCCACCTGTTAACTCAACAATAAAAACTGGTACTCTTCCTCTCGAATTTCGTTGTTTTAAGATACCAACAGCTTGAAACCGCCCTTGTTGAACTGGATCTTCTTTTTTTACTGTAATCTCTATTTTGGAACCAAGGTGGACTGGAACTATTGCTCCGCCTTCAATTGGTGCGGCAATCATTATTTCATTACCTGACACATCTTCAACACGACTAAGATAAACCTGCTCCCCAGAATCATTCTTCAACTTAACATGAATAATCTCATTAGGTTTTAGAACCATAGATCAAGCTCCTTACCTTTTAGTTGTGGATAGCTGAAATAGTCTATTAAACAAACCTTTTAATCCACTTTCGTTTTCATCTTTTGCTATTTCAAATTGAGTATCTACAATTCCTTTAGCTATTTGGTTTACACATCGACTTGCACTTGAGTTCGGATAAGCAACAATAAACGGTTTTTGCTGGCTAACAGCTTGTTTAACTCGATGATCAGCTAAAATATAACCCCCAAATTGAACATTCCCCCTTAAAAACCGTTGAACAACCGTGTTCAATCGTTCCCAAACACTCTGTGCCTGAGCAGGAGAGCTTGCCTGGTTAACAATTAAGTGAATATTGCAATCTGGATTCCTTTGCAGTATGGTTTTGATCTGCCCATATGCATCTGTAATGCTTGTTGGTTCAGTTGTAGTTACTACAAGAACTTGATCTGCTGCCAGAATAAAATTTATCACAGCTGAGCCAAGCCCCGGGCTAGTATCAATTAAGACATAATCAAATTGTCCATCCAAATTTTCCAATGAATGAATCAACCGTTCAAGAGTAAACTGATTTAGATTAGCTAATTCGAAAACACCAGAACCACCTGGCATTACCTGTAAGCCTAACGGTCCAGTTTGCAATATCTGATTTAGATTTTTTTCACCTTTTAATACATTGGTCAATGTGTATTCTGGAAAAATTCCTAACAGCATGTCCACATTAGCAAGGCCTAAATCAGCATCTAATAACGCTACTTTTTGCCCTAGATTAATTAAAGCTAGACCCAAATTAACAGACAAATTAGTCTTACCAACGCCACCCTTGCCACTAGTTATAGCAATAATACGGGTTTTAGAACCACGATCTCGATTTTTAACCAATCTCCTTAAGACATATGCCTGATCTTTCATATACTATTCCCCCAAAGCTAGCTGAAGTAATTGGTTTGCTTCGGCAATCTCAATATCATCAGGAACACTTTGTCCTGTAGTTATAAAAGCAATCGGAGCGTCAGCTAGCAAAGGTGCTTGCAATAAGATACCATAGACCTGAGTTTCATCTAATTTGGTAATAATTAATCGATCAAAGCCAAACTGCTTATATACTGCAACAATTGCAGCTAAATCCTCATTTCTGGTGCAAGCATTGATCGTTAAATAAGTTTCAGCATCTAAAACATCTAGTAATTGACCTAGCTCATGCATCTGTGGTTCATTAAAATGACTGCGACCGGCTGTATCTACTAATACCAAATCTTTATCGCTCATTGTCTCTAAAGCTTGCTCTAACTCATCCAAGTTGTAAGCAACAACTAAGGGAATATCAATGATTTCTGCATAAGTACGCAATTGTTCCACAGCAGCCATCCGGTAAGTATCAAGCGTTATTAATCCGACGTTGCAATTAGAAAACAATTGATATTTAGCAGCAATTTTAGCAATTGTAGTAGTCTTACCCACACCGGTAGGGCCGATTAGAGCCACTACCTTACGCTCAGAGTCAAAATCCCAAGATTCGTTTACAGCTAATTTATCGGCTAGGTAAATTTTAACTTGTTCCATCAAATATATTGGATTGTCCCAGTACTGACCAGGGGAATCGCTCAGTGCAATTCTCACTAAATCAAAAGCAATCTCATGGGTCAGTCCTAAATTTGTCAACTCTTTATATACTGTTTGAACTGCTTCTGACCAGCTAGGCTGATCTGGTACAATAATCTGCTCCAATTTCTTAAGTTCGTTATTAACTGGGTTTTCTAAGTTGAACTCCGGCTTTTGATTTTTAACTGTTCTTAACGGTGCTACTTCTTCCTGTTTATCACTATCAACAGCACCGATTATTTCAAAATACGTCTTACCAAATAGTCCAAAAAAACCACCTTGCTTTAGGCGTTTAGTATTAAGAATTACAGCATCGCGACCAAATTCCTTGCGCATCTGCTCCACAACTTGATTCATTGTTTTTCCTCTAAAACGTTTAACCCTCACGCCATTTCACCGTCCCTACTGCTTGGACTTGAATCTCTGGCACAATTTCATTAAATGATAAGACGATTAGTTTCGGAATCGCTCGTTCAGTCAACCTTTTTAAAGCCATCCGAATTGTAGGTGATACTAAAACAATTGGATAAACCATGGTTGCTACCTCTAACGCTTGTCCAATTTCATAGAATAACTTTTGCAGCAACCTAGGATCTAGTGAAACTAAAATTCCACGTTCTGTTTGCTCCATACCTGCAGCAATAGCTTCCTCCCATTGAGGATCTAAAGTTAACACTGATAAAATACCGTCCTCTAAATACATTTGTGAAATCTGGCGAGCCAGTCCTTCGCGAACATATTCTGTTAGATAACTTGTATCCTTAGTAATAGTAGCTGAATCAGCCAAGGTTTCCAAAATAGTAACCAGATTTCTAATAGGAATACCTTCACGCAATAAATTTTGTAAAACCTTTTGCACTTCCCCAATTGTCATTAAATCTGGAACTAACTCATTGACAACTGCCGAATACTCTTCCTTCAAGCCGTCTAAGAGCATTTTAGTTTCTTGACGCCCTAATAACTCGTGGGCATGTTCTTTCAATACTTGTGTTAAATGAGTAGCCAACACACTTGGCGGATCTACTACAGTATAACCGACTAACTCTGCTCGCTCCCTAGTTTGAGCATCAATCCATAATGCATCTAAACCAAAAGCAGGTTCTTTGGTAGGTATTCCATTAACCGGCTCTGTAACTCCACCAGAATCCATAGCCAAAAACTGATCCATCATTAATTCGCCAGAGCCTATTTCGATTCCCTTTAACTTAATTACATAGCTATTCGGTTTTAACTGTAAGTTATCTCTAATTCTGATGGTAGGAACAATCATCCCTAATTCAATTGCACATTGACGTCTAATCAAAGTAATTCTTTCGAGCATATCTCCGCCTTGTTCAGTATCTACAAGTGGAATTAAACTATAACCGATTTCTAATTCAACTTGGTCAACTTGAAGCAAAGACAGCACATTTTCTGGTTTTTTACTTTCCTCAATTTCTTCTTGATGATGTTCTAAGCTAGCTTGTTCTTCTAAATCCCGCTGTTGAACATATTTAAAATATCCTAAACCAGAAAAGAACAAGGCAAATATGAAAAATGGTGAAAAAGGTAACCCAGGTACAAATGAAAATAAGAATAAAACGACCCCAAGTGTTAGTAACACCTTGCTATTAGTCATAAACTGAGTTAATAAATCTTCACTCAGGTTATTATCCGAGCCAGCTCGAGTAATAATAATACCTGTTGCTGTACTAATTAATAATGCTGGAATTTGAGAAACTAGTCCATCACCTACAGTTAATAAAGCGTATTTCTTTAAGGCTTGTTCAATACTAAGATCGAATTGTAAAATCCCAATTAATAATCCACCAATAATATCAATGATTACAATGATAATACCAGCAATTGCATCTCCCTTTACAAACTTGGAAGCACCGTCCATCGCACCATAAAAATCTGCTTCTCGTTCGACATTTCTTCGTCTAATTCTTGCTTCTGTTTCTGTAATTAAACCAGAGTTTAAATCAGCATCAATACTCATCTGTTTTCCTGGCATAGCATCTAAAGTAAACCGAGCAGCTACTTCAGCAACACGTTCTGAACCCTTAGTAATAACTAAAAACTGGACTACGACAATTATCAAAAACACAATAAAACCAACAACATAGTTACCGCCAATTACAAAGTTGCCAAAGGACTCAATAATTTTCCCTGCTGAACCATTTAAAAGAATTAGCTTAGTCGAAGACACACTTAAGGCCAGACGGAACAATGTAACTATTAACAAAATAGTCGGAAAACTAGCGACCTCTAAAGGCTCTTTTACATTCATCGTCAGCAATAAGATTAACAATGCTATGCTAATATTACACGCTAATAAAATATCTAATAAAAATGTAGGCAATGGTAGAATCATCATAACTATGATTAAAACAACACCAAAAACAATTACCAAGTCGCTTAATCCGGAAAGTCTTTGATTCGATGTAATCCTATTTAACAATCCGTTCATCCTCCAAATCCATCAACTTTAATTACCGTCTTCTTCTAAGCCGATAAACGAAAGCTAAAACCTCAGCCACAGCAGGATACAATTCAGGCGGGATTTGTTGACCAATGTCAACAGTTTTAAACAACGTTCGTGCCAACGGAGGATTTTCTACTGTCGGAACATTATGCTCATTAGCGATTTCTCTAATTCTAAGAGCCGTACCGCCTGCGCCCTTAGCTACCACTTCTGGGGAGGCCATTTCATCAGCCTTATACAATAAAGCAACCGCATAGTGAGTCGGGTTCGTCACTATTACGTCTGCAGTGGGCACAGCCTCCATCATCCGACGGGTAGCAATTTCTCGTTGTTTTTGTCTAATTTTAGCCTTTATCTGCGGATCCCCTTCTACCATCTTATATTCTTCTTTAATCTCCTGCTTTGACATTCTAATACTTTTTTCAAATTCCCAACGTTGATAAAGATAATCAAAGGCAGCTAAAATAAAAAGAGTAACCCCTATTCTTAAGGCCAGTGCTGTTACTGTTTGAGTAATAATAACAACAGCGTCGACTGTACTTAAATGGGGTAAATTAGGTATCCATTCTAAACTCTTTTTTACTTCTTGATAAACCATACTACCGATGATTACTATTTTGAATACTGATTTAGCAAATTCTAAAAAAGCCCGCTTCGAAAAAATCCTTTTAAATCCCTCAATCGGATTAATACGAGAAAATTTAGGCATAATAATCGACCAGTTCAGCATAAAGCCGACTTGAACTGCTTGACTAATAATTGCTACCAAAAATAATATTAAAAAAATCGGCAATAAAACTAACAGTCCTTGAATGACCACAAAAATAAATAAGTTCATCAAAGAATCTGCAGACCCATCCCAACGAGTTACATCATTTAAAATAGTCGTTGTAAACAATCCGAGACGCGAAAAAATGCTAGATCCAAAAGATTTCAACGCCCAAAAACCAGCAATTATTAAAGCGGTCGTCCCAATCTCACCACTTTTAGCTACCTGACCCTTTTTTCTAACTTCTTCACGTCTTCGGGGCGTTGCTGGTTCAGTTTTTTCACCAGCAAATAACTGTAGATTGATTCTAAAATCGCTATTGTACACTGCTAATCATTCCTGTGAAGTGCTGAAATAACAAGCCGCCGTAACCAAATAACTTCGCTATGATATTGATATACACTGGAATTAATAAAATAATCATAAATAAACCAACAGAAATCTTTAAAGGAAACCCAATTACAAAAACATTGATTTGAGGGACTACTCTCGTAACTATTCCGAGAGCCACATCTGTTAATAAAATCGTACCCATAACTGGTAATGCAATTTGTAAACCGACGCTAAAAATAGCTCGACCAAGGAAGATTACTACCTCATATGTAATCTCTTGAGTAAAAAAACTACCAATTGGAATCATCTCATAGCTTTTCAATAAAGCATCATAAATCCAAAGATGGGCATCGATACTTAAAAAAACTAGCATAGCTAGTAGATCTAAAAACTTAGAAAAAATTGGTAATTGAGTTCCGGTTTGCGGGTCAAAAATGGAAACCATACCAAATCCGATTGGTACATCAATCAATTGACCAGTAAAATAAATAATACCAAAAACTAGCGAAACAAGAAATGCTAATAAAAAACCAATTAGCATTTCTTGCATAATTAAACCTGCCCATGGTATTAAATTATCAGAACTAGTTGGCGCACTAGGAGGATTAATAATTAAGGCCAACAATCCACTAAAACCAATCTTTAATTGCCAGGGAACACTTTTTTGAGTAAATAACGGGAAGGAAAAAGTAAAAGCACTGAAGCGTACGAAGGCTAATAAAACTCCTTCAATTCCAAGCAAAATAATTCCCCCCCATTAACTGATAAAGTGTTCAAGATTAGATAACAGTCTAGTGCCAAAATCAATTAAAACTCGTAACATCCAAGGGCCAAAAAGAATCAAAGATACCAATACTGCTATAATCTTTGGGATAAAGGTCAGTGTCTGTTCTTGGATTTGTGTGGTGGCTTGAAAAATACTAACAATTAACCCAACTAACATACCAAATCCTAATACTGGGCCAGCCACTAACAAAACCGTTGTAATAGCATCTTTACCAAGAGATATAACTGTAACTTCGGTCACACAAACACTTCCTTTAAAAAGCAATTATTAAAAATAGCTAAGTAAAACCGACCGAACAACTAAATGCCAGCCATCAACTAAAACAAACAGCAAAATCTTAAAAGGAAGAGAGATCATAACTGGAGGCAACATCATCATGCCCATAGCCATTAAAGTACTTGCAACAATCATATCAATAACCAGAAAAGGAATGAAAATCACAAAACCAATCTGAAATGCGGTTTTTAGTTCAGAAATAACAAAGGCAGGAATCAGTGTTAAAAGATCAACATCCTGTCTTGTTTCCGGTCGTTCTTGACCGCGAACATCTAAAAACATTGCTAAATCTTTCTCTCTAGTATGTTCGAACATAAACTCTCGTAGAGGTTCTACCGTTAGATCAAATGCAGTTTCCAGATTAACTTCTCCTGCAAAGTAAGGAGCTAAACCTTGATCCCACATCTGTCCGAAAACAGGAGCCATAGTAAAAAAAGTCAAGAATAAAGCCAATCCCACAATCACTTGGTTGGGCGGCATTTGATTCGTTGCTAATGCATTACGTATAAACGACAACGAAATTACTATTCTAGTGAATGAGGTCGTTAAAATCAGAATAGCAGGAGCTAAAGTTAAAACTGTTAGTAATATTATAATTTGTAACGACGTTGCAATTTGCTCTGGATTATCTGTTAGAAGAAACCCTAAATCTGTTAGTTGAGAACCCATCATTCCCCACCTTGCTCTTCAGCAGTTGTCTGAGAAGCTGGTGATATATCCAACTTATGGAGTACATTAATTTGCTGTGATGTAACACCAAGCAATAACCTTTCACCTTCCCAATCAACTACATATAACATTTTGTTGCTGCCTAATACTACTCTTTCTTTAATAACTACACTATGGCGGACTAGCTGTTTATTTCCGTAGATACGAGTAAAATAATAGATTAGTGGAGTAGCAACGACAAAAAACAAAACTACCTTCACTAATGCCCATAAAATATCTTTATCAAAAAAACCCACAGCACTTCCTCCATATTGTATTGATACTACTAGATATTTTCGACTTCATTCACGCTATTCCTGCTTAACTATCTAATCGCTGTTCTGGAGGAACAATATCTACAATTCTTAAACCAAAGTTATCATCTAAGACTGTAACTTCCGCCCGCGCAATATTTTGGCCATTCAAATAAACATCAGCCAAATCTCCAGCAATCTTATCTAAAGTAACAGTGTCGCCTTCTTTAAGCTTCATTAGTTGACCAAGAGTCATTGTAGCGCTGCCTAATTCTGCCCTCAATTCAACAGTTACATCACTAATTAAACCGCTTGAATCGACTGATTCGCCGGTTTTTGTTGCGACTACTTCTTGTTTAATCTCCATAAACTGAAATGGTTGAACAAAACCAAACGCTTTCATTTGACTTTTACTAGCACCAGTAATTTTCACAGTATCTTGATTGGCATCTTTTAAAATATGCCGACAAGTATCATTAGGAACTAATAATCTAATCTCTAAATCATTATCTTTAAAACTCAAGTCAAAGCTCACTAAATAACTGGGAAAACCTACTGGCAATGATAAAACTTGCTCCTTACTCATTAAAGTAGAATCATAAGTAGAAGCAGAAATCAAACGCTCTAATTTATCACTGAAAAAATCAGCCAATATTAAGGCATATTCCTCAACAAAAAGTGTCACGGCTTTCTCTATTTCTACTCCCAAAAAGTTGGCTAAAATGTCTCCATTAGCAACTGATGACAGTACCAAGGTCTCACCAAAAGGTAGTTGTATTGGCGTTGCATAACAATCATGCTCAGCACCGACAACATCCTCTAAACTATCAATCTTTTGCACATAAAAGTTACTTACACTAACATTTAAGCCAAATAAGCGAGTAAACTTAGATTCTAACAAAGAAAGCATTGGTTCAAAATATGATTCTAATGTTTGCGTAGTGCTGGCTGAGTCAAACTGTCCACCCATTAAAGCATTTAGCTCGTCAGGAGTTAAAATAGGTTTGCTCATTTGACACTCCCCTTATCTACTGAATTACTAGATCTACAAAATAGGCATCCATCACTGTTCCAGAAATTAACATATTGTTGATTTCAGTGACAATATCTAATTTAAGGGTATTTAGACTATCGGGACTACTCAGCTGATCAACACTGCGGGATCTTAAGATAGAAATAATTCTATCTCTAATTTGTGGTTCGCGCCGCTGGATTTCAGCCTCTAGATTTTTACTATTATCAAGTTCTAATACGATTTCGGTTCTTACAAATCTAGACTGCAAACCATTTGGAGAAGATAAGTTAACAATAAAATTACCAAGCTCATACGTTGGCCCTATCTCTCTTTTATGTACATAAACTCCTGGTTCAGTCGTAACACCTGGAATATTTTTGGTGATCATTAAGTACGCGGCAAATGCACTACCTACTGATGTTATGATAATTAATGCAACAGCAAAAATCAAAATACGCACATCGATTTCAACTTTTCTTGCCAACTAACTCACCCTCCCATTAATTTGGTTCCTCTGCCCATAAATCAATACTCATAATGATAATATCAACACGTCTATTTAATCCGCGATTGGCTGCAGTATCATTGGGGACAATTGGACGATATTCCCCATACCCAGCGGCTGAAAGTTTCGTTGGATCAAATCCTTCCTCTTCCACCAAATAACGAATTACACTCGTCGCACGATGGGTTGATAATTCCCAGTTTGATGGAAAGATTGGCGTATTAATCGGTAAATTGTCCGTATGCCCTTCAATCCGAATCGGATTTGGAAGTTCTTTAAGCATTGGACTCAGCTTTTTTATAATCTGAATAGCCTCAGGTTTTAAGTCTGCTTTACCCAAATCGAATAAAACTTGGTCAGCAAATCTAATCGTCAAACCTCGTTCATCAACCGCAAGACTTACAGAGCGATCCATACCTTCACTTTGAAGCAAGACACTCAAATCATGATGTAATTCAATTAGCTGTTGGCGAGCCAATTCTGATATATTATTTAAATCCGTATCAATTACATTGATGATTGGCCCGCTATCTAAAACTCCTAAGCTACCCCGAAGTGCGGACATAACTGCCTGAAATCGCTGCTCATCAACATTTGAGAAGGCGAAAAGTAATACGAAGAAGCACAGTAATAGGGTAACCATGTCTGCATAGGTATTCAACCATGAACTACCGGAACCTCCTTCGGCTCTTCGCCGTGAAAGTCTCTCCCTAGACACGTGATGTCACTCCCTCTTGGGCAAACTCACGCTCTTGTGCTTCGCGACTGGAAGTACTTAGTTGATTAGCTGGAATAAAAGCCCGCAATTTTTCTTCAACAATTCTTGGGTTTTCCCCAGCTTGAATTGATAGAATACCTTCAATCATTACTTCTTTCAGTAAGATTTCTTCAGCACTCTTATCTCTCAACTTTCCTGCAATTGGTAAAAACACCAAGTTGGATAACAGCACACCATATAAAGTGGTAATTAGTGCAGTAGCCATTCCGGCACCAATTTTATCCGGATCATCTAAATCAACCAGCATAGCAATTAAACCAATCAGTGTTCCGATCATACCGTATGCTGGTGCGTAGGCACCTGCTTGATCGAACATTTTCTGACCAACTTGATGACGTTCTTCGAGAAAGGCCAATTCAATTTGTAGAATGCTGCGGATTAAGTCCGCATCGGTACCGTCGACTACCAATTGAATACCTTTTTTCAAGAAATCGTCATCTAAATCTTGAATTTTTTCTTCTAAAGCCAACAACCCGTCTCGTCTCGAGCTTTCGGCAAAACTAACTAAAAGATCGATTACCTCATTGGGATCTTTTTCTTCACTGGTAAAAGCAATCTTTAGCAATGACCCTGTCTTCGCTAACTGCTTCATTGAGAAGTTAATCATCACAGAAGCAATAGTTCCACCTAGGGTAATCAAAATACTTGCAAAGTCCCAATAAGTTATTAGTTCACCATTGGTCACAATTCCCCAGACGAGAAGAACAACACCAAGTATAAGTCCTAAAACTGAACCCAGATCCATGTGCATCCCCATTTCTTTCCGGGAAAGGGGTTAAAACCCCTTCCCCTTAAAATTAGCGCTTCAAGTTAACTAATTCTTGGAGCATTTCATCTGCAGAAGAGATTATTCTTGAACTAGCTTGAAACCCTCTCTGGGTAATGATCATGTCTGTAAACTGTTCACTTAAGTCTACATTCGACATTTCAAGAGTATTTGATAAAACATCACCAAACCCACCGCGGTTTGCTTTTCCAATTACTGCATTACCAGAGTTAACCGACTCAGCAAACATGGTATCGCCCACTCTTACTAAACCACCAGGGTTCTCAAAACGTGCTAGTGCAATTTGAGCAATATTTCTTCTTTTACCATTAGTATAATTTGCAACAATCACACCTGATTGGTCAATTGCAAGAGAATCTAATTCACCACTTGGAGCACCATCGCGGCCAGCAACTACAACTGAGGTATCTTCATCATATTGTCTAACACCGGTAAAATCCAATGTAATATTTAAGGCTTCAGCGCCACCTATTCCAAAATTGATTGTACCTGTCTTATCACCAGTGATAGTGCCAAAGGTATCAAAAACTAGATCTCCACCAGAAACCTTATTTTCAGGATCTGATTCCAAATAAGCCTCCCATGTCCACTCATTGGGATTTGTCCCTTTAGTAAATTCAACTATTACTCGATGGACTCCACCTTTAGAATCATAAACTGTAGACATTCTCGAAACTTTTTCATCAGCAGGTGTTGTCCCTTGTAAATTACCTTGAAAATACACATTCTTGGTAGCTTCTGGACTAATTGTCCTAACATCATTGGTAATCTTAATCGGCCTTAGCTGACCGCCAGACTCTGCAATGTGTCCATTACTATCAGCCAAATAGCCCATCACCATCATACCATTAACTTTGGAATATAAATTGCCATCTCCATCAAAATCCATAATCCCTGCTCTAGTATAAAAGTTTTGCGAGCCATCAGATACAATGAAAAAACCTGTACCTTGAATAGCTAAATCTGTAGCACTGGATGTTGGTTGTGTTCCACCAGGTGTATGAATCACGTCAACTGATCCAATACCAACTCCTAAACCTACTTGTTGTGGGTTGATTCCACCCCGATTATTAGTTGGAGCACTGGGATTTGCCAAAGTTTGGCTGATCACTTCTTTAAAAGTAACACGAGAACTTTTAAACCCATGTGTATTAACGTTAGCAATGTTGTTACCAATGACGTCCATCTTGATTTGATGTGTTTGCAGGCCGTTTACGCCTGAAAACAATGAACGCATCATAGTAAATTCCTCCCTTTCTTCTTGCATCAGTCAATCAGCAAGAGCGGGCTTCCTTTCGGTCCAGCCCTTATTCTGTTATAATCGCACTATCGATATTAGTAAAGATATTGTCTTTCATACGCCCTTGGTCAATTGCGGTAATTACAGTTTTGTTGTCCACGCTGACAACAAAAGCTAGATCTTTCATCAATACTAAAGATTCTTTACTGCCTTTTTTTCTAACTTGTTCTACAGCATTTTCTAGCGTAGAAAGTTGTTTAGCACTTAACTTAATACCGCTTTGAGCCAAACGTTTTTCTGCATGTGCAGAAAATCTTAAGCTTGAACTACCAATTTGTTTCTGTAATAGTTCATTAAAGCTAGTATCAACGGTATTGCGTTGCTTAACAGCAGGAGTAGAATGTCTTAATGGATCAATGGAGATTCCACGTGGTACTTTGAAATTGTTAGGCATTCTCTTCCCCTCCCCCTGCTTCAAAAATCGAAACTATTTCAGTAAAGTCATAGGTCTTGCCTTCAACAATTACTTCTGGCCAACCATTATGAAACTGAACACCTGTTACTTTACCGTAGAGGCTTTCTCCTTCATGACTATAAATCTCAACCTCTTTACCAATCATTGCAGTTGCTTGTGACAAGGCAGTTAATCGCTGCTGTGACTCCATCATCATGTTAATTGACGATGATAAGTTTTGCATCTGCTCCAAACTACTAAACTGTGCCAGTTGAGCAATAAATTCTTTGTCGTCAACCGGATTGATTGGGTCTTGGTGTCTCAATTGGGTTACCAGAAGTTTTAGAAAATCATCTTTACCCAAAATTTCTTGATTAACTAACGTTTGGTTCTGTGTTGTATTTTTCGTAGTTGTATTTGTGTTCGAGACCTTCACCATTGTCACCTCCTATACTCGTAAATTAACTTGTGACAAGGAATCTTCTGTTCGAATTGCTGGTTCTAAATCTAATTGAACCTTTGGAGAAACCTTTGATTTAACTACTGTTACATTTCTGCGTGGTGTTTCATCAGAATATCCGCTGTCATTACCACCTAGATTAACATCAACCTGTCCTAAATTAATTCCTTGTTGTTGTAAAGCTTGACGCAACTCAGGTAATTGAGCTGATAGAATCTCCTTTACCGCTTGGCTTTCAATAACAAACTCTGCTGTAACTATTCCTTGCTCAATAGCTAATTTAATCTTTACCTCACCAAGATGATCGGGTTTTAATTGAATTCGAACCTCATGATGCTCTCCAACAGATTGGAAATGCATTTTCTCTACCACTTGTTGGAAAACACTTTGCTCTAGCCTTGGTGGAGTGCTTGTTGAGCTAGAAGCCGTTTGCACAGAATTCTCAGGTTGAATCTTAGCTTGGAATTGTTCGTCTAATCCAGTTGTACTAGATTCAATTTCTATCTTAGACCCTTTGTCTTTAGCTTGTCCTAGGCTAGTTATCAATTCTTTGCTATCTACTTCTTGATCACGAGTAACAGCAGATTCACCTGGTTTTGCTACTATTTCTAGTGGTGATATTTCATCATCCAACTGCTGGTCAAACTGTTCACCGACTACCTGTTCAGTAGAAGAATGGAGTTGAGCCAAGTGCGACTGACGCTGAAGTCTATCAGCTAGTAGTTCTTGAGTAAAACTATTTACTGACGTTTGTATAAATAATATTTCTTCTGTTTCACCTTGAGCAATAGACTCTGCAAGAGTATTAGACACGTCGAATATTGGTCTACTTATATTCAATGGTTCGCCTGCTGCAAGTTTTGGCTGATAAGGTTCCACATTCTTCTGCAGCTGTTCAACATTAACTTGAACCAATTCTTCAGCGAAAACATCTTCACTTATTGCAGTACTTAGGTTATCAACCATTGACTCCCCAAAGTTTTCTTGGGAAAATTGGCTGTTAGCAACTGCAATTCCATGATCAGTTGACTGATTTATGACTGTACTAGAATCCATGTTTCCTAAGTCGGTTTGCTTAATTGGCTCTGAAACAAGTCCTATCCTGGTTTTAATAGCAAAATTAGACTCTTCGTTTGCTTTACTTGGCTTACTGTACCACACATTTTGCTGAAGGGCGGCTTGATGTACGCGACTTATATTAGAATCATTTGTTCCAGATTCTTCGCTTTTAAAGGCAGCCAAGTTTGCTAGCACATTGAATAGATATTCGTTTGGCACAGCTTGCTCGCTAACTGCCTCCTCATTATCTACATCTTCACTAGCCACTTCATCTTCTGCCACACCTTTTAAATAAGCCGCTTCTAGTTGAGCAACCAAACCCTCTAGCGATACTTCGTGTTCATTGATATCCAGTTCCAAGAGCTGCTCTTGACCAGCTTGTGCTAAAAGCAACTGTTGTTTTAAATTACCTACAACATCTAAATCCATTACTTCCTGATTAGTTGCTCCAGATAAAACCTGAGCCAACAAACTTGAAAATTCATGTTCTAATGCACCTTTAGCCGCATTAGCTGGTTTAATGGTTTCTAACAGCTGTGTAATATCATTGATACCGACAATCACTTATTCACCTCCTTTGCAAGATAAACTTATTTATTGAAACTGCTCACTAACAGTAGCAGCAATTTCCGGAGGAAGACCTGCTAAAATCGCAGACGCGGTTTCTGTATCCATAGCTAAAATGATTTCCAGAATTAAATCCACATCCATAATCTCCAAAATTTTAACGGCTTCATTTGGTCTCATCTGCGTATATAAACTAGCTAGATGTTCGACCTTTCGCCTAGATTCAATCTTAGCTGCTAAATCTCGCTCTTGTCTTGCTAATGAAGCTTCCTTTCTTGCCATAACTTCTTGCTCTTGTGCAAGAGCTTGGCGAGCTTCTTCAATCTCTGCCCATGCTAAATCAATTCGTTCTTGTTGTTCAGCAATAAATTCTTGACTTTCCTTACCGATATTATAAGTTTCCACATGAGGTGCAAGCCAGGAAACGGTACCAGCATATTCCCAGACTGCTTCTTGCGGGATAACATCTGTGATAGTTAAAATAACAAAGGCAGTACAAATTGCAATGATTAGGGACAGAATTGACAATATCCACTTCGACACAGAACATCCTCCTTAAATTCTAGGAACATTGTTCTTTAAATCATCTAGCTGATTTTGTTCCTTCCTAGCTTGTTCATAAACAAATGCTTGATATTTTTTCTCCCTTAAACGCTCTAACATTTCTTTTTCTTGTCTCGCTTTAATCCAGATCTCTCGAGCACGATGCTCGTGGGCTGCTGCTTCATTAACGACTTCTTGCTGAAATTCAATTTTCATATCCATATGCTGAAGATACTGATGTAATAACGGTCGATAAGCAAGACCTAATTC
This sequence comes from Bacillota bacterium, assembly GCA_012521185.1. GTDB lineage: Bacteria > Bacillota > Limnochordia > Darwinibacteriales > DTU012 > JAAYMV01. The sequence continues at coordinate 91,677 of JAAYMV010000089.1, forward strand.
CCGATAACCAAATTCTAAACTTTCTTGTCTTTGATTTTCTAAATCCATCAAGTGTGCTTTAGCCTGCATTAGCTGCATATTCGCTAAAGCCCATTCTTGTTTTCTTTGTTCTTCAATTATCGTTTTAACTCTAGCTACTTGTGCAAGACGAAACTTAAATCTGGCCATCTTTATTCATCCTCACTAAAAGCAGCCTTTAATAGCTGAAGGGTCTGTTCCCAATTGGATTGTTCATGAGTTCTTTGTTTAAGAAAACCATTAATTTGTTCTATGCAAGCTATAGCTCGATCAATCTCAGGATTAGCACCTGATACATAAGCACCAATATTAATTAAATCTTCAGCATCTCGATATGTGGCTAAATGTGCTTTTAACCTGCCAGCCAAGTCAAGATGTTGAGCATCAACGACAGCGGGCATAACCCGGCTTACACTAGCTAATACATCTATCGCTGGATAATGTTGTTTTTCTGCTAAACTCCTGGACAGCACAATATGACCATCAAGAATTCCCCGAACTGCGTCAGAAATCGGTTCGTTCATATCATCACCGTCCACTAATACTGTATAAAACCCAGTAATTGTACCATGTTCGCCAGGGCCTGTCCGTTCAAGAAGTTTAGGCAATAAAGCAAACACGGAAGGTGTGTAACCTCGAGTAGCTGGCGGTTCACCTATCGACAACCCTATTTCCCTTTGAGCTAAAGCAAAACGAGTAACCGAGTCCATCATAAACAATACGTCATTATGGCAATCACGGAAATACTCCGCAATAGTTGTGGCTACCATCGCTGCTTTTAATCTGACTAAAGCAGGTTGATCGGATGTTGCCACAACTACTACTGACCTAGCTAAACCTTCGGGACCCAAGTCGTTTTCAATAAACTCTCTAACCTCACGTCCCCGTTCTCCAATTAAGGCAATGACGTTTACATCCGCTTCAGTATTACGTGCCATCATTCCTAATAAAGTACTTTTACCTACACCACTACCGGCAAATATCCCTAACCTTTGACCGCGGCCACAAGTCAAAACACCATCAATTGCCCTGACTCCTACAGATAATGGTTTGGTAATTCGTTGTCTGTTTAAAGGTTGGACGTAATTGTTTTCAATGGGCAATTCCTTTTCTATAACCAATGGACCTTTGCCATCCATTGGGTTTCCAAGACCGTCTAAAATTCGGCCTAATAGCTTTGGCCCTACTCCAACTTTTAAAGGGCGACTCAAACTGATAACCTGGCTTCCAGGACCAATTCCAGTCAATTCCGCCAAAGGCATGATTAACAAGGTTTCATCCCTAAAACCTGCCACTTCTCCATAAATAGGTTTGCCGTTACGAGGTTGAATCAGACAAATGTCTCCTACATTAGCCATTGGCCCTTTCGACTCAATTGTCAAGCCAACAATCTTGGTTACCTTACCAATCTGCTCCATCTCATCAATCTCTGCAACAGCATTTAAGTAATGAGCCAGTCTTGGATTACTCATAAAAAATCACTTCCTGCAAACTAGTAGCAAGCTTTAAAAAACGCTTATCTAAACTAGCATCAATCAGACCAAATTCACTACTAATTAAACAACTTCCAGGTAATAAAGCCTTATCTGGCTCCCATTTAATTTTAGCAGAAGAGATACTTGCTAAACTTTCCAGATCAGATAATTGTTGGAAATCATCAGCATTAAGTCGAATAGTAATTTCTTCTACATCTGCAAGTTTATGAAGCACGTCGGCAATTATTGGTTGTAACCAATCTTTATTCATGGAAATTTCACTCTTAATAATTTTTTCGGCAAGTACCAGGCTTAACTTTAGAAAGTCATCCTCAAGTAAAGCTAATGAACGACTCCTAGTTTTAGCAGCTTCTTCAATAATCTCATCTAATTTGGCTAGCGCTGCCTTAACTTTTTGCTGTACTTCCTCTTTGGCAACAGCAAACCCCTCTTCATAACCAGCCTGATATCCCTGTTCCATAGCTCGATTTATTGCTTCTTCTGCTTCTTTAGCAATAGTTTGTCTTGCTTCGGCTAACAAATTTTCTGCTTCTTTTTTGGCAGCTTCAATAATCGAGGCTGCTTCCTTATTGGCTTCACTTATCTTTTTTGTGGCTTGCAGCAATAAATTATCTGTCTTTGGCATTTGAGTTTTTGGTTCTTCAGTAGGTTTAATTGCTAACTGCTTAGGAGCGGTCACTTGTGTTCTTGCCTTAATGATCCTAGACAACAAACTCATCCTCCCCGCCGCGAGAAATAATGATCTCACCAGCTTCCTCTAAGCGGCGAATAACTGCAACCACACGCTGTTGAGCCTCTTCAATATCACGTAGTCGTACAGGTCCCATAAATTCAATATCCTCTTTAAGCATGTCCGCAGCACGCTTTGACATGTTTTTGTAAATTCGCTCTGAAACTTCGCCAGAAGCTGTTTTCAAGGCAAGAGCCAAATCCTTAGAATCGATTTCACGTATTACCAGCTGAATTGAGCGATCATCAAGAGTAATAATATCCTCGAATACAAACATCCGTTTGCGAATTTCTTCAGCTAATACTGGATCCTCTTGCTCTAATGCATCGATAATCGTCTTTTCAGTTGTACGGTCAACACTGTTGAGAATATCAACTGCTGCATCAATTCCACCAGCATGGGTGTAGTCATTGCTTGCAAATGCAGCCAACCGTTGTTCTAAGGTAGTTTCAATCTCCTCTAAAACCTCTGGGGTGGTTCTATCTAAAGTAGCCAATCTCTTTGCTACATCTACCTGTCTCTCCGGCGGTAAAGCCGACAAAATCAAACTTGCTTGTTCAGGTTGCAAATAGGCTAATATCAACGCAATTGTCTGCGGATGTTCATGCTGAATAAAGTTCAACAGCTGACCAGGTTCAGTTTTCCGGGCGAAGTCAAAAGGTCTAACTTGTAACGTTGCAGTTAGACGATTCAAGATTGCTTCAGCTTTTTCTTTGCCTAAGGCCTGTTCCAGAATCTCCTTTGCATATTCAATACCGCCCTGATTAATATACTCTTGTGCAGTCAGCATTTCATTAAACTCAGCTAAAACAGCATCTCGAACCTCTGGTTCGATCTTTTTTAAGCTAGCAATTTGCAACGTTAACTCTTCAATATCTTCTTCACGAAGGTGTTTATAAACCTGAGCTGAAACATCAGGACCGAGAGAAACTAACAATATAGCTGCTTTTTCCTTACCAGATAATTTTGATACCATTAGTACGCCTCCTAATCATTTAAGAGCCATGTTCTTAGCATTTGAGCAAACTCTTCTGGTTTGTCCAAAGCCTGTTCTCTTAATCGCTTAGAAATATTTAATCTTAGTTTCTCTTCAGCAGTTCGAGGTTGCTCAAACAGCTCATCCTCATCATCAGCTTGAACCTCTTGAGCTGCTGCCAATAATTCCTCTTGTAATTTCTTCTTCCGTTGATAGAAGATTACACTCAATACGATAACAGCTAATACCAAGATAACCAAGATTATATAAAGTAGTGTTAAATTTTGACTAGGAACTGAAGATAAGTCCTGAGTAGCTAATGACATAAAATCATCCCTAAACGGTATACTATTGACAGAAATTTGGTCCCCCCGCTCAAGCTGTAAACCAATAGCACCAATAATCGATGATTCGATAGTTTCAAGCTGTTCCTCAGTTAATTCCCCATTAATCCAGACAGCCACCCCTAGGCGTTTAATACTGCCTGGAGTAGAATTGTATCGCCGTTCAATTCTATTTAACTCATAATTGAGTACTGAATCGACTTTGGAATATTCATCAACTCTGTCAGAATCATCTAATCCAACATAGCCGGGAACATTAGATTCCACCCCCGGTATTCCGATAGCTGAATATGTAGAACCGGTAAACTCTTCCCGATAAGTCTGCTCACTACGAATCAGGCCTCCATCAGGAGTAGGGGCCTGGTAAATCTCGCTATATTGTTCATTAATATCAAAATCTAATTCAACATTCACAAGTGCGACTACTTTACCAACACCATAAACACGCTCTAACATAGCAGTTAATGTATTAGATAATTGTCTCTCATATACACTTTCAATCTGAATTCTTTGAACAATCAGATCGCTATCAATCGTTTCCAGCAGACTTAAACTATCACTTAATACATTACCGCGATTATCGATAATCGTTATGTTCTCAGGTAAAAGACCTTCCACACTAGTTGATAACAAATGAGTAATACCAAGAACCTGTTTTTTAGACAAGGTTACCCCTGGTTTCAGAGTTAATAAAACACTAGCTGTTGATGGCTGTGACTCTTGAATAAACAAACTTCGTCTAGGTAAAACAATATGCACACGTGCATCTTGAACTTCACTTAACTCCTTAATTGTTCGAGTTAATTCTCCTTGTAAAGCCACCAGATAACGCAGCTCTCGATCGCTTTCGGTTTCTCCAAGTCTAGTAGTATTAAATATCTCAAATCCAACAACTCCACCTTTAGGCAGCCCTTGACTAGCTAATGTCAGCCTAGTTTCATAAACATGTTCTGCAGGCACGTGAATTGTAGAACCATTATCACTCAATTCATAAGGTATACCATTATCCCGTAATACCGTAACAATTGATGCGGCATCTTCTGGGGTTAAATTGGTATATAATGGCTGATAATCTGTTGAGGAAAAAAGAGCGATAAACATCAACGACAAAAAAACACCTAAAACTAGAACCCCGCCCCCTATCCGCATTGGCATGGATAACTTACCCCATAATTCTTTGAATGATTTTATAATAGGTTCCATCTTCATTCTTCATCTCCCTACGAAGCTAAACTTGAATACGCATGATTTCTTGGTATGCTTCCTGTATTTTATTGCGAATAGCTAATGTAAGCTGCAATGCCAAATTTGCCTTTTCAGTAATGATCATAGCATCGTGGTACTCAATTTCCCCCTTGACTAACATGGCAGCTGCCTGTTCAGCTTGTTGAATTTGATCATTTACCCCATATAAAGCATCTTTTAATAATTGACCAAACTCTAATTTATTCTCCTGTTTTATACTTGCGGGCTTAGACCCGATCTCTGGCAACTGTGATAATTCAGAAGTTATTCTCATCTAAATTCACTCCCTTAGCCTTTACCTATTTCTAATGCCTTCTGTGCCATAGATTTGGCGGCGTTAATTGCTGTAATATTTGCCTCATATGCTCTAGAAGCAGAAATTAAGTCAACCATTTCTTTAACTGGTTGTATGTTCGGTAATTCAACGTATCCATCTGCATTAGCATCAGGATGTTCAGGATCATAAACTAGCCGTGGCGGTGATGGATCGTGATAAATACCAACCACCTTTACTCCCTTACCGGTAGCTAATTTACTATTTGATTGTCTTCTGTCTACCTTAGCATCTTCAATGGCTTGGAAAATCGCCATTTGTCGACGGTAAGGTCCCCCCTCTTCTGTTTGAGTCGTATTTACATTAGCCAAGTTGTTAGCGATCAAGTCCATTCTTAACTTCTCAGCGGTAAGTCCTGAAGCACTTATCCGAAAAGAATCAAATACGCTCATTTATTACCGTCTCCCTTCAGTAATTGCTGTTCTGAGAAAATCAAGGTTACGATTAATAATGTCAGACATAGCCAAATAATGAAGTTGATTTTCTAAAATCAATGTCATTTCCCGCTCTATATCTACATTATTCAAGTCATTTCCCATGATAGTGCCCTGTTCCTGAACAATTCTAATAGGACTAGAACTGCTTTGCCTAGTGCCTCGAATGTGCTTATGATGTGTTCTTGTAACAGGTAGCTTATTCTTTTGTCCATCTAAAACTTCAGAAAACACTACATCAGAACGACGAAATTGTGGTGTATTTACATTAGCAACGTTATTGCTAAGTACTTTGTGTCGTAATGTAGAGGCATCTAAACCTTGTTTTACGGCATCTACCACCCTAAACACGGTATCATCCTTTCTATAAGATGTAAAGATATTATTTACACAGTTAGATTAACTTTATTTTCTACATTATCTCAAGATTATCCTTCCTTTGTGTAACAATTCCTTGAAAAGACAAAAAAAGAGAGCAAATTTCGATCTTTGCTCTCTAAACAGGCTGGTTATCGTGTCCGATGTTTGGCTAATTCATCTAAAAAGAACTCATTTAACACCCGGATATACGTGCCTTTCATACCTAAAGAACGTGATTCAATTACCCCAGCACTTTCTAATTTTCGCAGGGCATTAACTATCACTGACCTAGTAATTCCTACAGTATCCGCTATTTTACTAGCTACTAGTAGGCCTTCAGTACCGTCTAACTCATCAAAGATATGCTCAATCGCCTCCTGCTCCGAAAATGATAGCGTACCGATAGCAATTTGACAAGCAGCTTTCTTACGTACTTCAGCTTCAATTTCATCAGCTCGGTTTCTTAAGATTTCCATACCTACCACAGTAGCACCATATTCTGCTAAAATCAGATCTTCATCCTCAAAGAGACCCGATCCTTTACCTAATACTAATGTTCCAAGACGTTCACCACTTCCACTAAGCGGTACAATAGTAATTATTTCATCGCGGAATGGGCATTCCACTTCATTTTCAGCTAATTCCGAGCGCTTACGATTGGCACTTGTAATATCAATTCTTAATAACTCGTAATTATATTCAAAAGGTATTTCCTTCATAGCTGATAGCTCATCGTCTGTTAAACCTGAGGTGTAATCTCGTAAGGCAAAGCCAAGGATTTGTCCCTGTCTACTAATCACATAAATGTTACAATCAATTACCTCAGATAGCACCTTTGTCATAGCCGAAAAATCTACTTGGTAACCAAAAGATTGTTGGATCAAACGACTAATTTTTCGTGTTTTCTCAAGTAATTTCTTCATATCAAAGGTCTATAAGACCTTCCACACCTCCCTTTACTAAAATTAGAGAATATACATACTTAGATCTTGATCAGAAATTATTGATACCAATTCTTTTTCAACAAAAGCAGCGTCAATAATTACCTTTTCTGTGTAACTGTCTGCTTCAAATGATAAATCTGCTAATAATCTTTCTAAGATAGTGTGCAAACGCCTAGCTCCTATGTTTTCAGTGTTTTCATTCACCTGTTCCGCAATACTAGCGATGGCATCAATTCCATCTTCTGTAAATTCTATCTCTAAGCCTTCAGTCTGCAATAAAGCTCGATATTGTTTTAACAAGGCATTCTTCGGCTCAGTAAGAATCCGTACAAAATCTTCTTTACGGAGACTATCTAGTTCAACGCGAATTGGAAAACGACCTTGAAGTTCAGGAATTAAATCTGATGGTTTGGCCACATGAAAAGCACCAGCAGCAATAAATAAGATATGGTTAGTAGATACTGGTCCATACTTTGTCATTACTGTGCTGCCTTCCACAATCGGAAGAATATCTCGTTGAACACCTTCTCGCGATACATCTGCACCATAAGTTTGACCACTGCCTGCAATTTTGTCAATTTCATCCAAGAATACTATCCCTGATTGTTCACAACGTTCTATTGCCTGAGCTCCAATGGAATCCATATCTAAAAGTTTATTGGCTTCTTCCTGAGTTAATAGTCGTCGAGCCTCGCGCACAGTAACCCTTCTTTTTCGCTTCTTTTTCGGTAACAACTCACTAAACATATCTTGCATGTTCATTCCGATATCTTCCATACCACTGCCAGAAAAAAGCTCAAACAATTGTGGAGGCTGATCTTCAAGATTAATTTCAATTATTTCATCCTCTAGTTCACCATCGGCTAATAATTGGCGATAACGCTCTCTCATAGTTTTACTATTTTCCACTTTTTCATTCCAATTTTCTTGCTCATCTGATGAACTATCGTTAGTCATGCCAAAAATTGCACCAAATGGGTTAATAGTTTTTTCTTTTTTGGGCATGGGAACTAGAATATTCAAAATCCGTTCATTTGCTAATTTTTCAGCTTGAGTTTCTACTTCTTTCATTCGTTCGCTTTTTACCATTCTTACAGCACATTCAACTAGATCTCGAATAATTGATTCTACATCTCGACCAACATAGCCAACTTCAGTAAACTTAGTAGCCTCAACTTTAATAAAAGGAGCATTAGCCAATTTTGCTAACCGTCTCGCAATCTCAGTTTTACCTACTCCAGTTGGCCCAATCATTAAGATATTTTTCGGAATTACATCATCCTGCATTTCTTTTGGTAATTGACGCCGCCGATAGCGGTTCCGTAAGGCAATGGCTACTGATCTTTTTGCTTCTTTTTGACCTACAATATATCGATCAAGTTCTTCAACAATTTGACGAGGAGTTAATTCCATTTCCATCCTCCTACTCATTACCGATTTCCATAACGGTAATCTGGTTGTTTGTATATACGCAAATACTTGCAGCAATCTCTAAAGCTTCTCTAGCAATCTCACCTACCGATAATTTAGAATGCTTCATTAAAGCTTTTGCTGCGGACAATGCATAAGCTCCACCTGAGCCAATCGCAATTACATCGTCATCTGGTTCAATAATATCTCCTGTTCCTGAAATCACTAATAAATGTTCGGGATTACCTACAATCATTAATGCCTCTAAATTACGCAGCGTGCGATCTGTTCTCCACTGCTTACCTAACTCCACAGCAGCCCGAACTATTTGACCATTATATTCTTCTAATTTCTTTTCATACAACTCAAACAGGGTAAAAGCATCGGCTGATGCGCCAGCAAAGCCAGCTAAAATTTTGCCGCCATATAGTGAGCGTATTTTTTTTGCCTTATTTTTCATGATCATATTTTGACCAAATGTAACTTGCCCATCACCAGCAATAGCCAACCGATTATCTTTGCGTACAGCTACTATAGTGGTAGCTCGAAACTGATCCATCTAACCCCTCCTTAATAAATAAACCTAGGCTCGCGGATGAGCCTGGTTATAAACGGATTTCAATCGACTTTGACTTACCTTGGTATAAATTTGGGTGCTAGATAGACTGGCATGCCCTAAAAGCTCTTGCACTGTTCTTAAGTCTGCACCTGCATCTAAAAGATGAGTTGCAAAACTATGCCGCAAAGTATGAGGAGAAATATCTTTCTTAAGACTTACCTTCTCTATCTGGCGCCTAACTAAATATTGAACACCACGCTGAGTTAATCGTGTCCCTTTATTATTCACAAAAAGTGCTGTTTGCCCTGCTTTGGCTAACTTAGGCCTGGCTTTAGTCAAATAATCATCAATAGCCTTCAAAGCATACTCCCCTACAGGAACAATTCGTTCCTTACGTCCTTTCCCAAAGACTCGAATGAAATCAAAGGAGCTTTGAATATCCTCGACGTCTAAATTTACCAACTCAGTTAAGCGAATGCCCGTCGAATATAATAACTCAAAAATTGCCTTATTCCGTAAATCAAGAGGAGCATTTAAATCAAAACCTGATAAAAACAATTCCATCTCATCTACCGTCAAGGTTTCTGGTAGAAATTTTCCTTTTTTCGGCAGTTTAATCAACTGAGAAGGATCTCGTTCGATCAAATCAAAGCGCAATAAATATTTGTATAATCCCCGAATTGCTGATAAATGTCTACTAATTGAGCTGCGCTCATACCCTTTATGATAAAGGCTGGACAAATAAGCACGGATAACATGTTGATCCGCTTCTAATATGGTAGTATCCCAAAGCTCAGTTATAAACTTATTAAATAAATCTAAGTCCTTAGCATAACTCTCGATGGTATTTTCAGCAAAATTCCTTTGTACTAGCAAATATTGTAAGTACTGTTCAATATGGGGATCAGTTTTCCTCATATACAATCAGTCCCAGTAATAAAAGATTTCAAAGCTTCTAAAGCTCGTGTACTATAGGCTTCCTTACGCAGCTGCTTCTTTTTTACGCGCTCAGCCAATGGAGGCAGAATGCCAAAATTAGCATTCATTGGCTGAAAATCCTCAGATTTTAAAGTAATATACCTTGCTAACGCTCCTATCATAGTTTCTTCGGGAAACTCAAGGGGAAGTTGGGTGTTTAGCAAGCGGCAGGCATTTATACCTGCTACCAAACCAGAAGATACACTTTCCACATAACCTTCAACACCAGAAATTTGACCGGCTAAGAATAACTGAGGATGCTTTTTAAACTGATAAGTTGGCTTTAAAACCGCTGGGGAATTAATAAAAGTATTTCGGTGCATTACACCGAAACGTACAAATTCGGCATTTTTTAAAGCAGGTATCAAGCGAAAAACTCGCTGTTGCTCTCCCCATTTTAAGCGAGTTTGAAATCCTACTAGATTAAATAAAGTAGCTTTTGTATTCTCCAATCGCAATTGAACAACGGCATAAGGCCGATTGCCCTCAGCATCTTCTAGACCAACTGGACGAAGCGGCCCATATCTTAAGGTATCTGGACCACGGCTAGCTAACACTTCAATAGGAATACAACCTTCAAATACTTTTAGATCATCTTCGATACCTTCATGTAAAGGAACGACTTCCGCATTTACTAACTCCTGATAAAATATTTCATACTCTTCCTTAGTCAATGGGCAATTAAAATAATCAGCTGTTCCTCGATTATAGCGTGCAGCCCAAAATCCCTTACTATAATCGATACTATCGCCAGTAATGATCGGAGCTGCTGCATCATAAAAGTATAGGTGGTTTTCGCCAGTTAAATCTTGCAATACCTTGGTTATTCCCGGACTCGATAATGGCCCTGTAGCAATAATCGTAATTCCTTCTGGTAACTCAGTACATTCTTCACGAATTACAGTAATATTAGGGTGATTAGCAATTCTAGCGGTTACTAATTCAGAAAACTTCTGGCGATCAACGGCCAAAGCACCGCCAGCAGGTACTTGACACTGATTAGCAACCTCAATAATTAATGAACCTAATAATTCCAATTCCGCTTTTAGCAAGCCGCCTGCTGTTGTTAGAACTTTGGAGCCTAATGAATTGCTACAGACTAATTCTGCTAGATTACCAGTATGATGGGCGTCTGTCTGCTTTTCAGGACGCATTTCATACAGTCTAACTTGGTGCCCTCTTTCTGCAATTTGCCAGGCTGCTTCACTACCAGCAAGCCCACCACCAATAACATTAATAAACATTAGTCTTGGCCTCCTGGACATTCCTTGTTGGTACAAACGATCTTATTATCCTTCTTTTGCAAGGACATTAGTTTTTGGCAATGAGGACATTTCTCATTTACTGGTTGCATCCAACTGGTAAATTCACAATCAGGATAATTAGAACAGCCGTAGAAAGGACGGCCTTTTCTAGTTCTCCGTTCTACAATTTGACCATCATCACAATCAGGACAAGGAACTCCTATTTCATTTAATAAAGGTTTAGTATTGCGGCATTCAGGGTAATTAGGACAAGCTAAAAATTTACCAAAACGACCCCATTTAATAACCATGAACTCTCCACACTTATCACAAGGAACATCTGTTACTTCATCTTTAATTTCGATCTTATCCAATGATTCATGGGCTTTAGCTAATTCTTTAGAAAACTCTTGGTAAAATTGATCAATAATTTCAACCCAGTCTGCTTTACCCTCTTCAATTTCATCTAGCTGCTTTTCCATAGATGCAGTAAAATCAACATCGATTAAATCGGAGAAGTTTTCTAACAATACATCGACTACAATTTTTCCTAAATCCGTTGGTTTAAAGCGCTTTTCTTCTAGGGTAACATATCCTCTTCTTAATATAGTGTCAATAATTGGTGCATAAGTACTTGGACGACCAATACCTTTTTCTTCAAGAGTTTTTACTAACATCGCTTCACTATAACGAGGCGGTGGCTGAGTAAAATGTTGTTTTAATTGGACATCTTTTGCTGTTACTTGCTCTTGGTCTACTAACTCTGGCAACATAGTTTCCTTTTCTTCAACCTCATCTGTTCCTTCAACATATACTTGAATAAATCCGGGGAACTTAAGAGTAGACCCTGTTGCCCTAAAAGTGTAATCAGCAACTGCAATATCTGCAGATACGCTGTTAAAAATTGCAGCTGCCATTTGACTTGCTACAAAACGTTCCCAAATCAATTTATACAGCCGATATTGATCCCGTCCAAGATATTCCTTGACATCTTGAGGCTTACGCAAAACACTAGTAGGACGTATAGCTTCATGAGCTTCCTGTGCTCCTGACTTAGACTGGTACTGATTAGGGCTTTTCGGTAAGTAATCTTGACCAAATTCTTGATCAATGAAAGAACGGACTTCACTAATCGCTTCATTAGATACTCGGGTAGCATCTGTTCGCATGTAGGTAATTAATCCGACTGTACCTTCTTTGCCAATGTCTAAGCCTTCATATAGTTGTTGTGCAATGCGCATAGTTTTTTTAGCTGTAAAATTAAGCTTACGGGCTGCTTCCTGCTGTAAAGTACTAGTTATAAATGGCGGTGCTGGATTACGGCGACGCTGACGCTTAACAACTTTAGTAACTACCCATTCTTGATTCACAAGATCAGCTTTTACTTTTTGCGCCTGTTCCTGATTGGCTATTTCAATCTTCTTATTCTTATAGCGATATAATTTTGCCTCAAAGGTTTGCTGCTCTTTATTACTTAAAATACCAGTTACCGACCAATATTCTTGAGGTACAAAAGCTTCAATTTCAGTTTCCCGTTCACAGATTAATCTTACCGCGACTGATTGTACTCGACCAGCACTTAAGCCCTTCTTAACCTTCGCCCAAAGTAATGGTGACAACTGATAACCAACAATCCGGTCTAAAACTCTACGTCCTTGCTGAGCGGCAACTAAATTCTGCGATATATTTCTCGGATTCTTAACTGCCTGCTTAATAGCTTGCTCAGTAATCTCTCTAAACTCTATTCGACAGTTATCCCGTTCAAGCTTTAAAGCTTCTGCCAAATGCCAAGCAATAGCCTCTCCTTCTCGATCAGGGTCAGTAGCCAGTAATACTCGATCAGCTTTTTTTGCTGCATCACGTAATTCTTTTAAGATCGGTCCTTTACCCCGAATAGTAATATATTTTGGTTCATAATTATTCTCCACATCAACACCAAACTGGCTTCTAGGAAGGTCACGGACATGGCCCATTGATGCTTTAACTACATAGTTTCTTCCTAAGAATTTACTAATTGTTTTGGCTTTTGCTGGAGACTCTACAATAACAAGTGACTTTGACACTGTCTCACCTCCCAGAATATGTAAATAACAAATCCCCCTCATTATAAACCGTACTCTAATTTTTTACAACTTAACCCTATTCATAGGTTATTATCCAGTCCTAAGTATTAGTACCCTTCAACTTGGAGAATGGTTATACTGCTTTGAACCTTATTAATAGGTATTTTAGTAATCTCTACAATCTCATCGGTTGAATAACCTTGCCGATAATATTTAAGCACAAGTTGTAAGGTTTGGTCAAGTTTATTTACCAGTGGCTTTGCTACTAACTGAAAATAATCTAAAATATCTTGGGGACTATCAACTAATCCAGCCCCTTGCTTAATTAGTTTATTTGTCCCCTTCCGCAAAGGATTAGCAATATCTCCTGGTATAGCCCAGACATCCTTCCCTTGTTCTAATGCCCAATCTACAGTAGACATGGTACCTGATTTTTCGCCAGCTTCCACAACTAAGACCCCTTTTGAAAAAGCAGCAATTAAACGATTTCTTCTAGGAAAATTACCTGGCTTAATTGCTGCATTAGAAGAAAATTCAGTAACCAAACATCCATTTTGGCTAATCTTGTTAGCTAACTCACAATTTTCAGGCGGATAGATTTGATTTAAAGAAGAGCCTAATACAGCTATGGTAGACCCTCCAGCTGCTAAAGCCCCTAGATGAGCCTGTGTATCAATACCTCGTGCTAATCCACTAACAATCGGAAAATAATCAGCTAATTCTTTGGCAAAATCATAGGCTTGTCTTCTACCACTAGCTGTAGGTTTACGGGTGCCCACAATGGCTATACCTAAATCTGAAGGCAATCTGCCTAGGCAATAAATAACAGGTGGAACTGGTTGTAAGCCCTTTAGATATTTTGGGTAATCTGGATTATAAGCTGTATAAATCCTTGCCCCTATACTTTTTGCCCAGTTTAGCTCTTTTATAGGATCAATTTTAGTCCGTTGTTCAATGAAGGACTTACTTACCTTAGGACCGAAACCAGGTACCTGAAGTAACTGTGAATACGAGCTATTCCAGGCATCTTGCAATGAACCAAAAGCTTTTACAAGTGCCTCTAAACGATGTCCTGCAATCCCATTTAGCATGTTAAAAGCTATTAAATACTCTTCTGAACTCCATTTCACATTATTACCTCCTTATTCATCATCAGATTCAAAAGAATGTTCCACTAAGTTATCAAGAATTTCACGTAATTCTTCCTCCCATTTCAATTGATAGACCCGCAGATCTACTTCATTAACAATCGAACCCGAAGTGCAATTCGTGCACATTATTCCATACATTTCTGCCTTTGCTGCTCTAATACTATGCGGTGTATCCACATCACAAATCGGACAAAAGAAAATCCGTGTACTTCCTACATCTATTTCCATAAGCTATCCTCCCCATTAGAATCTACATGCTTAGGATATCATGAAAAACCAAATTCTATGTTCGCAGGAATTTTCTGATAGGTGTTGAAATTTAAATATTGCAAATTTTAAAAGGGGGAATCAGCTATGATTACATTATTTAGTGGAACTGTTATTGGTTTAGATGCACTGCCAGTAACAGTCGAAATCGACTTAAATAATGGATTGCCAACATTTGAAATCGTAGGCTTAGCAGGAATGGCTGTCCGTGAAAGTCGCGAACGAGTGCGAGCTGCAATTAACAATTCAGGCTTTAATTTTCCGATGAAGAAAATAATAGTTAATTTAGCACCAGCAGCCATAAAAAAAGAAGGAACTCTCTTCGATTTACCAATCGCCTTAGGAATTCTGGCTAATCTTGGGTATATTCAACCAACTAGATTAAAGGAATTCATTATTGCTGGTGAACTATCATTAGCTGGCGAAGTAAGGCCGGTTAACGGTATGCTTAGCTTAGCTGAACTAGCAACTAAATTAGGGAAAAAAATGTTAGTACCAGCAGCCAACTCTAAGGAAGCCGCTTCTGGCAACAAACAAGTCTACGGTGTGAAAAATTTACTTGAAGCAGTTAACTTTCTTAAAGGAGAAATATCCCTTAAGGTAATAAAACCCCAGAGCTATCATTTTGAGCAAGAGCAGCCAAACTGGCATAATATTAAAGGACAGCAGGTGGCTAAAAGAATGCTAATGATTGCAGCTTGTGGTCATCACCATTGCTTATTAATGGGTGCCCCTGGAACTGGTAAAACTTTGTTAGCTAACTCCGTTAAAAATCTATTAACACCATTAACGCTTCCTGAAGCCATTGAAGTGACTAAAATCTATAGTATGGCTGGACTATTACAACCAAATTCTGGTTTAGTAACTACTCGTCCAGTTCGCTCACCTCACCACACCATTACTCAAGTAGGCTTAGTTGGAGGTGGAAATCCTATTCAACCAGGAGAAATCACCCTTGCCAGTCACGGTGTTTTAATTCTAGATGAAATGCTAGAGTTTAGCAATCAAGCTCTGCAGGCATTACGTGAACCATTAGAAGCAGGTTATGTTTCTATTGTCAGAGCCAATCAGCGAATTAAATTTCCAGCTAAATTCTTGCTAGTTGCCACAGCTAATCCTTGTCCCTGCGGATTCTTTGGTGACGATAAACAAGAATGTCGCTGTCAAATCCAACAAATTAGAAACTATCAAAAAAAGCTATTAGGTCCGTTACTAGATCGAATAGATTTATTCACCTTTTTACCAAATTTAGATTCTGATGATTATCAAAAAACTGAAAATTCAACAGATATTATTTTACCTATAACAGAAAAAAACGGGTTGATGACAGACCAGGAAGTTCAGAGCATCAAACTTACTGGGGAATGTCAACAATTTTTACTAAAAGCACAAAAACGTTTAAATTTATCAGCTCGGGGATATTACAAAACCATCAAAATCGCTAAAACTATTTCTGAAATTGAACAAGCCTCAAGCATAGAACTCCCTCATCTAGCCGAGGCATTGCAATATCGCTGGGAAAACTTGAACTTAGTTAACGTTTAAGCTTCTGGTGCCCAGCCAAAATTCTGCTTAGCAACTTGCAATACTAGTGATGTTCCGGTATTGTAAATACCTGGAATATCATCTAGTTTATTAATTAAAAATTTTAGTAAATGATCATTGCTAGGAACAACAACCTCAATTACTAAGTCATAATTACCAGTTGACAAAGCAACATAACGAACTTCTGACATATCAGATAAAGCTTGGACGATTTGGTCAATTTTACTTCGTTCTACCTTCATCCCCACAATAGCTACAGTTTGCATACCCACCTTAAGGGGATCTGTAACACCAACAATCTGAAGGATCTGTTCATCAATTAGGCGAGCGACTCGGCGACGTATTGTTCCTTCGGCAAGCCCTAGTTCATTAGCAATAGTTAGATAGGGCATACGCCCATCTTTTTGAAGCAAGCTAATTATTTGTCGATCAATATCATCTACGTGGTTAGACACTTGCTGTTCCTCCTTTACTTTCTTTAAAAGGTATCCAATTATAGATCTGTTTATGGATCTGTAAAATAATAGATGTTTCTGTGCTAATAATCCCCTCAATACTAGGTACCTGCTCATTAAGTAGTTTGATCAACTCTTCTCGGTTAGGCAAAACAACCATCGCTACCAAATCGTAGGAACCGGTAGTAACTGCTAAATATCGAATCGACACAACCTCTTTTAATTTCTCAATTACATTATTAACTTGACCCCGCTGAACCTCTAACCATAAAAAGGCAACTGTATCTAAACCAACTTTAAACGGATCAGTCACTCCAACAATCTGCAAAATATTATTTTCCTCAAGCTTTTTTACTCTTTTACGAATTGTGCCCTCAGAAACATTTAACTGATTGGCCAAGGTTACATAACTAATTCTACCATCTTCTTGGAGATACTTTAATATCTGTCTATCTAAATCATCAATTCCCATCTTTTCCCTCCTCCGGTACAGGGCAAGTACTAATTTGGTTATTTCGTGAATATATTTCTGCGAAAGTCGTAATTATCCTTTTATTTTCTATAGTGATGTAACAAAAAATGTGGCTATGAATATTTTATCAAGGAGGTGTATTTACTTGGAGTCTGATTTATATTTATTAGCCAAAATGATTCATGCCGAAGCAGAAGGTGAACCATTTCTAGGAAAAGTAGCTGTGGGAGCCGTAATTATGAACCGCTTACATGATCCACGCTTTCCAAACTCAATCAAGGAGATCATCTTTCAACCAGGTCAGTTTTCTCCCATTGCCGATGGTAGATTTTTTAGCATTGGTATAATTGATCCTGAGTGTATTGAAGCAGCCAAACTCAGCCTTAAAGGAGAAGATCCGACAGGAGGAGCATTATATTTTTATAACCCGGATAAAGTATCTCCAAACAGCTGGATTCGCACCAGACCAATAATTTATTTAATAGGTAATCATGTATTCTGTTCATAAGAATGACAAAGGACCATATTAGGTCCTTTGATTTTATTTAGTTATTAGTTTGCTAAAAAATAGGATAACTGTATCTATTAATACCCTAAACCACCCGCCGCGAGGTACCTCCTCACTAGCTAATAAAGGTGTTCTTTTCAAAACTTGGCCATCTTGATAAACAACCAATTCACCAACTTGCTCGCCTGCTTTAATCGGCGCTACTAATTCTTTTAACTCTACCTTGGTCTCTAAAGTTGCTGCACTATCCTTAGCAATTGTTACAACTTTTTCCCGGAGAGCAAGACCAATCATCTTTTCTTTACCTTTAAACACTCGAGCCTCAGTTTGTTCCATTAAACTAGCAACTTCGATGGTTGTAAAATTATTAAAGCCATAATTTAATAGATTGGTCGCTACTTGCTCCCGTTTTCTTTCACTATCAGCACCTAAAACCACTGCTATGAGTCGACGTCCGTCTCTGGTAGCTGTAGCAACAAAATTATATCCGGCTTTACTTAAATGACCAGTTTTTAAACCATCGGCTCCTTCATAGCTCCATAATAAACCATTGCGATTGTTTTGCACAATTGGTACTTTACTCGACCGTGGTTTGTAGCTAAATGATTTTTCTTTATGATATTTTAATGCTTCTGGATAGTCTTTCAGATAATTTGCAGTTAAAATTGCATAATCAAGGGCTACAATTTGATTCACTTCAGATAATCCGTGAACATCAGTAAAATGTAAGTTTAAACCTAAATCCTTGGCTTTAGCATTCATCCACTGAACAAAAACTTCTTCCCTTCCAGCTAAAGCTTCAGCCAAAGCAACGCTGGCATCATTACCTGAAACCACAGCAATTCCGTAAAGTAGGTCTTCGATGGTAACTTTTTCCCCTACTTCAAGAAACATTTGCGAACCGCCCATTCGCCAAGCACGTTCACTAACCGTCACTACTGTATCTAATGAAGCATTGCCTAATCTAATTTGATCTAGAGCTACATACATGGTCATAACCTTAACCAAACTAGCAGGTATCCATGGTTGATCAGCATTTTGAGCAGCTAAAACCTGTCCAGAATCAAAATCATATAATAAACCTATTTCGGCATCAATTGCGTAATTTGGCATTGCTAAAGCAAAGTTACTGCCAAACACAATACTTAAAACTAATATTAGCGTGATAACAACTATCTTGGCTCTCATGCAAAAGCTCCCTTCACCCAAATAATTTCATTGTCAATTATCCCTAGAACATCAAACCGACAGGGCGGCCAATGGGTAAAACGGGATAAATAATAACTTGCTACTTTTTTGATCTTATTTTGTTTGCGTAAAGTGATAGACTCTAAGGGACTACCATAATCCAAGGAGGTCCGATATTTTACTTCGACAAAGACAATGGTTTTCTCATCTTGCATAATTAAGTCGATTTCTCCAAATCTAGTACGAAAATTTCTTTCTAGTAAAACTAACCCCTGCTTTTGTAAAAAAACACACGCGATTGCTTCGCCATACTTACCCTTATTGATATTCATGGTGATTTCTACTCTACTATTTTCAGGTGAAGCTCTTTTACTAAGTCGACTTCTTTATAGCTGGTTATTCTATTGCCCTCTGCATCATACAATAGGCGAATTATTGGCCGATCCCGGGCAATTTGATTTACGTCAGCAACCATACCAACTTCACCTGTGTTTAAAGTAACCATGGAGCCTACTGGATAAGGAGCTACACTTTCAATAAAACGATCGGCAACCTCTGGATTAAACTGGATGCCACGTAGCCGATGGATTTCGTTTAATGCTTCCGCAGGTGTTAATCCTGGCCGATAAATCCGCTTTGAAGTCATTGCATCATAAGCATCAGCAACACAAACAATCTTAGCGTAGAGTTCCATTTGTTCATCTAGCAAGTTCCTTGGATAACCCTGTCCATTAGGTCGTTCATGATGTTGATAAGCCACATGTGCACTTAATAACGATAGCTCAGGATGATTTTTTAATAACTGCCATCCATAAAAAGTATGTCTTCGCATTTCTTCCATTTGCTCTGTAGTCAATGGTCCTGGTTTAAGTAGAATTTGCTCAGGTACAACTATTTTCCCAATATCATGTAAGATAGCTCCCATCGCTAAGTCGTAAAGTTCTAACTCATTTAACTGAAATTTCATCCCTAAAATAACAGACAGTACACAAACGTTTACTGAATGAGCAAAAGTGTAACCATCTAAACTTCGAATATCAGCTAAACTTACCAAAACATTAGGATTAAGAGCTATCTCATCTATTATATCCTTCACACTTGCCTGAAGCCCTTTTACTTCAAAAGTTTTTCCAATTTGAACAGATTCAAACACCTCATGAACGTGTTTAATGGCTCTTTGGCGAGTTTGAATGCTAATTGTTTCGGGAAATTCAATATCTAAGAGCTCCTGATCTGTAACATAAGCACCAGGAAAACCTAACTCCTTCAATCTATGAATATAATGTCCTGTTAAAATAACACCGGTATTCAACAAAATTCGACCATCGTCTCCATATATAGGACGCGCTAAACACATATTGGCTTCTAGGTTATTCAGCGAAAGGAATCTCATTGGCAACACCTCTTTTTACTCTGGCATAAGAAAAACGGTGAATCGGAGTAGGTCCTAAACTAGCTAAAGCCGACAAATGTTGTTTAGTCGGATAACCTTTATGCTGGGCAAACCCATAACCAGGATATTCGCGCTCATATTCGATCATTAAATTATCTCGATAAACTTTAGCAATTATGCTCGCTGCAGCGACTAAATAACAAGAAGAATCCCCTTTAACCACTGCCTGCTGGCTAATTTTTAATTCGGGGACTTGATGATTTCCGTCAATAATACAATAATCAACTGGTACCTTTTTCTCCAATTCAATAATTGCACGTTTCATAGCCAAAAAGGTTGCTTGAAGAATATTGATGCGATCAATTTCTGCTGGTGATGCCAAACCAATTCCTATCTTACCATGCTTTAATATTTCTTCGTAAGCTAGCATTCGTTGCTTAGGGTTGAGCTTTTTTGAATCGATTATTCCTTCCAACATAAAAGATTGTGGAAGACTGACTGCAGCTGCTACAACAGGTCCAGCTAATGGGCCGCGACCGGCTTCGTCAACTCCTGCTATATAACGATAACCTTGCTTCGCTAAATCCATCTCTAAAGTTCGCATTAGTTACCTTCCTCAGGTAATTCTAAAGTTATTCTCCCTAACTTTCCAGTTCGAAAGTCATTTAAGACTAGAGCTGCTGCCTGCTCAGTGTTAATTACCCCTCCAGGCAGTAAACAACCACGAGCTTTACCAATTTCCTGTAAAAGATCATTTGCTGGACTTGATAAGTTATACCGCTCACTAACTGCCAACCAATAATTCTCAGTTAAATACCCTAACAACCAATGCGCTAATTCTTGAACATCAACAACTTCATCTCGTATAGCATTAACCACTGCCAACTTCCTAGCGGTCTCTTGCTCCTCAAATTTCGGCCATAAAATACCAGGAGTATCTAATAAACGAAATCCACCAGCATTGATCCACTGCTTTCCTCTAGTCACTCCTGGTTTAGCTCCAGTTTTTGCACTACCTCGTCCAACAAGTCGATTGATTAACGAGGACTTACCCACATTTGGCACCCCTACCACCAAAACCCTTGGTGGTCGACGTAAATTAGGAACAGCTGTTTTTATCATGTTTTTTAATTGAGAAATACCACGACCACTAGGAACATTTAAAACAACAACTCGTTCTTTCTTTTTACGCCAAAAATCCATCCATAATCCAGTGCATTTCGGATCTGCTAAATCTTCTTTAGTGATCGCTAACACTGTTGGCTTATGATGGATTTCAGCAAAATCAGGATTTCGACTACTTTGTGGTATTCGAGCATCAGCTAATTCTACCACAACATCAATTAATTTCAAATCTGCCTGGATTTGGCGTCTTGCTTTAACCATATGTCCAGGATACCATTGGATACTCATTTTATCCTCCAATATCGTTAACGTAAACTTTCAGGCACTCGAATAATTTTAATTGTATTTAAAGGCCAATAAACTACAACAGCACGGCCTAAAATCAAATTACGGGGAACAAATCCAACATCTTGAAAGCGACTATCATCACTTTTCCTACGATTATCACCTAAGACAAAATAACTGTTTTCAGGCACGATTACTGGTCCATAATCAGAAGCATAAGCACCATAGGTTGGTCCATTAATATAGGTTTCAACCAATCTTTCGCCATTAACATAGACATAGCCGCCTTTGATTAATATTTCATCACCTGGAACGCCAATTACTCGTTTGATAAATTTACGCGAGGGATCTGTGGGATAGCGAAAAACTATAACATCACCTAACTTTGGTGAACCAAAACGATAAGAAAGCTTGTCAACAATTAGACGCTGACCATTGTGCAATGATGGTTCCATGGATGAACCTTGCACCATAAACGACTGGGCAATAAAAATAATTATAAATAAGGCCAAAAGAACTGCAATTAAAAATGCTTCTATGTATTCCCTGATTTCAGTTTTCCCCATAGTAGACACCCCAATTAGTGTGATAATCCCATAAGAAAAAACCATAGGGAGTGCAATTAATTCACTCCCTTGATTATAATTAACTTCTGCGTTCCTTAATTCGCGCGGCCTTTCCTGAACGCTCTCTTAAATAATATAAGCGAGCACGACGAACTTTTCCGCGACGAACTACTTCAATACGATCCACTCGTGGAGAGTGAATTGGAAAAGTACGTTCAACACCAACACCCTGCGAGATCTTTCTTACAGTGAACATTTCACTGATCCCAGAACCCATCCGACGTAAAACTACGCCTTCAAAAAGCTGAATTCTTTCAGTTGTTCCTTCAACAACTTTTACATGAACTCGCACAGTATCTCCAGCCCTAAAATCAGGCACATCTTTTTTCAATTGTTCTTTAGTAATCGCTTCAATCACATTCATGGTTTTACCCCCTCTCATCACTACATTCATTAACTATTTCAGCTAGCAACAACTTCTCCTCATCCGTTAGAGAACGTGTCTTTATTAAATCTGGTCGTCTATAGTATGTCCTACGCAAAGACTCTTTCAACCGCCATCTTCGGATTTGTTCATGATGTCCACTTAAAAGAACATCAGGTACACTAAGTCCTCGGAAATTTGCAGGTCTAGTATAATGAGGATGCTCTAACAGTCCATCATAAAAGGAATCATTTTTAGCAGACTGATCATCACCTAATACACCAGGCAACAGTCGCACTACAGCATCAATAACTACCATAGCAGGCAATTCACCGCCTGTTAATACATAATCCCCGATGGAAAGCTCTAGATCAACCCAATTCTCCCTAACTCGTTCATCCAAACCTTCATAATGTCCACATAATAAGATTAGTTCTTGCTCAGTAGAAAGAATCTTAGCCTGCTGTTGATTAAATGTTTGCCCTTGTGGTGTAAAGTAAATCACTGGTCCTTGGTTAAACCGTTTAACATATTCAATACTATCAACCACAACATCTGGCTTTAGTAGCATACCAGCGCCCCCACCATATGGCGTATCATCAACAACCCGATGTTTATCTTTGGCAAAATCTCTAATATTCCAAAAATGAAATTCTACCAAATTCCCAACTTGAGCTCGCCCTATAATGCTAGTCCCAAGTGTTTGGATAAACATTTCTGGAAACAAAGTTAAAATATCTATCCTCATTCTAAACCCTACTCTAATAAACCATCTAATAGATTAACCAAAATGGTCTGTTTTTCTAGATCAATATCTAAAACCACTTCATCAATAACAGGAATTAAAATTTCTTTTAACTTGGTAATACCTGGTTCAGGCTTCACAACATAAACATCATTAGCTCCAGTTTTTAACACCTCAGTAATTACACCTAAGAACAACTGATCAGTTGTATATACCTTCAAACCAAGTAACTCAAAGATGTAATTCTGACCTTCGGGTAAGGGAACTACTTGATCAGTACCAACCTTGATCTCCATACCCCTTATTTTTTCCGCCTCAGTAATGTTGTCAACGCCTTCAAGCTTTAAGATCACAAAACTTTTGTGCAGGCGTGCCTTTTCCAGTTTAAATTTTAATTCGGGGTTATTGCTTCCAGGCTTAAATAATACGATTTCCTCCATGGTGGCAAATCGATCAGGAAAATCAGTATGCGGTATTACGCGAATCTCCCCTTTGTTGCCCTGGGTAGCCACAACTTCACCAATTAGGATCCATTTAATCTCCATGGCAAAACCTCTTTATTGGTCGCTAATTTCTACTTGAACCATAATGCCTTCTTTAATTGCGGCAGCTTTTGTCAAGGTACGAATCGCTTTTGCAATCTTACCCTGTTTACCAATAATTCTACCCATATCCTCTTCTGCCACCTTAATTTGAAAAACTGTTTCGTGGTCATTTTTTAACTCAGAAACAAATACTTCGTCAGGATTGGCAACCAAGGACTTAGCAACATACGTGACTAATTCTCTCACAATAATTGCCCCCTATCCTTCATCTTGAACAGTGGCTTTGCTATCGTAAACTCCACTCTTTCTTAGAAGAGCTTTAGCAGTATCAGATGGCTGTGCTCCTTTTTCTAACCAACTTAATGCTTTTTCTCGATCGATTTTGATCTCAGCTGGCTCAGTGACGGGATTGTAGTATCCTAATGTATCAATAAATCTTCCATCACGAGCAGCTCTAGAATCAGCAACAACTAAGCGATAAAAAGGACGCTTTTTAGCACCAACTCTTTTTAATCGAATACGAACTGCCATACTTTCACCTCCAAAGTGTTAGCTATCTATATAGTACTCTCTAACAAATAAAGAGAGGACTAACGGAATAATGAAAACATTCTTTTACCTTTTTTGCCTTTCTTCTCAAAGGCAGCAAACTGCTTCATCATCTGCTTCGTCTGGTTAAATTGCTTTAAGAGACGATTAACATCTTGCACTCTAGTACCAGAACCAGCAGCAATTCTCTTACGGCGAGATCCACCAATAATCTCAGGATTTCGTCGTTCGGCAATAGTCATCGAATTGATAATCGCTTCAATTTTTTTTAGATGACTTTCATCAACTTCTAAGTTTTTCAACTGTTTCATATTGCCCATGCCAGGCATCATACCAAGCAATTGATCCAATGGTCCCATCTGCTTGACTTGCTCTAATTGTTCCTTAAAATCTTCTAGAGTAAAGCTATCAGTCATCATCTTTTCAGATAATGCTTTAGCTTTTTCAGCATCATAAGCAGCTTCCGCTTTTTCGATTAGGCTGAGTACATCACCCATTCCTAAAATTCTAGATGCCATTCGATCAGGATGGAAGACCTCTAAGCCGTCCATTTTTTCGCTAAAGGTAGCAAATTTAATTGGCTTTCCGGTAACCGTCTTAATTGAAAGGGCTGCTCCGCCTCGAGCGTCTCCATCCATTTTAGTTAAGATAACACCATCGATACCTAAAGCTTCATTAAAAGATTCGGCTACATTTACAGCCTCTTGCCCAGTCATGGAATCTACAATCAGCAATATTTCATGTGGGGAGACATTTTCCTTAATATCTTTTAGCTCTCCCATCAAACTCTCATCAATATGCAAACGACCTGCTGTATCTATAATGACAATATCATTATTATGCTCTTTAGCATGTGAGACAGCTGCCCGGGAAATATCAACTGGATTCTGTTCACCCATACTAAAAACAGGAACCTTGATTTGTTCGCCTAAAACCATTAACTGTTTAATGGCAGCCGGCCGATAAATGTCCGCAGCGACTAGTAAAGGACGATGACCCTGGCTGGCAAACATTTTTGCTAATTTAGCACTAGTAGTAGTTTTTCCAGCCCCTTGTAAACCTATCATCATAATCACAGTTGGTGGTTTAGAAGCCAATGCAATTTTACTCTGAGTACCACCCATTAAGGCTGTTAGTTCTTCATTTACAATTTTGATTACTTGCTGTGCTGGAGATAAGCTAGACATTACTTCTTGTCCGACAGCTCGCTCCCGCAGCTTAGCTGTAAAATCTTTGACAACTCTGTAGTTAACATCCGCTTCTAAAAGAGCTAGGCGAACTTCGCGTAAAGCTGCTTCCACATCTTTTTCAGTCAGCTTTCCACGACCTCTCAGTTTTTTCATAGTCTCTTGTAAGCGACTTGCCAAATTACTAAAAGGCACTTTATCGGCCTCCTAACTTTCTGTAATGATCTTTTGAATATCCGCTTGAATCAAACTGATTTGTTCAGCTACTTCAGTTAAGTTACTAGTTATCAATTGGTTTTTTATGTTTTCTAATTGCTTTTGGATATTCAAAAGAGCTGCTTGCTGCATTTTATGCTTTTCAACCAGTTTTAGCTTTGCTTCAAATTCTTCTAAGGTTGCACTAGAACGTTTTAAAACATCATAAACTGCTTGGCGACTAATATCTAGCTGTTCGCCAACTTCACTTAAACTTAAATCCTCACAAAAATACATTTGATAAATATCCTGTTGCCGCTCTGTTAAGAGCGGTCCATAGAAATCAAATAACAAATTCATTCGAATAGTTTTTTCCATTCGTTTTACCTCTGTTAAGCATATTAGCTTGACACCTTTTTTAGTATACATAAAGCATTTAACTCTGTCAAGCAAAATTACTTGCCGTTTTATTAATTAAATAATGCCTCTACAAACTGTTCTGGATCGAAATCTTGTAAATCAGTATACTGTTCTCCTACTCCGATTAACTTGACTGGTAATTCTAATTCATTTGCTAAAGCTAAAATAATTCCACCTTTAGCAGTGCCATCAAGTTTAGTTAGTACAATCCCTGTTAAAGGCACTGCTTCTTTAAATAATCTCGCTTGTGACAAAGCATTTTGTCCGGTAGTAGCATCAACAACTAAAAGAACTTCATCTAACTCATGCCCCAACTCTCTCACAACTACTCGGTGCACTTTACCTAATTCAGCCATCAAGTTAGTTTTTGTTTGTAGGCGACCAGCTGTGTCTAGAATCATAACATCAGCTTTTCTAGCTTTAGCTGCAGCTACAGTATCGTAGGCTACTGCTCCTGGATCAGAACCCTCTTGATGAGCAACAATATCTACTCCTACTCGATTAGCCCATACCTGTAACTGATCAATCGCTGCTGCTCTAAAAGTATCGCCGGCACCTAACAAAACTTTAGCCTTTTCTTGTTTAAAACGATAAGCCAATTTGCCAATTGTTGTTGTTTTGCCAGCGCCATTAACGCCCACAACCATAATTGACGCAAGTCGATCAGTAGATAAGGTCAATGGCTTATAATGTGCTGTTAGTAAACTTACAATTTCTTCTTTTAACAAGCGTTGAATCTCGCCACCATCAGAAATACGTTCTTCTTCTACTCGTTGACGAATTTTATCTGTTAATAACATAGTAGTTTCGAAACCTACATCTGCTTGGATTAGTATTTCTTCTAAGTCTTCAAACAAGGCTTCATCAATTTTTCGCCCTTTTACTAGTTGTTCGACTTTTCCTACAAAACCGTCTTTGGTTTTTGTTAATCCTTGTTTCAAACGGTCGAAAAAACCAACTTTAACAGCGGAAGCCTCTTCCAAAGTATCCTCCCTTGCGGTTTGTTCTAGCTCGATATTTGCTCCTTCAGCTTGTTTTTTGCCTGAAAATATTTTTCGCCACATATTAGCACTCCTGTCTATGATAATTTTACTGATATTAGTTGAGAGGTAGCTGATTCACCCATGGTTACACCATATAAACGATCCGCTTTCTCCATTGTTGCTTGGCGGTGTGTAATAATCAAAAACTGTGTAGTCTTAGCAAAGCCTTGCAAAATATCAGCAAAGCGTTCTAAATTCGCTTCGTCTAAAGCAGCATCAACTTCATCTAAAATACAAAATGGTGTTGGTTTAACCCGGCGAATGGCTAATAACAGGGCAATCGCTGTTAATGAACGTTCACCACCAGACAACAAAGCCAAATTCTGTAATTTTTTGCCAGGCGGTTGAGCAATAATCTCAATTCCAGTGTTTAAAGGATCTTCGGGATCTACTAAAATGATATCCGCCGCGCCACCTTCAAACAACTCGCCAAATACTAGTTTAAACTCCGCACGCAGCTGTTCATAAGTTTCCATAAATCTTTCTGCAGATACACTGTCCATTTCTTGAATTACATCCAACAAAGTTTGTTTCGCTTTTTTTACATCTTCTAATTGAGTTTGTAAGAAAAATGCTCGTTCTTTTACAGATTCATATTCCTGCAGCGAGCCAAGATTTACAATTCCTAAAAGTCTAATCTCATCTTTTAAGCGAGCAACTTCAGCTTGCAACTCTGTTTGTGATCTGCTAACTTCTCGCTCCACAACATTTTCCAATGTTTCTTGCCTTTCGCTTAAGGCTTCTGATATTCTTTGATACTCCAGATTTATACCATTTAGTTCTAATTCTACATTGTAAATTGCTTTGTCAATCTTACCTAAAGCTGATCTTAGCTTTTTCAATCGGTCGTTATTGATATCAATGTGTCCTTGCAAGCTTGCTCTCTGTTCACGTTCTTGATTAATTTGCTCCAAAGTTTTAGATTTAAGCTCTAAGAATTGTTGATGTTTTGCTTGATTAAGGGATAACTTATGGTTTAACTCCTGTTCTTGTTGGTGCAGCAAAGTGTATTCCTGTTTGGTTCTAGCTAATAAATTGTTTGTATGTGTTAATTTCTCCGTGTCGTTTGCTAATTGCCACTCCAGCTCTTTCAATCCTGCATGTAAGCTAGTTAAGGCTACTTTTTCCTCGGTTAACTCTTTACTAGCCTCCTCAATAAAACTTTCTAGTCGAGTCAGCAGTTCTTCTAAATCGGCAATCTGCTGCCGCTTAGCTATCTCTTCATTTTCTAAATTTATAATATTCTTTTGTGCACTAGCTGATTGATCTTCTAATTCTTGAATGGTAGTTTCTAAATCATATAATTGAGTTTTTTTAGCTGCATAAAGTTCACTTAAGCGACGCTTTTCTGCTTGCAATTGCTCCAAATCACTTTGTGCTTTTTGCATTTCTAATCTCAACCGATATTCTTGCTCATTAGCCTGTTCCAACCGGTTTTGGGCTTGGACAAGTTGCTCACTTTGAGCTATTTTTTCTGTATTAATTTGCGTAATTTGAGTTTGAATATCTGCTAATTGCAATTCTAAGCGGTGGATTTCAGTTTTGCGTTTTAATAAACCAGTTGTTTTGGGATTAATGCTGCCGCCAGTTAAAGAACCATTTGGCATTACTACATCACCAGCAACAGTTACAATTCTACTAAAGCTAGGTACCATATTCTGCAACTTCAAGGCTGTATCCAAATCCTCAACAATGATGATCCTACCTAATAGTCCTTGAATAGCAGGTAAATATAATGAATCGAATTCAATTAAATCAATGGCTGGACCTAAGCATTTAGGTATTTGCCAATACTTCTTATAATCCTCAGGAAAGGCTGTGGACTTAATTGTATCCAGTGGTAAAAAGGTTGCTCTTCCAGCTTTCTGCCGTTTTAACCACTCAATTGCTAATTTAGCATCGGTAGCAGTAGGAGTAATAATATTTTGCAGACCAAAGCCTAAGGCAATTTCAATAGCTGTTTCCAAACCAGGGGGAACTTTAATTACACTGCCAACTGTTCCATACAGCTTAATTCCAGGAATGGGCTGCTTTAATAATTGACGTACACTATAGCTATAGCCTTCATAATCATCTTCTAACTCTTGCAAAGCTGTTATTCTTGATTTCACCTGCTGATAAGTGGTTAACAGTTTACCTTCCCGCGCTTCAATTTCCTGTAGTTTATTCGTCAGACTCTCTAGTAAACTGTTAATCATTTTTAGTTCTTGCTGATGCAGGTCAGTTCTTTGCATAATTTCTGCTAGTTGAGCTTCTTCTAACTGAATCTTACGCTGATTATCATCGATTTGATTTTGGAGTTGCTCAATCTCCTTAGTTAAATTAGCTAATTGGTAATCCAAATTATTTCTTTGCTGCTGGTAATTGCGCCTGAAATTGCGAGCATCAGCTAATTCGCGAATAAACTCTAAAAAACTAGATTTCTTTTCTTCTAGCTCTATCCTTCTTTCCTGATACTCCAAACGCATTTTACTAAGACTAGCTTCATTGCTTTTTAACTTCTCTTTGGCAACTTGATACTCAGCTTGAGCAACTTCCAACTTAGTCTTAGCAGTCTGTAAAATTTCTTCTAATTTAGCTTTTTCCTGTTCATAGTCAACTTGATTTTTCTGTAAACTTTGTTTTTGATTACTAATATGTTTTAATCGTTCCTCGGTTAGCTCGATATTACGGTTCGCCTGATTAATTTGATCATTTAATTCAATAACCTGCTCTTGCAAGTTATCCATCTCATATTCTGTTTTCCTTAATTGCTCCTGCTGCTGATTTAGCTCGACTTCAACATCCTGATATTGAGCAGCTAGCTTTTGACCTTCTTGCTGATTCTCGGTTAGTTGGTGATCAAGCCTGTCCTTTTTATCTACCAAGCCATTTAAAATTAAACTATATAAATCCAACTCTGCCTCAGATAAGGCATTAGCTAATCCTTGATATTTCCTAGCTTTAGTGGCTTCTCTTTCTAATGGCCCTAATTGATTGTTTAACTCCGCTAAAATATCTTCAATTCGAACAATATCTTGTTCAGTCTGCTCCATTTTCTTAATAGCCTTCTCTTTGCGGTGACGATATTTAATAATCCCAGCAGTTTCTTCAAATAAACTTCTTCTTTCCTCTGGATTAGTGCTTAAAATAGCGTCAATTTGTCCTTGGCCAATAATAGCGTATCCTTCTCGACCTAAGCCTGTATCCGTAAACAAGTCTTGGATATCTTTTAAGCGGCAAGGAGTTTTATTAATTAAAAAATCACTTTCCCCTGAGCGATAAACTCGTCTAGTGATAGTCACTTCATTATAATCAATCGGTAAAAAACCATCTGAATTCTCTAATGTTAGTTGAACCTCCGCCATTCCAAGGGGTTTTTTACCATCACTGCCGGCAAAGATCACATCTTCTAGCTTTGAACCGCGCAAACTTTTGATGCTTTGCTCACCTAATACCCAACGAACGGCATCAGAAATGTTACTCTTACCGCTACCGTTAGGGCCTACAATTGCGGTAATGCCTTCGTCAAATTCTAAGGTTACCTTATTTGCAAAAGATTTAAAGCCAATTAACTCAAGTCTTTTTAAGCGCATAGACATCCTCCGCATCATTTTTCCTCATCCTATTGTACCATAAACCGACTTAAATGTATAAAAAAACTGGAAGGTTATCCTCCCAGTTTAAGATATAAATCTTTACGTTTTCGAACCACCACTGGCACTCGTGGACTTAACAAAGAACCATACTCCTCAATAAGTTTACGCAACTTACTCTTAACTCGAGTACGAGCGTTATCAACAGCTTTAGCACCGATCCCAAATTGCTTTTCAATTTCAGCACAGGTATAACCTCTTAGTAACATCACAATTACTGAATACTCTAAGTATGATAAATGGTTAATCAAGACTTGATTTAATAGTTGGTTTGTTGTTTTATTTTCGATTAAATAGACAGGGTCTAGAGTTTCATCCTCATTGGTAATTAAATCCAACATGGTGCGGCTTTCATCAGCACTAACATAATTGTATAATGAGACAGCCTCATTTAAAGCTCGATGTTTATTGCCATTAGAATGTTTAATTACATTATATATTTTCCGGATAATGCAGATATAGGCGAATGAACTAAACTTTACATTGTACTCTTCTGGCTTGTACTCTGCAATGGCATTAAGCAAGCCAATTATTCCTTCTTGCATTAAGTCATCAAAATCCATGTAATTTGCATAATAATTTCGAACAATATGCTTAACCATAGGAATATACTTTAAAACAAGCTCTTCTTTAGTACTTTCATCCCCTTGCCGAATCGCCTTAATTAATTGTAAATCAAGTTCTTGATTGTGCATTACCTTTCCTCCCCTTGTCCTAATGAGAGCATGTCTTTTTCACTATCATATATATGAAGTATTTTCCAAGATATGACAAAAAGACGATTTATACATAGCTTATGTATATTTGGTTGTATATCTACAGTTAGCTGGTATTTAACCATATAATATGTAAAGGTTTTGCAATTAACTAAGCAAAATTGTTAGTTACCATGGAGATATGCTGGATGGGTGGGAAAAGTTTTGCAACTGAACGAAACATTAGCTCATATGGCAGCTTTAATTAGGGAAAATCCTAGTATAACTGTGCGGGAAATAGCCAATGAAATGCGCTTTGCAGACAATAAGTCTGTTTATTATTGGTTAGGAAAGGCTAATTTCAAAGGTATTCAAGACTTTAAAAAGAATGTTTTAGGAACGGACTCTAGCACCGTGGAAGGAATATCTGTAGAAATGAACCGCAACAACTACTTTTTATTGAAAGTTCCTTTAAGAAGCTGGCGAAATATAAAAAAAGAGGACGGGCCTCAGTGGTATTATTTTCTACACCAAAACCCTAATCCTCGGGGAATATTTGCTATTCAAATTGAAACAAACGACTTTACTCCCTGGTTTTTCAACCAAGATATTTTAGTTATCGATACTTTACAAGATTATCAACAAGGAATGTGGGTCTTATTAAAACAAGGTCGCAACTATTCTATTGGCCGAGTAGGCAATCAAGGGCAAATTTTTGAACCAAATACCTTTGCTGTTTTAAAAAAATCCAAATACAAAATTTTAGGAGTAATTATTAATCAACACCGACGACTAAATCAAAATCAATGAAGATCTAATTTGCTCAATGCTTCCCGAGCTGCATTTTGTGCAGCTTCTTTTTTACTCTTACCCACCCCGCGACCAAGAACTTCATTCTGAAAGATAACTTCCACAACAAAGGATTTATCATGATCCGGACCATATTCCTCAGCCAAAATATAGGTTGGCGTTGTATGACTTGTTTGTTGTAAATGCTCTTGTAAAGTACTTTTTGCGTCAATTAATGGTAACTGGGATTTATCCCATTCAGGTAAATGCTTTAAGATGAACATACGAACTTGTTCCATCCCTGCCTCTAAATACATTGCTCCTAATACTGCTTCATAAACATCACTTAACAAAGAATCGCGCTCTTTGGCTCCAGTTCGTTCTTCACCTTTACCTACTTTCAAATAATCATTTAAACCCAATGTTCTAGCAATTTCGGCCAAGGTTGGTTGACTAACTAACAATGCTCTTATTTTGGCCAGCTTGCCCTCAGGCAGCTTTGGATATTTCTTATAAATATAATCACTAATAACCAATTGTAACACAGCATCACCTAAAAACTCTAACCTTTCATTGTCACCATAGTCCATCCTGGCTGATTTATGGGTTAGCGCTTGTTCTAACAGCTGCTTATTCTTAAATGAATATCCAAGTATTTTTTCCAATTTTTCTAACTTAGCTTGCTGTTTACTCATCTAATTACCCCAACGTTTAAATACTAGTACAGAATTATGTCCACCAAAACCAAAGGAGTTAGACATAGCTACTTCAAGATTGGCCTTCCGGCTTTGGTTAGGCACATAGTCCAGATCACATTCTGGATCTGGATTTTCATAATTGTAAGTTCCTGGTATCACTTGGTTTTTAAGGGCTAATAAGCAAATAGCGGCTTCAACGGCTCCAGCTGCGCCAAGTAGATGTCCTGTTAAAGCTTTTGTGGAAGTAACTGGAATTTGATAAGCCTCTTCGCCAAATACTGCTTTTATGGCAATGGTTTCATACTTATCGTTATATTCGGTTGAGGTACCATGAGCATTAATATAGTCAACTTGCTCAGGTAAAATATTAGCGTCCGCAAGAGCCTCTTTCATCGCTCGTTGTGCACCTTCATGATCGGGTGCTGGCGATGTAATGTGATAAGCATCACCAGTAGAGCCAAAACCAATAATTTCACCATAAATTTTTGCTCCACGAGCCTTAGCATGCTCTAATTCCTCAAGAACCAATATACAGGAACCTTCACCCATGACAAAGCCATCTCTCTCTAAATCAAATGGACGGCTTGCTCTTTTCGGATCCTCATTGCGAGTAGATAAAGCTCGTGCAGCCATAAATCCTGCTAACGCCAATGGAGTAATAGCTGCTTCTGCTCCCCCAGCTAACATCACATCAGCATTTCCCCGACTAATCACACGAAAAGCATCTCCAATGGCGTTGGTTCCCGTAGCACAAGCAGTTACCGTGCAGGAGTTAGGCCCTTTTGCTCCTGTAGCAATCGCAATCTGCCCACTTGCCATATCTGGGATTAACATTGGTACAAAAAAGGGACTAACTCGCCCTGGTCCTCGTTCTTCAAGCACCTTAGCTTGAGTTTCTAAAGTTTGAATTCCGCCAATACCAGAGCCAACGATCACTCCCACCCGACAAGCGTTTTCGTCAGTTATCTCTAGTTCAGCATCCCTTAGACTATCTAAGGCAGCTACCACTGCATACTGACAGAACGGATCCATCCGTCGGGCATCTTTACGATCTATATATTCAGCTGGATCGAAATCTTTAACCTCAGCTGCAATTTTAACTGGAAAATCAGATGTATCAAAACGTGAAATTAATCCGATTCCGGATTCACCAGCTAAAAGATTTTGCCAAAGTTGTTCTTTGTTACCCAAAGGGGAAACAACTCCAATTCCAGTGACAACCACTCTTTTAGACATTACCTGAACACCTCGCTGTATAAAAAGAGAGATCCATGAGGGATCATTGACTCCAATGATCCCCTGCGGGAATCTCTACTTTAGATTTCTCCTTTGATATACTCCACTGCATCTTCTACAGTGCTAATTTTCTCAGCATCTTCATCGGGAATTTGTAAATCAAATTCCTCTTCAAATGCCATCACAAGTTCAACAACATCTAAAGAATCAGCACCTAAGTCGTCAACAAAATGAGCTTTTAATGTAACTTCCTCAGGGTTAACGCCTAGCTGCTCAACAATAATATCTTTCACCCTATCAAAGATTTCCATTCAGGTCACCTCCTTGCATCCATCAAATATCTATATTACTAGGCCTCCATCTACATGAATAGTTTGGCCTGTAATGTACTTATTCGCATCAGAAACTAAAAAGTAGACCAATTGCGCAACATCCTCTACAGTCCCTGTTCTTCCTAGAGGAATCATTTTCACAATTGCTTCCTTTTGCTGCTCAGATAACTGATTTGTCATATCAGTATCAATATAACCAGGAGCCACTGCATTTACTAATATTCCTCTGGAGGCAACTTCTTTCGCTAAAGATTTCGTCAAGCCAATTAGGCCAGCTTTAGCAGCAGCATAATTGATTTGACCTGGGTTGCCTGTTACTCCAATTACTGATGATATGTTAACTATTTTACCTGAACGTTGCTTCATCATCGGTCTAATTGCACTACGACAGAGATAAAATGCACCCGAAAGATTTACATCTAAAACTTGCTGCCAGTCTTCATCTGACATTCGCATTAGTAAACCGTCTCTAGTTATCCCTGCATTATTAACAAGAATATCTATTCTACCCCATTTGTCTAATACCTGCTTAATTATTTGATCAACTTCATTTGGCTTACTAACATCTGCTTTTATGGGTAGTACATTTGGTTGATTATACTCATTTAATAATTCTTGATTACGGCCGCAAACAACTACTTTTGCACCTGCATCAAGCAAAGTTAACGCAATTGCTTTGCCAATGCCTCTAGTTGCACCAGTTACAATTGCTACCTGATTAGCTATGCCCATTAAAGCTACCTCCCTTAACTTACTAAACTAAGACTAATTGTTTTACTAATTCGTTTAGTCAAGCCAATTAACACTGAATTTGGACTAATCTCTTTCAGTTCATTTACTCCCATTGACTCCAGTAATAATATATTATCTATCCAACGTACAGGACTGGTTAACTGTTCTACCAACTCTGATTTTATTTCCTCAGCAGTAGTAATCAATTGATTGCGATGATTACTAACAACTGGAATCAAAGGAGTACTAAAGCTTAACTGGTCTAAAAACTCAGCAAACTCTTGGGCAGCGGTTTTCATAAGCGGTGAATGAAAGGGGCCGCTTACGGCTAAAGGAATTACTCTTCTTGCACCGGCTTCTACCGCCTGTTGCGCTAAATATTCTAAAGCCTTATTTTCCCCACTAACAACAATTTGTCCCGGAGAATTATAATTAGCAATATCAATTTCACCAAAAGCACTAGCTGCCTGACAAAGCTCCTCCACTTGAACAGCATCTAAACCTATAACTGCACTCATTCCGCCAGTTACAGGAGATTTGCTCATTAACTCTCCCCGTTTAGCAACTAGTCGAACACCATCGGCAAACTCAATAGCTCCAGCGGCGACTAATGCGGTGATTTCACCTAAACTATGACCAATAAATACGTCTACAGACATTTGTTCCGCAACAGTTTGCCAGATAGCGTAACAGGTAACTAACATGGCTGGCTGGGCATATTCGGTAGCATTTAATTTTTCCGCTGGCCCATTATTGCATAGAGCTAGCAGATCATAACCTAATATTTTACTAGCTTCTTCAAATAAATCAAGAGCTGTTGGCGAAATTTGTTGGGTCATGCCAACTTTTTGTCCGCCTTGACCAGGAAATCCCACAGCAAGCATTATTCGACTCCCCCCCAACGTAGGATCGCAGAGCCCCAGGTTAATCCAGCACCAAATCCAACTACCAAAATTAAATCACCGTCTTGAACTTTTCCCGTTTCCACTACCTCATCTAAGGCAATTGGTATACTTGCTGCAGAGGTATTTCCATATCGATCCACGTTGATATAGATTCGATCCTCAGGAATATTAAAGCGAGAGGCGGCAGACTTTATTATTCTAATATTAGCTTGGTGTGGAATAAACCAGCTAATATCTTCGCCAGTTAAATTCGCCTTTTCCAGAACTCGTTGAGTTGAATCACCCATGGCTCTAACGGCAAATTTAAAAACTTCATTACCTGACATTTTCAAATAACGCCCAGGATCATCAATAGCTACAGTTTGTGAAGGGCACCGGGAGCCGCCTACAGGCAATTTCAAATAATCGGCACCTAAACCATCGGCACCTAAATCGGAAGCAAGCACACCATAACCTTCTTTAACAGGACCAAGTACAGCTGCACCAGCCCCATCACCAAATAATACACAAGTTGAGCGATCAGTATAATCGGTAATTTTGCTTAAAACATCAACGCCAATTACTAGCACCCGTTGATAACCAGCTTTAACCATGCTTTGGGCTACCTCTAAACTATAAACCCAACCAGAACACCCAGCAGCTAAATCAAAAGCTGCTGCTTTTGTTGCTCCTAATCTACCTTGAATGATACATGCTGTCGCAGGAAATGGCATATCTCCTGTAATTGTGGCCACAATAATCAGATCTAATTCAGAAGCTTTCACCTTACTAGCTTCTAAAGCTTTTAGCGCTGCTTGATAGCCTAAATCAGAAGCTGCCTCTTCAGGAGAAGCAATCCGTCGTTCTTTAATTCCTGTTCTAGTTACAATCCATTCATCGCTAGTATCAACCATTTTTTCTAAATCTGCATTAGTTAAAACTCTTTCCGGAACTGCTCTTCCTGTACCAAGTATTCCTGCAAAACCATGAGGCATCACTTATTAGTCACCTACCATTGATTGAGCTATAGTATTCACAATCTGACTTTCCGCTGCTTCCTTACATACGCGAATCGCATTGCGAATTGCTTTGGCATTTGAACCGCCATGAGCAATGATCACTGCTCCCTTTACCCCTAGTAAAGGTGCTCCCCCATATTCAGTATAATCCAATTTTTTCTTAATCTCACTTAGACCAGGTCGCAAAACACCTGCTGCTAATTTACGCGGTAAATTCTGAGTAAATTGTTCAGCCAACATATTAAACATCGCACTACCAAGCCCTTCGGCAAACTTTAAAATACTATTGCCAACAAATCCATCACAGACTACAACATCAGCTTCTCCTTGAGGTATATCACGGGCCTCAATGTTACCGATAAAATTTATGTTGTCTAACTCGCCCAATAACTCATAAGTCTTAATTGCGACTTCATTACCTTTTGACGGTTCTTCACCAATGTTCAACAAACCAATTCTAGGATTATTGATACCCAATACGTCTTTGGCGTAAATGGAACCCATTTGGGCAAATTGAACTAAGTGAGAAGGACGACAATCCACATTAGCTCCTGCATCAACAATTAAACATAACTCCTTCAAAGTTGGCATAAGTGAAGTAATTGCTGGTCTTTCAATCCCTTTAATACGACCGATCCCAAATAAAGCAGCAGCCATCGTAGCACCAGTATTACCTGCACTGACCAAACCAACAGCTTGATTCTGTTTAACCAAATTAGCCGCTACCACTAACGAAGAATCCTTTTTACTGCGTACTGCCCTAATTGGCTCTTCGTCCATATCAACTTTTTCTGAACAATGGACTATTTCAATCAAGTCACTACCCGGTTTGTTATTAATCAGTTTTTCTAGTATTGCCTGATCGCCAGTTAAAATTACTGATATTCCATACATATCCGCTGCTTGTAAAGCACCTTCCACAATCTGTTCTGGAGCAAAGTCTCCACCAAAAGCATCTACTGCTATTTTAATTGGAATCACTCTCCTTTTCTAAGGCAACTACTGTGAATTCACCGCGAAAAACCATTTCTTGATTAACCTTACTTTCCACAATAATTTCACTGCGAGATCCTTTTTCTGAAACTAGCGCTGCTTTCGCAATAACCCGATCTCCATTTTTTACAGGAATATAATAGCGCACGTTAGCCTTTGCAGTTAAAGCAACATTAGCATTCACCAAAGCTACTG
Organism: Bacillota bacterium; assembly: GCA_012521185.1. Taxonomy (GTDB): domain Bacteria; phylum Bacillota; class Limnochordia; order Darwinibacteriales; family DTU012; genus JAAYMV01. Next base: position 130,083 of record JAAYMV010000089.1, read on the forward strand.
CTAAGGAATTAGCCTGAGCAAATAGATGATGTCCTCGTAGGATTTGAGTCCGTTCAAAGACCATGTCATCTTGTACTGATAAAATCGAAATAGCAAACTTACCCAATTCGAGATCTATTATTTCACCAATCACTTCAGTTCCTTCAAGTGCTTTTAATTTAGAATAGTTTTTACTAGCAATAGTCTTGGTCCGTTCTCGTAACTCAGGGATACTCAAGGCCATCCGATCTAACCGAATAGTTGCTACGCTAACTTCCAACAGCTCTGCTAACTGCTGATCAGTTAAAAAAGGATCTTCTGCCAGTAAATTTTGCAATTGCTTTCGCCGTGCATTTCGATTAGCTGCCATTGTCTTATACCTCCTATTAAGACCAGGTGATAACCTATTGCTAGTATAAAGAAGAATGATCAAAATGTAAAGTCCTATTTAGAAAAAAAGATGATAGAGAATGTATTCTCTATCATCTTATCTACAAAATATGAAAAATTATTCAGCTACTTTAACATCTACCACTTTACGACCTTTGTAATAGCCACAATTGGAACAAACTCGGTGTGGTAATCGAGGTTCATGGCATTGCGGACAAGTTGTGTTTTGTACCGCAGTTAATTTCCATTGTGAACGACGAGTACGAGTTCTAGCTTTAGAATGTCTTCTCTTTGGTACTGCCATATCTAATACTCCTCCTCTCTGGTGCTATTGTTTCTTAAACAAGTCAGCCAATGGAGCTAAGCGAAGATCTGGCTTATCAATTTCACACTGACATGTTTTCTCATTTAAAACCTGTCCACATTCGGGACAGATTCCTTGACATTTTTCCTGACAAGTAGCTTTCATTGGAATGGCCAACAAAATTGACTCCTCAATTAAACCAGAAATATCCAAAACATTTCCCCGTAAAATAATATTCGGTTCGTTTAACAACTCATCTAGTTCATTTTCTGCTGGCTCTTTCCAATTAGGCAGATACTCATCACCAATTCTTGCTGCTAATTGATACTTAAATGATGTTAAACATCGGTTGCAAATTAGCTGTAATTCTATCTGGAATTCACCTTGGACTAAAAATCCCTTATCTGTTTTCGTGATAGTCACTTCAACACTGAGGGGTGAATTAACTCCTTCGATTCCAGGTAATTCAGCTAAGTCTGGTTTGCGTAAATCCTCAGAAACAACAATAAAATCTCCATCGTCTTTAAGACCAGCTATGTTTATTTGCATCATGTTCACCTCATAAATTATACAAAGATTGTCTGTTAGTGTCAAGTAAAAAGCTTAACGCCTCAGAAAAGCTAGTTACTGACACCACTAACATTTCAGTTTCAATAGATTTAGCCTGAGCCAAATTATCCGGATGAACAAAAAACACATCAATCTGATGCTGATTAGCAGCTAGGATCTTTTGCTTAATACCTAAAACTGGTTGAACAAATCCTTCATTCGTTAGTGTACCACTACCTGAAATCCTTAGTCCTCGGGCTATATTTTGCCCGGTCATTTGCTCATAGAAAGCTAAGGCTAACAATAATCCGCCTGAGTTGCCCTGCACCGCCTCTGGCACAGCTAATTGCTGTTCATCTGTATCGTTTTTTAAATAACGATTTACAACAGCGTAGGCAATATTTTGGCTTTCATTAAAGTCTCCAATTTGCTCTAAATAACCAGTAGGATTATAAATTAAATCTGCTTCTGGCGCAAAAATAGCATATAAAGCTCGCCACAGATTAGCTGCTCCGATTGCTGCTGTTGATAAATAGAACCCCTCTGTATCATTTCTACCAAGGGAAATTACGTCACCAGGTAAACAAACTAAAAAAGATTTTGTTAAAAAAAGATTAAATAAGACCAAAAATAAAATCAATGACAAAAGCCGATTGACTGTCTTACTCATAGCTATAACCTCAATACTCTCTCGCATAAACAAAATTGTAGCTCAATATAATTATACAAGATTATGGAGGGATGATTATGGTAAGAAGTGTGATAACTAATGCAAGAATATATTTACCTGCCTTTATTGGGTTAACTCTATCCTTAATGATTCTGTTTAACCCACAAATAGCATTAACTGCATCTAGACAAGGATTGCAATCTTGGTTAACGATTGTGTTGCCCGCCTTATTACCCTTTTTTGTAATGGCAGAACTCTTAATGGGACTTGGTTTAGTTAACTTTCTTGGTGTCTTGTTAGAACCAATTATGAAAAAAGTATTTAAATTACCAGGTACTGGCGGCTTCGTAGTGGCAATGAGTCTCTCTTCAGGGTTTCCCATCGGGGCTAAAATTACCGGTCAACTCCGCCGTGAAAAACTAATCACCAAAACTGAAGCAGAACGATTAATTTGTTTTGCCAACACAGCCGATCCTTTATACATGGTTGGAGCAGTTGCTGTCGGCATGTTTGGTATGCCTGATTTAGCAATTAGCTTTTTACTAGCACACTATATTGGTATTATTATCGTCGGATTGATTATGCGCTGTCATCAAGGTGAAGAAAGCCCAGAAATTCCTAGTCAAACTCCATCTTTAACTAGAGCCTTTACCCGTTTAGCAGCTAGTAAAAGCCCAAAGAAATTTGGCACCTTATTTAGCGAAGCAGTCAAAAATGCTTTTAATTCTATGTTATTTATTGGTGGTTGTATTATGATTTTTTCTGTCTTAGTTCAAATCTTAACAACCACAGGTGTAATTCAAGTATTAACAACCATATTAACCCCGCTGTTAAGCATGTTTGGACTAAATCAAGAAATCATAACCAGTCTAGTTAGCGGAATATTTGAAATCACTATCGGTACCCAATCAGCCAGTCTAACATCGGCATCATTAGCCCAAAAAGCCTTTGCCGCTAGCTGGATCATGGCTTGGAATGGGTTATCAGTACATAGTCAAGTAGCCGCTATGCTGTACGATACCGACATAAGTATGAAACCATTTGTATTTGCTAGATTCATTCATGCTTCAATTGCTGGAATACTTACTGTGATTTTCATAAAACAGGCCAAACCAGTTATTGCTAGTCCCTTCTCGCTAATTCAGCCTACATTTCTAACTAGGCTCTGGCTCTCAACAAAACTATCATTAGTCATATTAGGTATCATTTTAATCATTGCCCTAGTACTTAAACTGTACCAGCGCATTATTCTACTCTGGATTCGCTAACTTGATTTACCTAATTCATCCTTGCTCAAGAGAACTTTGCCATTTGTAACCACAGTCAAAGTTTTCTGCAATTGTTCTTCTAGCTCGGATAGAACATTTTTAGCATACTCATTGGAATGAAGTTTTAATTCTTCCGCCTTTTCATGAGCTTCCTCCAAGATTTTCTTGGCCTCAGCCTGAGCCTGTTTATAAATTTCACTATCTTTTATATATTTAACTGCTTCTTTTTTAGCATCACTGATAATTTTTTCAGCTTGTTGTCGGGCATCTTGGAGCATCCGTTCTTTTTCTATAGAGACAATCTCGGCTCTTTTTACTTCTTCTGGAACTGCATTACGGATTCTTTCTAACAAATCTAATACCTCATCTGCATCCAACAATACTCGGCCAGTTAGAGGAATTTCCGGTGCCTGTTCAATAAGATCCTCTAATTTATCCAATAGGATAATCAAGTTGATCCGGTTCAACCTCTCCACCCCCTATTTGGAACGGTATTTAGCATACAGCTGCTCAGCTGTGCTTGGAGTGACCCATTTATAAACATCTCCACCTAGACTAGCAACTTCTTTAACGGATGATGAACTAATAAATGAATATTCACTGCTAGTCATCATAAAGACTGTTTCAATGCTAGGCTCTAAATTCCGATTCATAGCCGCTAATTTAAATTCAAATTCAAAATCCGTTACTGCCCTTAAACCACGTACAATAGCTATGGCACCTTTTTTTCTAGCATACTCTACTACTAAGCCATCATAGCAATCGACAGTAATATTAGGTAAATCTTTAACGGCATCTTCTAATAATTTAACACGTTCTTCCACTGTAAATAATGCTCTTTTATCTGGATTATTTAAAACAGTTACATAAACATGATCAAAAAGAGCACTTGCTCGTTTAAAAATATCTATATGACCATAGGTAACGGGATCAAAACTTCCAGGACATACGCTAATCTTCACTAGACTCCTCCTTATAGCGATAAAAAGATAGATTTGTATCACTATATTGTTCGGTTCTCACTGAATTAAAATTCAACACAGATGGTTTAATTTCCTCTTTTCTTCCATGTTCTACAACTATTAACCCATTTTCAGCCAGCAGCCAATTGATACTGATCTTCTCCAAAACGGGAAGAATCACACCTTGATTATAAGGTGGATCCAAAAAGATTATATCGAAGCGCCTTTGCTTTCGGCCAAGAATATCTAAAGCACTAAATACATCTCGAACATAAACCTCACCCTGTAATTTGGTCTTAGCCAGATTTGCTTTAATAACTTCACCACATTTTTTATGATGATCAATAAAAACTACTTCCTTAGCACCCCGGCTAAGGGCCTCGATTCCGATACCGCCACTACCTGCAAACAAATCTAAGAAACTAGCATCAACTACCTGTTGACCTAAAATATTGAACAATGACTCTTTAACTCGATCAGTAGTCGGCCTTGTTTTTAAACCAGGTACGCTGGTTAAGCGATGGCCTTTAGCTGCACCGGCGATAACTCGCATGACAATACCTCCAAAGCTTGGTAAAAAATACCATTTTTTGTCCTGTATATTTCTGGTTATTTGCCACATAATAGCAACGAAGAGATTGACCCTCCCCAAAAGGCACAGGAAGTAGCGACCAGCTCTTTGGTCAGCTTCCTCCGGTTTCTCCTCTCCCACAGGCAATAGCTATTAAGGCTGTTGCCTTTTTACTTCTGCCAATAAAGTTGGATACTTTTTTAATGTGGGATCTTCACTTAATAATTTTCGGGCAGCTTGAGCTGCCTGCTCCAATAAAGGCTGATCTTCAATTAAATCAGCTAATTTAAACCATGGTTCCCCAGATTGCCGAGTGCCTAACAAATCCCCTGGTCCTCTTATTTTCAAGTCTTCTTCAGCGATTTTTAAACCGTCATTTATAGTGCGGATTACATTAACCCGCCGTTTAGCTTGCTCTGTTTTGGGATCGGCTATCAAGAAACAATAAGCTTGCTTATCCGAACGACCGACTCTTCCGCGTAATTGGTGTAATTGAGCCAAACCAAAGCGGTCAGCATTTTCAATAATCATCACTGTAGCATTAGGGACATCCATTCCAACTTCAACAACAGTAGTCGCCAGCAACACATCTATTTCTCCACGATAAAAATCCTCCATAATCCGATCCTTTTCCTTACCCATTTGACCGTGAACTAATCCAACTCGCACTTCTGCCAGTTGATTCTTGGATAATAGCTCCATTTCTTGGATGGCTGCCTTCGCCTCTAGTTTTTCAGATTCCTCAACTAAAGGAAAGACAATAAACCCTTGTTCTCCTTCTTTAACCCGTTGAACTAAAAAGCGAAAAACATCATCTCTCCTACTAGGATGAATTAATCGAGTATCAACCTGTTTACGACCTGCTGGCAAATCGGTAATTAAGGTGGTATTTAAATCCCCATAAATAGTTAATGCTAATGAACGAGGAATCGGTGTAGCACTCATCACCATTAAATCTGCATTACCTTTATCGCTTAAGGCAACTCTTTGCCGTACCCCAAACCGATGTTGTTCATCAACAATGGCTAATGTTAGATTGGCAAACTTAACATTATCAGAAATTAAAGCATGAGTACCAACTACCAACGGTATTTCACCAGAGGCTAAACCAGCTAAAATCTGCTGCTGTTGTTTAGGAGTAAGAGCGCCAACTAATAAGGCAATCTCTATTCCTAATGCTGAAAAAGTTTTATTTAGCCGAGTATACATTTGACGAGCTAAAACCTCTGTTGGTACCATCACTGCTACTTGTCCACCAGAGTCTATCGCTTTGACACTAGCATATTCAGCAATAACTGTTTTGCCTGAACCAACATCACCTTGAATTAAACGCCGCATCTGTTTTGGACTTTCCATATCAGCTCGTACATCTCTAATGGCAGCTTCTTGACCTTTAGTCAAAGTAAAGGGCAAATTTGCGAAATATTGTTTGGTTAACGGTCCATCAGGTTGATGGACAACAAACTCTTTGTTCTCAGCCAAAACTCCTAAACTAATGTGAAAGAGAAAAAACTCTTCAAATACTAAACGAGTCCGGGCTTCCGCTAATTGTTGATGATTAGCTGGAAAATGAATAGTTTTTAATGCTTGATGACGATCCATATACTTACTGGCAATTTCTCTTGGCAAACATTCAGATATTTGATCTAAACGTTTTAAAGCAAATTTAATCCAGTTTAATCGCATGCTATTAGTAATTCCGGATACCAAAGGATAAACTGGTACTAAACCAAGCCGCTTTGGCTGCTTTAAATGAAATTCACCGCTAGCAATTTCTAAACCGTAAAAGCCTTCTTTTACCTGACCATAAACCCACAATTCTTTGGCTTTTTGCAACTGACGGTATTGATAACTAAAACCAGGACGATAGACTGTTGTAAACCAACTGACAACCAGAAAGCCACCTTCACCCACTAAACGACCAGTAATCACCCTCCGATTGCGACTTAACTGCTTTTCATGTAAATTTAGCAGCTGCCCATGATACAGCCCTGTTTGACCAAGTTCAGCTTCTCGTGGAGTTAACACTTTTGAGTAATCCTTATAAGTACGAGGGTAACTGAATAAAACATCTTGAACTGTATAAAGATCAAGTTTTTCTAAGAGTTTTGCTCTTGCTTTACCAACACCAGGCAAAACAGTAATTGGCTCTGTAAGCATAACCCGTCCTCCAATAACATAATCCCCTGGGACAACCCAGGGGATAGATGTACTCTACTAATCTGTTTCCGGATAAAATAACAATGCGATAGTACCTTGACCGACATGAACACCAATTGTTGGTCCAATATATGATATGATTAAATCCTTGATATTCAAGTCGGATTGTAAAGCTTCAACTAATTTTTCTGCTTCAGCTTTACAATCTGCATGAGTAACCCCTACTCGTAAAGGACGATTAGGATGTTCCGCTGCATAATCTTTTATTAAATCATGGATCCGCTTTAAAGATTTAGCTTTACCACGAACCTTGTCAAAAGGAGTTACAATCCCATCTTTCAAGGTTAAAATTGGTTTAATGTTTAATAATGAGCCAACCAAAGCTTGTGCGGCACCAATTCGTCCATTTTTCTTTAAGTTATCGACGGTGTCAACCACAAAGTAGACGCCTAGCTCTTCGATAACTCTTTCTCCTTCAGCGACAGCTTCTTCTTTGCTTGCACCGTTTTGCACCGCTTCCGCTATAGCCACAGCCACTAAGCCAATTCCCATAGACGCAGATTTGGTATCAATTGCAATAACCTCGATTTCCTGATTGATCATCGTAGAGGCTAATACAGCCGATTGATAAGTGCCGCTTAAGTTACTACTTAAGTGAACCGAAATGATTGTATCGCCCGGCTCAGCAATTTCTTCATAACACTTTACAAAATCAGCAGGAGAAGGTTGACAAGTGCTCGGCAAATTTGCTTCGGTAGCTAATCTTTGATAAAAATCTTCTACACTTAAGTCAACACCATCACGATATATCTCATCGCCAAACTGTATTGTTAGTGGAACTACGTGGATGTTGTACTTGTCTCTAATAATTTTTGGCAAATCACTACCACTGTCAGTTACCACATGAATTCTTGCCATCGAGTAATTACCCTCCTAGAGTTATTCTACCGACATAATATAGTAATATAAGGGTTGATCTCCTTTGTGCATTTCCACGTCGCAGTCAGGAAAACTCTCTTCAACAGTTGCTCTGAATTCTTCAGCATCGGCTAAATCTTGGTTATCGCCTACATAGATACTGATCACTGAAGAATCTTCGTCTACTAATTCTTCCAGCAACATCAGAGCCACTTCATTAACAGATTTGCCGGCAACAGCAATCTTTCCTTCTGCTAAACCGATAATATCATGTTCTTCAATTTCCAGATCCCCTGCTTTTGTTGTTCGAACTGCATATGTAACTTCACCAGTTTTAACCTCTTCCATGGCGCTTTCCATAGCAGCTAAATTCTCTTCTAGATCAAGATGCAGGCCAAAACCCATTAATGCACCGATTCCTTGAGGAACACTACGTGTAGGAACTACTTCAACCGGACGATCAACTAATTCCTTTACTTGCTGAGCTGCAAAAATTACATTTTTATTGTTTGGCAAAATAATGACAGCATCAGCGTTTACCTCTTCAACTGCATTTACCAGTTCCTCAGTACTAGGATTCATGGTTTGACCACCAGTTACGATCTTATCCACACCTAAACTCATAAATATTTCAGCTAGTCCAGCTCCTGGTACTACTGCTACTAAACCAATTGGTTTTTTCTCAGCTGGAACTGGTGGAACTGTTGGAGCATTAGGGAAAACTAATACATTTTCATTTTCAGTAATGCTCTCGTTTTGCAACAACATATTGTCAATCGCTATTTCAGTCACATTTCCCAGCCCAGTACAGTAATCTAAAACTTTTCCAGGGCGATCAGTGTGAATATGAACTTTAACAACATCACTATCACCAACCACTAGCATGGATTCACCTAATGGTTGGAGGGTAGCGCGAATTTCTTCTTGGTCTAGGTTCGAACCTTTAATAATAAACTCAGTACAATATTTATTAACCAAATCTCCTTCAATTCTACTAATACCTTCTTTGACAGGTGTAGCACTAGTTACGATTTGTACAGGAGAAACTTCAATAATTTCCCCTTTTAATGCTTTAAAGGCACCTTCGAAAACAACCATTAAGCCTTCTCCGCCTGCATCAACTACACCAGCTTGCTTTAGGATTGGCAAAATATTTGGTGTATTAGCTAATGATTTACGACCTGCTTCAACAGCAAGTGCCCACACTTCAATCGGTGTTAACTCTTGCTCCGCAGTTGCTTCTAAACAAGCAGCTGCCAATTCCCGACCGACAGTTAACATGGTACCTTCTACTGGCTTCATTACAGCTTTATAAGTAGTTTGTGAAGCCATATCAAAGGCTTCTGCTAATTGTCTACCTGTAGCTTCGGTTAAATTGGCCAAACCATCGCTAAATCCCCTAAAAAACTGAGATAAGATCACACCGCTATTTCCTCGTGCTCCCATTAAAGAACCACGGGCAATGGCACTTGCTACAGTAGAAATTTTATCGTCGGCAAGATTATCCAACTCACGAATTGCCGTAGAAAGAGTTAAAGCCATATTGGTACCGGTATCCCCGTCAGGAACTGGAAACACATTTAACGCGTCTACCTTGTCTTTAGATTCATTTAAATACTGTGCCGCCACAGTAATAATTCTTTTTAAATCTATTCCAGTTAATACTTGCAATGATCTTTCCTCCCAATTACTTTCGTTTAGGGTTGCTGACTCGTACGCCCTGAACGCGGATATTAATAGACTCCACTCGCAAGCCTAACTTCTCTTCCACAGCATACTTAACCCGCTCTTGAATATTTCGTGCCACCTCAGAAATTTTCACGCCGTATTGCACGACAATATAGAGAGTGACACTCACACTATCCTCTTCATGAAATTGGACATCTACGCCTCTTTCGAAAGAATCTATTCTCAACAATTCAGAAATGCCTTCCTGAACATTTCGCGAAGCCATTCCAACTAAGCCATAGCATTCCATGGCCGCTGCTCCACAAATTTTACCAATCACTTCTTCACTTATGGTAATACTTCCTAATTCGGACTGGATTCTTTGCACCATAGTAATCCCCCCTTAAAAAAGATAACTAAAATTATTATACCCTAATTTACCAATCAACTGACGCTCAGGTTAATTTTATATGTTTCCGTGAGAAATGTAAAGACTTTTCCCTTGCAAACAAACAAATGGTATGCTACAATTAGTAACAGTTAATAGGAACTAGAGGTTAAAGGGGGTTAGAAATATGGCTAGAAGATGCATTGTTTGCGATAAAGGAACTCAAACTGGAAATAATCGTAGTCATGCACTTAACAAAACCCGCCGTACTTGGAAACCAAATTTACAAAAAGTACGGGTGTTAGTAGAAGGTAGTCCTCGCCGTGCATATGTATGCACTAGATGCTTGAAGGGCAACAAAGTTGTAAGAGCTATCTAAAACCCCTTCGATAATAGACTGAATAACAAAACCCCAGAATTATGTTCTGGGGTTTTCTGTTTCTACAATAGCCAGCAAAATACCGTCTTTTTTGGTAATCTTCACAGTTGAACTAATTGTTAGATTACTAATAGTTCTAGTTTGACCTTTAGTAAGCTTAGCATTGACTAAAGGATAATATAGTCCTTCGGTGCTAACTCCAGTAACTGTTGGTGTTAGCGGCAATAAGGAAACAGTAGTGTCTAGAGGCAGTTCCAACGTCAAAGACTGATTCACCAGAAATATTTGGGCTTTTCCAGTCAATAATTGAGCATTAAGCCCTCTTAGTCCTAGTTTGTACAGAATTTCTAAGTTACCCAAACTATGGTCGATTCTACTACCCCATGCTCCAGTTAGGATAAATTCTGTTATTCCCAATGAAACAGCATAATCTACAGCTATTTCTAAATCCGTTTGGTCTTTTTCAACTGGATACTCTAAGATAGGTATTTCTTCTAAAACTAAAGATTGCCGATGTTCAGGGTCAATTGAATCTAAATCACCTACAAGCAAATTTGGAGTTAATCCCCAGTCCTTGGTATAAGAATATCCTCCGTCTATACTTATTACTAAAGTATTAGTTGTAATATCAGGAGGAGTCTTTGGAAGATCATCTCCAAATCCGATAATCAAACATTTATCCCACTTCAAATAATTCCCTCCGACTAATCAGAAGCATAATTACTAACCCAGTGATGATTAACTCCGGAGCTAAATGCGTAAGATTATAAGTAATAGAATACCACCAGGGATTGATTCCGGCTGGTGCATATTCACCAAAAAATACTTTACCAGCAATTGTATGTGCTAATAACCGTAGGAAAAAACCTCCGCTTAACACAGCAAAATTACGCAAATGTCCTTTCCATTCCTGAGTATACTTGATTCTAAAGCCCACCACTCCAACCAGCATAAAAGCAATCGGATAGTCCAGTAATCCTTGAACAGGATGATAAACATTTGGACTAAGTAGCATTCTGATCACACCAAATAGCAATCCAGCTAAAACACCTACTCCACCACCATGTCTAGCAGCAAGGATCACTAGTGGCACCATCTGTAATGATACTGATCCGCCTTGAGGCATACTAAATAACTTTAAATATGATAAAGCTATACCGAGAGCAATTAAAACCGCAATCTCAACTTGTGTGGATAATTTTATTTTTTTCATAACCATCCTCCATTTGCAATTTTTACCCTTAATAGACAAAAAACTACGGGCAGCAGTTCCGTAGTCAAATAAAGATTAACCCCAGCACCACCGCTTCCCTACGCAAGAATTACCCTGACAGGTTCTAAGGGTTCCGAAACTATGTTTCGAATCTCAGCCAAATTGGCACCCCTAGCGGAATCTTATAGTTTTATAGGAAGTATATTCTATTAAAAATGAAAAATCCCTTTTATAAAATCAAAAGGGATTGTGTTAGCTTATTATTTTTTTGTGATGTGTCTAGACACTTACCGCCTAATGCTTGCTGTTTGTGCCATTGATTTCGCCACTTGTTATGCCCAAGGGAGATGGATTTTTATGTGGTAATTTTAATTTTTAATATGTTAATCTTGATAAGATTGCGGTTTATAATCTACCTATAAACATTTATCACCCCTCTCTTCGACTAACACAGTCCCTTCTGATTGCCAATAAATTGACTAGGTTCAATTAGATTATAAAACCAATTTTCAGACATGTCAAGTAAAATTATAACTTTTTCCATGATTTCATTACATTTTAGAAGTTTGTCAAATTATTTTTAGATATATTTTAGAATATCAGACGATAAAAAAAGCCAGAAATCTGGCTTTTAATTTGCTGCCTTACGTAAATCCGAGATATATTTTGCAGCATCAGGTGCCCCAAACACTGCCGAACCAGCTACTATCATATTAGCTCCAGCTTCAACTACTTGGGCAATATTATTTAGGCTAATTCCTCCATCTACTTCTAAATCAATATTTCGGTCACCAATCAATGAACGAGCATCTTTAATTTTGTCATACATCTTAGGGATAAATTTCTGACCGCCAAACCCTGGGTTAACAGTCATTACTAAGATTAAATCTAGATCATCTAATACATAGCATAATCCATCCAACGGTGTGTGAGGATTTAAAGACACACCGGCTTTAACGCCATACTCTCGAATGCTGTTTAAAGTTCTTTGTAAATGAATGCAAGCTTCATAGTGAACTGTAATATATGCCGGTTTCAACTCCGCCAAAACAGGAATATATTGATCAGGATTAGTAACCATTAAATGAATATCTAAAGGTAAATCACAGATTTGCTTTACCGTTTGCGCAACCATGGGACCAAAACTTAAATTCGGAACATAATGACCATCCATCATATCGATATGAATAAAATCAGCATTATAAACACGTTCAATTTCAGCACCTAGCTTAGAAAAATCAGCTGCTAAAATTGAAGGACTGATTTTTAACCTGCCCACTAAATCACTCCTTTCTTTTAATAAACTTTCAGTTTATCCAATTCCTCTAACAAAATTAAGTAATTCTGATAGCGGCTTTCAAGAATTGATTGTTCTTCAACAGCTGCAGTAACTGCACAACCAGGTTCTTTGTGATGTAAACAGCCTCTAAATCTACATTGCCCTGCTAATGCCCAAATCTCTGGAAAATACTCTTGTAATTCCACAGGCTCCATATTTGGTAAAGTCAATTGAGAAAAACCTGGTGTATCAGCTACTAAACCGCCATTCGATAAAGGAATTAGTTGCACTTCTCTAGTGGTATGTCGACCTCGCCGCAATTTTTGACTAACTTCTGAAACTGCAAGCTCTAAACCTGGTTCAATTTTATTTAATAACGAAGACTTGCCTACCCCTGAAGGACCAGCAAAAGTTGAAATCTTTCCTGCCAACAAATTTTGCAAATCTAAAATTCCAATATTTTTTTCTGCACTAGTAACAACTACGGTAAAACCGCACTGTTGATACTTTATACTTAATACTTGTTCTTCTAAACAAAGATCTGTTTTATTAAAGCAAATAATCGGCGTAATCTGCTGTGAACCAATTAAAACTAATAGACGATCTAATAACTGCAAATCTGGTTCAGGATTAGCTAAAGCCATGACTACGATAGCCTGTTCAATATTGGCAATTGGAGGACGTATCAAGTAATTGTCCCTTGGCAACACATCTTCGATTACTCCCTCCAGATCGCCTGTGATGGTTATTTGTACTCGATCCCCCACTAAAACCCGATTATCAGCTAATCGAAGTCTACCACGTAATCGACAGCGAACTACTTGGCCATCAGTGGTTTGTACATCATAAAAACCGCCGACTCCTCGAATAATCACATCATGTTTCATTTTTTTAATCTCTAAACGGCTCATCTTTAAAGATACTGCCTCCAATATAGACTTGTATACGTGCTTGACTGCCTCGACCTTGAACAATCTGGGAGAAACTGCTGCCACCAGGATGAATTTCTCGATAAACCTCGCGGGCACCAAAGTCATCAACAACTAAAATAACCACCTCTTGAGCCCGTCCCTCTGGAATATCCACTCTAACAATATTTTCGCGCCATACTCCATCGGTACTCCATCTAGAGATACCATCGTCCTGTGGTGAGCTGGCTGTGCCTCCAGGCATGCCTAAGGAATAAACTAGGTCAACAGTCCAACCTAACTCTACCTCGCTATAAGGTGACGGATTCTGCTCTATCACCTGATTACGTGGAATAGTGGTACTATACTCTGGCCATGTATTACCTAAATTTAAACCTAACTGAGCTAACTGCTCTTTAACATCCTCTAATTCCTGACGACGAAAATCTGGCAGTCTTACTAAAATTGGTTCTTCTTGAGCTTTGCTTACCACTAAATCTACCCTAGTACCTTTAGGAACTTGCTCTCCTGGTCTAGGATCTTGCTGAATTACAATATTAACAGGATAGTTAGGATCATAACTAGGCAGCTCGTCACCTAAAGTAAAACCTGCTTGGGTTAAGAACAATTTTGCTTCTCGCACTGTTTGCCCCTCTACACTTGGCATAGGAATCACTTCTGTTCCCTTGCTCACTCGAACCAATATTGTTCTACCTTGTTTAATAGTACGATCTGCCTTAGGTTCTTGACTAATAATATGGTTAGCTGCAATATCGTTATTGAAAACCTCGCGCTCAATTTCTAAGTTTAAACCTTGTTCAGCTAATAATCGTCTAGCCACATTTACGTCTAAACCAACAATGCTAGGTACTTTAACATCTTCTGGAAATAGGACTTTTGGAATAAACCGTACTGTAGCAAAAGTAATTCCACCAAAAACTAGTAAAACTATTAATACTATTATTAATCGCTTTGAGCGTTTTGATTTCTTCCTAGCTTTTTTAGGTGGCTTTTCCGCAACCGACATCGACTTTAACTCCTCTTTTGATTTTTTAGGCTCATCAAACTCAGGTTCTATATCCACCACTGGTAACACTTGAGTTCTTTCAATATTAATTTTAGGCTGCACTGTTTTATCATAACTATTAAGCTCTTCCAATGCATCAATTACTTCTTGAGCTGATTGATAACGGTCATTTGCTCGTTTTGCTAATAATTTAAGTACAATGTTCTCTAACTTAGAACTGATTTTCGGATTAATTTCTCTAATCGGTGTTGGCCGATCTTGAATTTGACTTAAAGCAATAGAAATAGGAGTAGAACCGCTAAAGGGAACTTTACCTGTTAACATTTCATACATAACAATTCCTAATGAATATAAATCAGATAAATGATCAACCTTGTTACCACGAGCTTGTTCTGGTGAAAAATAATGAACTGATCCTAAAACCATCCCCGTTTGGGTAATATTAAAGGATGAAACTGCAGCAATACCAAAATCAGCAACTTTAACCCGAAAATCACGAGTCAATAAAATATTATGTGGTTTTACGTCACGATGTACAATATTGTGCTGATGGGCATGATTGAGTGCCGAAGCAATTTGAATCGCGATTTTGATTGCTAAGAATTCATCAAGAACTCCTTCTTTTTTTATAAGTTCGCTTAAATTATAACCTTCAACATATTCCATCACAATATAATGCCCATGCACAGTATAGCCTACATCATAAATATTTACCACATTAGGATGGGATAAGCTGGCTGCAGCTTGGGCTTCACGCTGAAACCGCTGCACAAAATCATTATCACCGGCAAATTGTTCTCGTAAAACCTTAACAGCAACCAAGCGGTTTAACAAAGTATCCTTTGCCCGATAAACAACAGCCATTCCCCCATCGCCAATTTTTTCCAATATTTCATACCTGTTAGAAAGAAATTCTCCGATCATGGTATCAACCTTTCTTCCATGTCTTCCAGAATAACAGAAAAAACCTTTTGAGCAATTGGTGCTGCTACCACTCCACCAGCACCTCCATGCTCGATAATCACAACTACAGTAACAAAATAATCAGGAAGGAAACCTACAAACCAAGAATGAGACAAACCTCGAGCAGTTTCAGCTGTCCCAGTTTTTCCGGCAACCCTTACACCTGGGATTCCCGCAGCCTGTGCTGTACCATGCTCTACTGCTTGAAGCATTGCCTCCCGAACCTGTGCAGCTGTTTTTTGGGTAATTACTTGGCTGTGGAGCATTGGACGGTAAATTCGGCGAGTAAAAATATTGCCTTCCACCATTTGTACAACATAAGGGTTCAATCTTTGCCCACCATTAGCAATCGTGGAAATTGCTACTGCCATCTGCAAGGGCGTTACTAAGATTTTACCTTGTCCAATACCTAATTGTCCCCAGCCAAATCTATTAAAATGTTCCCCTAATGGAATATTACCTTTGGTTTGTCCAAGTTCGGCAGTCCAAGTCTCACCTAAACCAAACCTTTGATAATATTCAAGCATCCTATCCTGTAACTGGACAGCTAGTTCAGCAAAAACAACATTTGAAGAAAGGGCCAAGGCTTGTTGACTATTAATTAAACCATACTGTTTATTATTATAATTTCTAATTACCTGGCTGCCATAGTTAATATAACCTTGATCTAACCAGCTAGTTTCGGGTTCTATAATCTGCTCTTGGTAAGCAGCTGCTAATAATAAGGGTTTAATGGCAGAACCAGGTGGATACAAGCCACTTACAGCTCGATTAAAAAATGGGCTTCGTTGGTCTTCTTGATACTCAGACCAATACTGATCGAGTAAATTGCTATTAATTGTAGGCGCTGAAACCAAGGCTAGTAATTGCCCAGTTTTAGCATCCATTACTACAATTGCACCGGTATACCCGTTTAGCAATTTCTCTACTTTTTCTTGCAATTGTAAATCAATGGTCAGATGAACAGTCTGCAAATTTTCCAAATAGCCATTATAATAACGTTCGACTCCGGTAATACCATATCGTTGATGAAAATAGCCGACAGTATGTGAAAGACTACTAACGGAACTATACTCTCTAATAAACCTTTTTCCATCATAAATAGTAGCTGCAAGAAACTGACCATTACGATCCACAATACTGCCTCTTTCCTGCTGAAAGCCGCGATATGCCCGAGGATTATAAGGATGACTAGCCAGATCGGTTCTAAGCACTTGCCAGTAGCAAAGGGAACCAGCTAAAACCATAAATGCAATAAATAAAAAACCAAAAATCTTGGTAACTGGCTGAATCTCTTCGGTAATTTCACCTTGTTGGCTTAAACTGGTCAGCATTCCTAATAGCCACATATTCGCTAATAATGAGGTTCCACCATAACTTATAAAGGGCAGAGTCATTCCGCTTAATGGTAAGACTCGTAAAATACCGCCAACCACAATAAAAACCTGATAACCCCATAATAACACAATTCCACATGCTAAAATATGGCTTTGACCTTGTAATTTCTTTGCTGTCTTTAATCCCCAAAACAACAAAGCTAAATAAAGCAATAAGATTAAAGTAGTTCCGAATAATCCAAGTTCTTCTGCTAACAAGGCAAATATATAATCAGTATGAACAGCAGGAATTGTTTGCCTATATCCATTGCCTAATCCACTACCAAAAAAACCCCCACCATTAATAGCAAACAAACCTTGTAAAATTTGATAACCAGCACCTTCCGCTGCTATCCATGGATTAAGCCAGACTGCCACCCGTTGACGGAAATGAGCAAATTGACTCCAGCCAAAGAAAAATCCCGCTCCAGTTAACAAAAGATAAAACAATAAGGTTTGCCAACTAAAAGCGACAAATAAAACTAAAGTAACAAAGTGCAAATAAAACAATAAGGCTGGTCCTAAATCTCGTTGAGCAGCTAAAAACAGCAAAGCTCCAGCCATTAAGACCAATACTGGCCCCCAGTAACGTAAACTTGGCTTTTTACTTATGGTAAGCAATTGGCGGTTTTCATGGAAAAAACCTGCTAAAAACAGTAAAATAAAAATCCGGGCAATTTCGATAGGTTGAAAGCGAAAACCGGCTACCGATAACCAAGCCTTTGCTCCCCCTATGCGAATGCCAAAAATACTAGTAATGATCAAAATCCCGATTGCTGAAAACCCATATAAATATTTATGTTTAAACTCCCGCCAATCAATTGATGAGGCTATCAAATAACCAAAACAAGCAATTAACCAGGAACGCCAATGATCAGCAGCTAGCTGCAAATCAATGGCATAAATTACAAGCCAACCCAAACCAGCAAAAAAGGCAGTGATTAATAAACCATCGGTACTTAAATTACGACGACTAGTATAAAGGTATAAACAAAAAAGTGCTAACCATAAAGAAACTAATTGCCACCAATTGTCCCATGGATGTTTTTGCATCAACCAGAGGTAATTAACAATTAAAATTAGTCCTAGCTCCAACCATAATTTTGTGCGGGACTTCACTAAATCACCTCTTAAGGAACTAATATAACCAAAGCAGTTGTGTTATCTGGTCCTCCTTGTTGATTAGCAAGTTTCACCAACTCTTGTGCTGCCTCTTCTGGTTGGTTTTCTAGCAAAACTTCTTTAATTAACTTGGTATTCACTACATCAGTTAAACCATCTGTACAAAGCAGAATTTTATCGCCAGACTGCAATGCGTAACTATGCGTTTCTACGACAATGTCGCCAATACCTAGCGCTTGAGTAACAATATTCCGGTGGGGGTGACTAATTGCCTCATCTTCTGTTAAACTTCCATTTCTAACTAACTCTGCTACTACTGAATGGTCATTTGTTATCTGTATTAAATCTTGTTCTCTTAATAAATAACCTCGACTGTCCCCAACATGACCAATATATAATTGATGGTCAGTAATTACCATTAATACAATCGTTGTACCCATTCCAGCCAAAGCTGGTTCACTAGCCGCTCCAGCAACCTGCTGATGAGCTTGAAGAATTGCCTCCTTTATCTCCTCTATAGGATCAGCTAGTTTAAATTGATAACCTTTAATTGCATTAATGGCTAAAGCAGAGGCAACCTCCCCTGCTTGATGCCCGCCCATCCCGTCACATACCACAAATACCCGGTCCGAAAACCAGTACGCATCCTCATTCAAAGTACGAACCATACCTACACTTGTGGCAACCCCTATTTGCACCATTCTCACCTCTAGCCTACTATAACTCCTTCAACATACTTCTAACCACACGAAAACAAAACCGATACAACCAAAATATTAAAAGGATCTTCACAATTACCTGCAAAAACTTGATCATTACTCATATTCCTTATAAATTAATTCTGTAGTACCAACTCTGATTAAATCATTATGCTTCAGCTTCGTTTCTGTAACCCTAACTTCATTAACATAAGTACCATTAGTACTGTTATTATCCTTTATTTTCCACCCATCTTCTTCTAAAACTAAGATCGCATGGGTTCGGCTTACATTTGTATCATTTATCACAAAGTCGCATTCTTTGCTTCTGCCGAGACTAAAAGGGGTTTCAACTAAATTGATCATTTTTTCCCCATCACTATTTCGATAAAGAATGAATGGTTGTCTAACCATTTGATCAACCATCGTAAAAACTTGAGTATGAAAAACACCTTCTGAATTTGGATTAGTGGTCGTCTGTAGATCTGCCTGGTGATCTAAATCCTGGTCTTCTACATAATACGCTTTAATCTGGACTGCACTACTTGCTAACTGTGAGTCCTCTAAAAATTTGAACTGCAATTGACCAATAAAACTGAGCTGTTCTTTGCTAGCTCTGGCTTGCAGAACTTCCTTCAACTCCTGAGCTAAAGTATTGTGCATGGATTTGAATTGTTGAGCCTGGTCTGGATGCAAATATATTTCATAGCAATTGGGTACATAAGTTTTCGATATACTAACTCGTTTTTGGCTTTCCATTACCCGAATCAGACTCTTCCCAATCTCAAATGGTTGAATATGACCATTGCTATTACGACGAAAAAATCCTTCCATCAAGTTTTCCAAGGCATTTTCAATTCGATCTAATAATTTCATGACTATCTCTCCTCAGAAGCTCGGCGTAATTGACCACAGGCAGCTTGAATGTCACTGCCCCGTTCTTTACGGATACTGGCAGAAATACCTTGCTGATTTAGCGCATCAGTAAATTTCTTAACTCCCTCTAAATCAGGCTTTTGATACTCTGCATTTACAGGGTTCACTGGAATAATATTTACATGACAGGTTAAACCTGCCAATAATTGAACTAGCTGATCAAGATCTGCTAATGAGTCATTAAAGCCTTTGATCAAGGTATACTCAAAAGTAATTCTCCGATTAGTTTGTTCAACATAAAAACGGCACGCATCTAGCAATGTCGCTAACGGATACTTTTTTGTGATTGGCATAATCTGCTGCCGTTTCTGATCACTAGCCGCGTGTAAGGATACTGCCAAGCCGACTTGCGACTGTTCTAAAGCAAGTTGACGAATTTGCGGTACTATTCCACAAGTAGAAATTGTGAACCGACGCATACCAATATTCAAGCCTGAAGGATGATTTAAAAGCTCAATACTCTTAATCACTTCTGAATAATTTAAGAGTGGTTCACCCATTCCCATATAAACAATATTGGTAACATCCTGATGCTGCTTGGCAATAAACTCTATTTGACCTGCTATTTCTGCAGCATTTAAATTTCTAGCAAAACCTTGTTCACCAGTAGCACAAAAAGTACACCCCATAGCACAACCTACCTGGGATGAAACACAGACTGTATTGCGCTCTCCTTCAGGGATCAAAACCGTTTCAATTGTTTGCCCATCTGGCAGTTGAAACAGATACTTTACGGTACCATCTTTACTAACTTGTTGCTGCAGTACAACTAACTGAGTAATAGTAAAGTTTTCCTGCAAATAATCAATTAGTTGACCAGGTAAGTTTGTCATGGCAGCAAAATCGGAAACCAAATGACGATGCAACCATTGAAATATTTGCTTACCACGAAATCCTGGAAATCCAGCTTCTTTAAGCAACTGGACTAATTCACTTTCTGTAAAAATATTTATTATTAGTTTCTCCATTTTTTGCATAAGATTATTACCTCTGAATCTAGTTTACGAATATCTACAATGGATACCCTAAGCTTGAGGTGATTGCTGTGTACAAAGGCAGTAAAGTACACTTTCTAACTGCTTATGTCGAATATCTATTAGATATAGGTATTCGTTCAGAAGAATATTATTTAGGGGATGCCAGTAGATTTATTCGTTATCTTCTTTCTAATGTGACGATTGAAGATGTCAACGCATTTATTGATCATTGTGCCCAAACAGCCTCATATAAAAACCGACTGCAAAAAACGCTGAAACGTTTCTTCATGTTTGGCAATGAAATCTTAGCGATTGATAATTTTGCCAACTTAATTAAGACAGATAAATCTTCACAATAAACTTAATTATTAATAAATCTAGGCACCACTTGGCGCCTAGATTTTTACGATATTCTTGCTTGTTCAGCTAGCTTGGCAATTATCAAAGAATTTGTTGGCACTTTGTCACCGAAATGAGTGCCACATAATTTAATGATAAATTCAGTATTACCATTATCCCACGCTGATACTACAGCATTTCGAATTGCAGCTTCTACTCCTCCTACAGTAGCATTATACCGCTCTGCTAACGTTGGGTAAATCTCTTTAGTTAATCCGCCACCAACATATCCGCGTTTACCGCACATCAATACAGCATCTCGCAAATATGTAAACCCCTTAAAATGAGGTGGAACTCCCATATCATGTAAAAGGCCAATTACTTTTTGTTCGCTAACTGTATCGGAATTAGGTTCATAATTCGTTCTAAGCTCTACCGCATAATCGCTAGCTGCTCCTTGTTGAGCTGCAGCATCTGCATTTTCTTGTGCAAATTGACGTACTCGATCAGCAAGCATTTGTAAATTGAAAGGCTTAACTATAAAATAATCTACTCCATATTCTGTTAATTTTGCAATTAAATCATCTTTACCAAATGCAGTTAGAACAATAATACGAGGTCGTGGTGTAAATTGTGTTTTGTGGAGACGTTCTAGGACTCCGATCCCGTCTAGATGTGGCATAGTTATGTCAAGAATTACTACATCTGGCGTTAAATCTTTGATTTTCAACAAAGCCTCTTCGCCATCGTAAGCTTCGCCAACACATTCCATATCTGCTTGGCTATTGAAAAACTCGCTTAAAACCCTGCATAACCCTACGTTGTTATCAACAACTAACACCCTCATCATAACCACTTCGCAACCTTTCCTCGTTATTTAAACACATTATTTTAACAATTCCATATTTCGACAGTAATCACGAAGTTCCTTTTTTTACCCATAATTTTCCAAAAGACTTATAAAAAATCCATCAATTCTGTGTTTAAATGGCATAATAGAAACATAGCCTTGACAAGAATCGCCAGGAAACCAATTAGGCAATGGTTTTAACCGATAACTTGGAAAATTTTCCAAAAACCAAGCTAAGTTTTCTTGGTTTTCTTCAGGTTCTATTGTACAGGTTGAATAAACCAACAATCCTCCTGGTTTAACTAAACCAGCAGCATTAGCTAAAATCCTTCTTTGAATTTGACTTAGCTCAACAATTTCCGATTCTGACTTGGACCAACGAATATCTGGCCGATGAGCTAAGGTACCTAGGCCAGAACAAGGTGCATCAACGAGAACTTTATCAGCCAATGGCAATTTAATCGTGGCTGCGTCAGCAACTTTGGTTTCTATAATTGAAATTCCTAATTGTTGCGCATTTTCCTTAACTAAATCAATCTTTTCCTTGGTCACATCTACAGCAATGATCTTTCCTTGATTTTTCATTAGCTGTGCTAAATGGGTTGTTTTTCCCCCTGGTGCACTGCACAAATCATAAACTATCTCCCCTGGCTGGGGATTAAGAGCATGTCCTACTAAAACAGAACTCTCATTCTGTACATAATAATAGCCTTGTTGAAAATATGAATCCCGCAGAATCCTAGCTCCTTCACCTACCACTAACACATCTGATGCAAACCTGCCTGGTCTAGTCGGTATTCCTTTAGCGGCAAAATAATTTTGTAATTCTTCTACCGTGACTTTTATAGTGTTTACCCTTAAGTGGAGCTCTGGCGGCTGATTATTAAACTGACATAGCTTAATAACTTGTTCTGCTCCCCAACGTTTAACCCAACGACGAACCATCCACTCGGGATGGGAGTATTTGCTACTTATATGAGCTACAGGATCAGTTTTCAAGTCAGGAAATTTTATCTGTTGTTGTTTACGAATCAAGTTTCGTAATACACCATTAATAAAACCCGCTACCAGACGTTGATTTTTTGTAGGAGCAAGTTTCACGGCTTCATTGACAGCAGCCGAATTTGGAATGCGATCTAGAAACAAAATCTGATAAGCTCCCAACCTCAAAATATTGCGAACTTCAGGATCTAACTTTGCGATAGGTCGCCTACTAATTCGCTTTAAGTAATAATCAAGAGTACCTCGCATCCGCGTGGTACCATAAATCAATTCTGTTGTTAAGCCCCTATCCTGTTCTGAAAGCTGATGCTGCTTAAAGATCTCATTTAATACTTGGTTAATGAAAATGCCTTGTTCAACTAAAAGCAAGCCAGTTAGGGCTGCTTTTCGCGGATTAGACTTCATAATTCACCTCAAAAAAAGGCGGAAAATGATCCGCCAGTTTAATCTCTTCTGGAATTGCGCAAAACTAATAAACGAATTAATTGAGTAGCACTTACAGCTACGGCACCAACATAGGTTAAAGCGGCTGCCTTTAAAACTTCTTTCGTTTTTGGTAGTTCAGACTGGGTAATATAACCGCCATTAGATAGCAATGCTAATGCTCGACTAGATGCATTAAATTCAACCGGTAATGTAACAATTTGAAAAGCAAGCGCAGCAATGAAAAACCAAATACCGATTAACATCAATGAATCTGCTGCAAAAATCAAGCCAATGAAGAATAAAGGAATCGCCATTTGAGAACCAAAACTAGCAATTGGAAATAGGTTGTTACGTATTCCTAAAGGAATGTAATTCTTAGCATGTTGAATGGCGTGACCTGCCTCATGGGCTGCAACTCCTATAGCAGCTACACTTGTACTTTGATATACCGGACGGGACAAACGTAAGACTCGCTCACGGGGATCATAATGATCTGTTAAATTCCCGCCAGTTAATTCGACACGAACATCAGTTAATCCATTAGCATCAAGAATTTCTCTAGCAACTTGGGCTCCAGTTTTACCAACTGCTGAATACTCTTTTAGATACCTACGGAAAGTGGCTGTAACTCGCTGTTGAGCCCACATTGCAAAAATTAGTGCTGGTAAGACAATCAAGTACGTAGGATCAAAATAAAAGGGAGAAAAATACATTAGATCACTCCTTTATTACATTTTTCACAACCGTTTCAATCTCGTTTAAATCAACTGAAGTGTTAAAGCAAGGACCAAAAGGACGTTCATTAGTTACTCCTAGGACGTGAATTTTCTTCACATCCTGAATACCACTGACCAAATCTCGTTCGCAAGCAACTCCTATTACTACCTGCGGTTTTGTTTCAATGATTTTTTTCCGTGCTAACGTTCCACCTGTAGCCACTGCAATATTAAAACCGTATTTATCTCTTAGTTCTAACAAATCCGCTAATCTACATAAACCACAACGCTTACAATTATCGACATCAGTAGTTACCCGATGAGTGCATTCCGAATACTGCAAACAATGAGGTAATAATAACAGGACATCTTCAGCCTTTACTTTAACATCTTTTAGTTTAGCAATTTGATTATGAACCGCAATGAAAGAAGCTCGGATTTGGTCTTTTTCTTTACCTACAAAAGTACCAATGGCTAATATTACTGGATAAAACAAATTCATGGTAAAAGAAATTAATCGTTCAAACCAAGATGATATCTGTTGTTTTTTTAAAACCAAAAACAAACCGGCTAAAATAATCAAACCGAGAGCAACAACAATAAATGTAAGAATTAAAAATAAATTACCTATTTGACTAATATAAGCAATAAAACTTCCTAGAACAAGTAAAACTAATAAACTTATGGACAGTAACTTCAGAAAAAGCTTAGTATTAGCATTAATATTGATCATCTTACTCTACTCCAAATGATTGACCAACTTCTAAGCGCAGACCATTGGCAAAATCTCTGCCTGATACCCGCCTAGATCCTTCGCGCTGTAGTTCTTGTAAGATTAGAATTCCATCTCCTGTACCAACAGCGATCCCTTGATCATCGATCCTAAGTATTTTACCAGAAGCAACTTTTTCTGAAGCCACAACTGCTTTGCTCTGCCAAACTTTAATTCTTTCACCATTATAGTTAAAATACGCAACGGGCCAGGGATTCATGCCCCGAATTAAATTGCATAATTTTACAGCTGATTCATGCCAATCAATTAATCCATCGTCTTTTTCTAGCTTTGGCGCAAAGCTAGCTTCTTCATGATTTTGCGGAATACGTGGTGCAGTACCAACTTCGATTTGCCGTAAAGTCTCCCCTAAAAGCTGGCCGCCTTTTTCAGCTAGTCGATCATGTAGATCTCCAGCAGTATCCTCTGGATGAATAGGCTCTTCCGCCTGTAAAATAATATCTCCTTCATCCCAACCTTCATTTAAATACATGGTGGATACACCAGTAACTGTTTCTCCATTAATTATAGCATATTGTATAGGTGCTGCTCCCCGATATTTTGGCAATAATGAAGAATGAACATTAATACAGCCATGAGGAGGCAACTGTAAAATACTAGTAGGAATTTTTTGACCAAAAGCTACCACCACAATAATATCTGGGTTTAACTCGGTTAAACTAGCTACAAACTCTGGAGTAGCAACTCTTTCCGGCTGATAAATGGGAACATTATAGGTTAAAGCCAACTCTTTGATAGGAGAGAATCTCACTCGCTGACCACGACCTTGTTTTCGATCAGGTTGGGTAACAACAGCCAATAATTCGTGTTCCTGAGCAACCACTTTTAAACTAGGAACGGCAAACTCTGGTGTACCCATAAAAACAACGCGCATACCATCACTCTCCCTCATCTAATAGATCGTCTTCATCAATTAAGTCCACATATAATATTCCGTTCAAGTGATCAATCTCATGTTGCAGAGCCCTTGCTAAATAATCTTCTCCAACAATGCGAATTGTTTTTCCTTTCTCATTAAGTGCAACAACAGTTACTTGTGCTGCTCTTTTCACATAGGCTTTTTTGCCAGGAATACTTAAGCATCCTTCTACATCAATTATTTCTCCTTCGGATTCAATAATTTTAGGGTTGATTAAAACAATCGGTCCTTCTCCTACATCAATCACAACAATCTGCAAACTAACACCTACTTGAGGTGCAGCCAATCCGGCACCATCAGCAGCGTACATTGTTTCAATCATATCTTGAATCAGTTTAGTTGTCTTTTTCGTAATTTTAGTGACTGGACTAGCCTTTTGTCGCAGGATAGGATCACCAATTTTAACAATCTCTAATACAGCCAATAAAGACCCTTCTTTCTACATAGATACTCTTTTATTATAACATAAGTCTATAACAATGATAACGGGTTCGTATCAATACTTACCCTTACGTTTTCATCTGTAACCTGAATTTGTTGTAAAACATCATTCACTAATATCTTCGATTTAATCAAAATCTGCCAGCGATGTCGTCCCTTAATCCGAGAAATTGGTGCAGGAGCTGGCTGGAAAAGTTCCACATCTGCTAAGTTATTTTCTAAGAAATGATAAATCGCCAAAGCATTTTCCCTCGCAGCCTGGTCTGAGCCTTGGACTAAAATCCTAATTAAATATCCATACGGCGGATAGGCCATTTGCCGGCGAAAGGTGATCTCTTGCCGATAAAAGTTAATATAATCCTGTTTTTTAACTGCTTGCAATCCATAATGAGTCGGATCATAACATTGAATTACTACGTTACCTGGCTTAACATCACGACCTGCACGACCACTAACTTGAGTCAGCAGTTGAAAGGTGCGCTCTGCTGCTCTGAAATCTGGAAAATTTAAGAGAAAATCTGCACTTAAAACACCTACTAAAGTTACATTCGGAAAATCTAAACCCTTGGCTACCATTTGCGTACCAATTAACACATTTGTCTGGCGAGTTTTAAAGCTGTTAAGTATTCTCTGGTGGGCACCTTTACGTCTCGTAGTATCAGCGTCTAAGCGAATAGTTTTTGCTTGAGGGAAATTTTGTCTAATAAACTGCTCTACCTGTTGAGTGCCGACTCCAAATTGCCGCAAATAACTTGAGGCGCAATTCGGGCAGTTATCTGGCATTTTATGTCTAGCATTACAATAATGACAAAGTAAAACTCCCTCTGGTTCATGGTATGTTAGCGATACTTGACAGTTTAAACATTCTACCACAAACCCGCATTTTCTGCAAAGCACAAAAGAAGAAAATCCACGCCGATTTAAAAATATTATTGCTTGTTCGCCAGCAGCCAAAGTTTCATTTAATCGGTTTGTTAATTCTCTACTAAAAATTGTACGATTACCTTGATTAAACTCTTCACGCATATCTATTAGCTGAATACTAGGTAATGGGCGTTTAGCCACTCGATGAGGCATTTCCACCAGGCAATAATTACCCTGTAACGCTTGATGATAACTTTCCAAAGCTGGTGTAGCACTACCTAAAATAACTAAAGCATCATGTTCTTGAGCTCTTTTTAAAGCAACTTCTCTAGCATGATACTTTAAAGAGCCATCTTCTTGTTTATAAGTATTCTCATGTTCTTCATCAAGGATAATTAATCCGATATTCTTTAAAGGAGCAAAAACAGCTGAGCGAGCACCAACTACAATGCCAACTTCACCAGAATAAATACTGTTCCATTGATCGAAGCGCTCACCCTCAGATAAACCACTATGCAAAATAGCTATTTGATTGGGAAATCGCTGGGTAAACCAGGCAATAGTTTGAGCCGTTAAAGCAATCTCCGGCACCATCATAATTGCTTGTCGTCCTTGACTTAAACAGTAATCAATAGCCCTTAAATACACTTCAGTTTTTCCGCTGCCTGTAACACCATGTAATAAAATAGGTTGTTTGCTCGTATGAAATTCCTCTATAATCTTATTAACCGCTTTTTGTTGATCAGAATTTAATGTAGGAACAGGACGCTGTTCTGTTGCAATATCTAATGTACGTTTGATGACTACTTGCTCAATCGTTAGATAGCCTTTCTTCTCTAAAGCCCGTAAAGTGCTGTGGTTTGCTCCGCTTAAACGACAGAGTTCTGAAGCTAAAAAGCTAGGCTGTTCCTTTAAAAACAGCAGTACACTATATTGTAAATGAGCATTTTTTGGTAACTCCTGCAAGTAAGTATCAATTCGGTCAGGATTTACTAATTTAACAACTAACTGTTGTTTTTCTGAAACACGTTCTTTACCATAGCGAATACCTACCGGTAAAAATAATTGTAGCGCTTGAGACAAAGGACCTAAATAACGCTCAGCCATCCATTTGGCTACATTAATCTGCTCCTGGGTTAATAGCGGCTCTGGATCCAGAATCCTAATTATCTTTCTTAATTTGCTTTCTGGAAAATCCACCCGATCAGTTAGTTCAATAACATAACCTTCTATTTTTCTTGGTCCAAAGGGGACTAGTACTCGATGCCCAATTTGCAAATTAGCTAGTTTTTCTGGAATCTGGTAATGAAAGATCCGATCTACCTCTTTGGCATGAACATCAACAATTACTCCAGCAAATTTAGCCACTATCATCACCCCTTTCCCAAATAAAGAAAACGACCTGTGGTAACCCACAGGCCCGCGCAACTATTTAATTCCCTCTTTCGTTTGAACCCAATTAACCTTGCCTTGCTTGATCTCTTTCAAGGCAACAGTTACCGGTTTACTATTTTTCGCATCAACCAAAGGCATAGCTCCCGAAAGAAGTTGGCGGGCACGTTTAGCAGCAGCCACCACCAAACTATAGCGACTTTGGTTTTTAGCGACAACCTCATCGTTTAAAATAGGATCCATATGTTAACGTACTCCTTTATCTAAATTTTCAAAAGCACTTAAATCGGCTCTTTCTACTCTGCACCATTCTGCATTAATAATCATGGTTAAGCGTTCTGCAGCTTTATCCAATTGATCATTAATGATAAAATAGTCATATTCATTTATATATTTAAGCTCATCAAACGAGCGTTCTAGTCGTTGGTTAATAGATTCAATCGGATCCTTACCTCTTTTGATAAGCCGATTTTTCAATTCATCCCAAGTTGGTGGTAATAAAAATACTAAAACAGCATCATTGACTTTTTCACGAATTTGTATAGCACCTTGAATATCAACGTCCATAATAACTGCTTTGCCTTGCTTAATCTTTTCCTCAACAAAAAATTTCGGTGTTCCATAGCGATGCCCACAAAAATGTGCCCACTCAAGAAATTGATCGTTTTCAATCATTTCATCAAATTCTTGATCACTTAGAAAATAATAATCTACCCCATGAGTTTCACCAGAACGTGGTGGTCTCGTGGTAGCACTTATTGAATAATGTAAGTTGGGGATATTAGGAAATACTGCATTCATTAATGTATTTTTACCTACACCACTTGGACCAGATAATACTAGTAAAAAACCTTTTAATTTCATCCCATATCCCCTCTTATTTTAGACTTCATTCTAAAATCCTAGCCCCCTATATCTTTTGTACTGATTCTGTTGCGTTTTGATTTAAACGATGTGCAACTGTTTCTGGTTGAACAGCTGAAAGAATTATATGATCACTGTCTGTAATAATAACTGCCCGTGTCCGTCGGCCATATGTAGCATCTACTAGCATACCGCGTTCCCTAGCTTCAGAAATGATTCTTTTTATTGGGGCTGATTCAGGACTCACAATACTAATAATGCGGTTGGCAGCAACGATGTTACCGAAACCGATGTTAATAAGTTTGATCTCCACTACTAGAACCTCCTTGCTACCATTATACCTTATTATCCTAGTCTTTCCAATAGTGCACTGATTTGTCTTCTGCCTAACCCTTGAACTCTACGATTTTCATTGATTCCGATTTCTTCCATAATCCGCTTCGACGTAACTTTGCCTACTTGGGGTAAGGATTGTATTAGATACGCTACTCGCATTCTAGCAATAACTTCATCATCACTAGATTCTAACACTTCTTTTAACGTAATAGCACCACTCTTTAACTTTGCCCGTAATTCTGCACGCTTACTACGCATTTCTTGTGCTTTTTTCAAAGCAGCCCTTTTTTCAGCATCAGATAGTTGTGGTAGAGCCATTCCCTTTTTCACCCCCTTACTCACCAAGCTAACAATGAATTAAAGTAGAGAAAATCTACTCTAAATTTTGCACTTGTTCACGTAACCGTTCCAACTCACTTTTTAATTCTACGACTAATCGAGCAATATTATAGTCGTTAGCCTTTGAACCAATGGTATTGACTTCCCTGTTCATCTCTTGAATTATAAAATCAAGTTTCCTTCCGACAGGTACATCTTCCAATATACTCTGATTGAATTGTTGGACGTGACTGAGTAAGCGGACTATTTCTTCATCAATGCTAGCACGATCTGCAAAAATTGCTACCTCGGCCTCAAATCGTTCTTCTGTAAGGGTTGTCCCCTGTAATAATTCTTGCAACCTTTCCTTCAAACGTGCACGATAGTTTTCTACTACCAAAGGTTCAAGAACAGTTATTTCTTGAATAAGATGTTCAACATTGCCAAGTTTATGCAAAATATCGGTGGTAAGTTCCTCGCCTTCTTTTTGACGCATTAAAGATATATTGTCTAAACACTGATTAATGACCTCACTAACTACGCTAGCAAGACTTTCCCAATCTACTCCGTGTTCTGGAATTTGGATTAAATCAGGAATCTGAAAAATATTATCAAAGGTTAAATCTGGCAAGGGCAACTCCGCTTGCAGGGCTTTCCACTCATTAATAACGCCTTGCAAGAGCCCTTTATCTATTTTCACAATTCTATCTTTTTCTCCTAATTCCTCTATCTTCAAGTAAATTTCTATCCGTCCTCTAGCAAATCGCTCTTGTACTAGAGGACGGATAGTTTCTTCTAAAATCTGATAACCCTTTGGGAGGCGAATGCTAATATCTAAATATCGATGGTTTACTGATTTAACATCAGCACTAACTGACCATCCATCTCTATTAACCTCACTTCTGCCAAATCCTGTCATGCTTCTTGCCATTAATAGCCCCCCATAAATTTATAGCATTTTTATTTGAATTTATAGTTCGGTAATATACCTTGATTTTCCTGCTAATTTCTCACCCTTACCCAAGCAAAGCGATAAGCAAATTGTTTTTTTAACAATCTGACCACTGTATCCATTACTAATGAACCAGCACCAAATATTAAAACTAATAACCAATCTTCTACTGTCAGTCTTGTAGTTTTAAAAATGTTTTGTAATAAAGGATGATATACGATAAGACAGTGCATTAAGCTGGAAATGAATACAGCTCCCACTAAATATAGATTGCCAAAAATACCAATTTCAAAAATCGAATGGTGTTCACTGCGACACTCAAATACAAAAATCAATTGAGCCATAACTAAAGTAGTAAACGCCAAAGTTCTAGCTTTAGTTAAATCCGTAGGATTATTTATTAAAGCAACAATAAAAACAGCAATTGTACAGATACTAATTAATATTCCAGTTAAACCAATTTTTAAATGTAAGCGCCTCGAAAAAATTCCTTCTTTAGTATCGCGCGGCGGTCTTTGCATTATATCTTGTTCTCCAGGATCAACACCCAGAGCAATGGCTGGCAGTCCATCAGTAACTAAATTCATCCATAGAATTTGAATTGGCAATAATGGTAAAGGCAAACCAGCTAAAGTAGCGATTAACATGGTCAGCACTTCACCAACATTACAGGTTAATAAATAGCGTATAAATTTTCTAATGTTATCATAAATTGCTCGACCTTCTTCAATCGCGGCTATAATTGTTTGAAAATTATCATCGGCTAAAACCATGTCCGAAGCTTCTTTAGTTACATCTGTACCAGAAATCCCCATACTAATTCCGATATCTGCTTCCTTAACTGCTGGGGCGTCGTTAACTCCATCGCCAGTCATCCCAACTATTTCACCATTTTTTTGTAAGGCCCGAACAATACTTAATTTATGCTGCGGAGCAACGCGAGCAAAAACATCAATATCTTTCACCCTTTGCTGCTGCTCTACTTCTGTCAGAGCCTCCCATTCCAAGCCAGTCATTACCTGCGGACGGCCGTTTCCTAAACCAAGCTGTTTAGCAATAGCTGCTGCTGTAATCTTATGATCGCCTGTTACCATAATGGTTTTTACTCCTGCTTCCTTTGCTTGAGCTATTGCCCTTTTCGCTTCGGGTCGTGGCAAATCCATCATGCCTACAAATCCAACAAAAATTAATTCACTTTCTAAAACCTGTTCATTGATCTGAGGGTTTGCTACTATTTTGTAAGCAAAACCAAGAACCCTTAAAGCTTGTTCACCAAAATTTTCAATGGCTTTGGAAATCTGTAATTTGACCTTTCCTGTTAAAGGTTGAATACCGTCTTTTGTTAAGTAAAAACTACATCGATCTAAAACTATGCCTGGAGCACCTTTTACAAAAGAGTACAGTTGCTGATTTTCCTTAACAAGAACGCTCATTCGTTTTCGTTCAGAATCAAAGGGAATTTCTCCAATCACTTGATAGTCCTGTAATAATCGTTCTTTAATTAATCCAGCCTGTCTAGCCACAATCACTAAGGCTGCTTCCGTTGGATCACCAATAATTTCATATTTTCCTTTGACTTCTTCAACCGAAGTATTATTACAAACAGCACCGATGACTAACGCTTGTTTCAACAGTTTCGAACTGTCCGCTGATTGCCGTAGTTGTTTAACATTAGTGGCATCAATTTCTTCACCAGCTAGATAAAATTTTTGGACATGCATTTGATTTTGAGTTAAAGTTCCTGTTTTATCAGAACAAATTACTGTAGCACAGCCTAAAGTTTCTACTGCTGGTAATTGACGAATAATTGCATTTCGTTTAATCATTCGCTGCACCCCAACAGCTAAAGCAATGGTAACCACTGCTGGTAAGCCTTCAGGAATAGCAGCTACTGCTAAACTAACACCTGTCATAAACATTTTATAAACATCAAAGCCTTGCAGCACGCCCGCTACAAATACCAAACCCACAATTGCTAAACAAGCAGCTACCAACCATTTACTCATTACTTCTAATCGTTGTTGCAATGGTGTATCGTTTTGCACAGAATCTTGAATCATTCCCGCTATTTTTCCAATTTCTGTTTCCATACCAGTGGCTACTACTATAGCTTTGGCTCGACCTCTAATAATTAACGTACCCATAAATAACATGTTTAATTGATCGCCTAACACTAAATCATGTTTAATATTATAATTCGGATCCTTTTCACTAGGGACTGATTCGCCAGTAATCATTGCTTCGTTTACAAACAAAGAATTAGCTGTTATTAACCTAGCATCAGCAGGAATCCGATCACCAGCTGCCAAAAGAATAATATCGCCAGGAACTAGCTGAGAGGCCTCAATCAACTGTTGTTTTCCTTGGCGTATAACACGACACACGGGGGCTGTAAGATTTTTTAGGGCATCCAATGACTTTTCAGCTCGATACTCTTGTGCAAAACCTAACACTGCATTCAAAACAATAATCGCCAAAATAGCTATAGCATCGGTTACTTCACCTAATAAAGCTGATATCGCTGTAGAAATCATTAGAACAATGACCATAAAATCCTCAAATTGACGGGAAAAAATTGTCCATAAGGATTCCTTTTCCGTTTCTGCCAATTTATTAGGTCCTAACTCTTGCAGTCGTTTCTTTGCTTGGCTTACAGATAAGCCCGTTTCAAAGTTTGTTTGCAGCTCATTCTCCAGGGTTTTAAGCTCCTTTTTGAACCACTGCTCATGCAAATCGATCACCCCTTTACTATTCCTTGATATCTATTCTAGAAAATAAAAAAAAATGCCAGGCTTAACCAGGCATTTTCGAAAAGGGATGATACTTATTGAATTAAACTTGAACCATATGATACAGCCATAATGCGAGCGTGTTGCGCCTTATCTAAGTCACCATTTCGCTCATATAACACACTTAGGTAATAGTGAGCATCAGCCAAATAAGGATCATAGCGGACAACTAACTCGAACTGCTCTAAGGCTTCATCAAATTGTGAACTATTGAAATAGGTGCTTGCCAGTTGCATCCGCGCTTCGAGAAAATCAGGTGCAATCTCGATACATTTGGCAAACGCTTCGATGGCTTCACTATTCTTTTCTTGACTAACTTTAACAGTTCCTACCCCATAATAACCTTTAGCATATTCTCCATGAGCAATGGCCTTCTCATAGTACTCTAAGGCTTGTTCCTGATCTCCTAGTTGATCCCATAGATCACCCTGTAATACATAGGCCCAACTTTCCTCTGGATTTCTTTGCAAATAAAAATCGAGATAATCAAGGGCTTTGTCCGGATTACCTAATTGCTGATAAATCAATGCAATTAACAGCAATGATTCATCCACATTTTGGTTTTCAGCGATACTTAACTCAAATTGACTAATAGCTATCTCCAAGGGCTTTAAACCTGTGATCAACAAATCAAATGAGGAGGTATAATATTGTAAAACTAGCAATCCTGTTCTAAATGTTTCTGATATATTATGAGCGCCCAAAACAGGAATACAAATCACTAATGATAAAACAATTATTGCTACGGTAATTTTCTTGCCCATGACGCCATTCCTTTCTCCTGAACAACCATCTCTAATAGGTGTTTATATTTTATTTGACACTCTCTCTGCTTGTTCCTGCTTTTTTACTCTGCTATACTTAAAACTAAGGAGTGATCAAAATGGCTTTTGACGGCATAGCAGTTTCAGTAATTACTAGAGAACTAAATGAACAATTAAAAAACATGAGGATTGTTAAAATATATCAAGTTGATCAACACACCATTATCTTTCATCTTAGAGGACTTGGCGAAACTAAGCAACTGTTAATTTCCACCTCGCCAACTTATCCACGAATTCATACAACTACAGCCAGTTACGAAAATCCGCCGACACCACCGGCTTTTTGTATGCTACTTAGAAAATACTTGGAACCAAGTCGCATTTTACAAATCACTCAGCACGAATTAGAAAGGATTATAAAAATCGACTTGGAAGCCTATGATGCACATTTAGGACAAAGTAAAAAAACGTTAATCTTTGAACTAATGGGCCGTCATAGCAACTTAAGCTTAGTAGACAATGATTATATCATCATTGACGCAATTAATCGCTTAAGCGAAAACAACAATGTTCGTCCAATTTTCCCTGGTATAAAATACACTTTTCCACCAAACCAAGGCAAAGTAAATCCTTATCAGGTTAGCAAGGAAGAATTTATTAACAGTTTTCGGTTATTGCCTGCCAACCTTAAATTATATCAAGGCTTAATGCAGCTTTACCAAGGCTTGGGGAGTGATGCCGCTCAGGAAGCCATTAGACGTGCTCAACAAGAGCCAAATCAGCTTAAGCAAGACCTTAATCTAGCTGAGTTTGAACAACTTTGGCTTGGTTTACAAGATCTTTTGAACAATCCAGGATTACCAAGCTTAGTAAAAGATGGAAAAAAAATGGATTTCTTTGCTTATTCTCTGACTTTAAATAAGGAACAAGACACCTACTCTAATTTAGATCAATTATTAGACCAGTTCTATACACAGCGAATTACTAAGGAACAGATTCAACAAAAGGCCAATAATTTAAAAAGGGTACTAAACACGCATCTAAAACGAATACTTAAAAAAGAACAAATCCAGCGAAAAACTTTAGAAGTAGCTGCTGAAGGAGAAAAATGGCAAAAATACGGTGAATTAATAACTGCTAATCTTCATAGGATTAATAAGGGTAATTCAAGCATCGAAGTTGTTGACTACTATGATCCAGATCAACAGCTGATTACAATTGATTTAGATCCCCAACTAAGTCCAAGTGAAAATGCCCAATTGTTTTTTAAACGCTACAAAAAATCTAAAACAAGCAATAAAATTACAGGAAGACAGTTAGAAAAAACAATCGCTGAACGAATATATCTAGAGAACGTTCTACTCCACATTGATATTGCTGATTCAATGGCTACCCTTGAGGAAATTGAAACAGAATTAATTGAACAAAGCTATCTAAAAACTCCTAAAGCAAAAAAAGAGTCAAAGAAGAAGCAAGCGAATAGCTATGACAAATATATCTCTAGTGATGGCAATGAAATCTTAGTTGGTCGAAACAATAAACAAAACGATAACTTAACCTTCCGGGTTGCCCGGCCTGATGAACTTTGGCTGCATGTACAAAAAATTCCTGGAAGTCACGTAATTATTCGCAGCAACACCAATAAAATAACTGATCAAACACTGCTTGAGGCCGCTACCCTAGCAGCCTACTACTCAAAAGCGCGGAACTTATCAAAAGTAGCTGTAAATTATACTGAACGCAAACATGTCCGGAAACCAAGCGGTGCCAAACCAGGATTTGTTTTCTATGAGAACTTCAAAACCATCATAGTCGATCCAACAAATCCTAAAAACATGCCAAAAAAAGAGACCTAAAATTAGGTCTCTTCGGATATACAACAAGAAGTAAGCGAGTTCACCCTACCAGGTCATCTACGCCTACCCCCTGTTTTTAGGAATCTGCCGGAGGGACAGCTCCGGCAGAAAAGAATTGGTATTGATATTTTAACATCTATTCGCTATTAAAGCAAAAATCCCTTTTTTACGCTTTTTATAGTCTAGTGGCGAAAATGCCTAATACCAGTAAACACCATGGCAATATTATAGCGATCACAGGCTTCAATTACTTCTTGATCCCTAACTGAACCACCTGGTTGGATAATCGCTGTTATTCCTGCTTTTGCAGCTTCCTCAATATTATCAGCAAATGGGAAGAAGGCATCAGAACCTAAAACCGCACCTTGAGTTTTGTCTCCCCCTTGATTAGCTGCTAATCTCACCGATTGCACTCGATTCATTTGCCCCGCTCCAACTCCAATTAGCTGCTGATCCTTACAAAAAACAATGGCATTTGATTTTACATACTTAACAACCTTCCAAGCCATTCTTAAATCAGACCATTCTTCATTTGTTGGCTGACGTTTAGTAACCACTTTTAAATCCTCTTCAATTAAATCAAGTTGATCTCCCTCTTGAATTAATAAACCGCCAGTTACCTTTTTCCAATCATGTCCTGTATTAAGCTGTGGGACTAATTTTAATAAGCGTAAATTTGCTTTTTTCCGTAATAACTGTAAAGCATCATCCGAAAAATCAGGAGCAACAATTACTTCTAAAAAGATTTTATTCATAGCTTGAGCAGTTTTTAGATCAACTATTCGGTTACAAGCAATAATTCCACCAAAAATGGATACCGGATCCCCTTCATAAGCCTTAACCCACGCTTCATATAAATCTGTTCCTACTCCTAAACCACAAGGATTATTATGTTTCACTGCAACTACACACGGTTCCTCAAAGTTAGAGACTAATTGCCAAGCTGCTTCTGTATCATAAATATTGTTAAAGGAAAGCTCTTTACCATTGAGCTGTTCCGCACAAGCTAAACCACCAGTTGACGGTACTTGTTGATAAAAGGCTGCTTGCTGATGAGGATTCTCGCCATAACGTAAATCCTTCACTTTACTTAAAGCAATGGTCAATTTATCAGGAAACTGATCAGTTTCTTTAGATAAATATTGAGCAATTAAAGTATCATAATAAGCAGTGTGAGCAAAAGCTTTCGCCGCTAGTTCTTTGCGAAATTCTAAAGTCATAGAGTCGGTCTTTAAATTGGTTAAGACATTTTCATAGTCACTTGGTTCACAAACCACGGTCACTCGGGGATGATTCTTAGCCGCTGCTCTTAATAAAGTTGGCCCACCAATATCAATGTTTTCTAAAACCTGCTCAAAGGCAACACCAGGCATTTGAGAAACTTTTTCAAAAGGATACAGATTTACAGCTACTAAATCAATTAAAGAACCGCCAATGCTTGTTAATTCTTGAAGATGTTCCTCAGTATCTTTCGCTAATATGCCCCCATGTATCCTAGGATGTAAAGTCTTAACTCGTCCATCAAGAATTTCTGGAAAATCAGTGATTTTAGAGATATAAGTTACAGGCAGTCCAGCTTCTTGTAAAGTTGTAAAAGTACCGCCAGTTGAAATAATTTCATAACCTAATTCTACTAAACTGGCTGCAAACTCCACTACTCCAGTTTTATCAAAAACACTGATTAAAGCCTTTTTCATATCTATCTCTCCTTTAACTAAGAATAATTCCCTCTTTACAGGTTAAAATAACATATATCTAAATTTGGACAGGAGGGACTATCTATGTCAGAAAGTGCAAAAATTGAACGGGATAAAAGCTCTGGACGAAATTGGACGGAACAAGAAAAAGACTTAGTTTGGGAAGAAGTTATTAAAGGTAAACAAGAAGGTTTACCGCTAACTGCATGTTTTCGCAGAATATCCCGTCTGTTACCCCATCGGAGTGAAGCTGCTATTGGTATGCTCTTTTATAATGTATTGCGTAAAGAGCGGGACGAAAAAGAACTTGAAGTTACTACAAAATCTTCGCCAGTAGTTAAACCAAAAATCGATAACGATTTAATTGAAGCTTTCCAAGGACTACCAGAATATATTGCCCAATTACATAAAAGAATCGACAGCTTAGAATCACAAATTAAAAGTCCTAGTATCCAAGGAATCACTGCTGCTTTAGTTGAGTTGGCTAACGGTTACCAACGAGCTGAGCAACTAGATCAAGAAACTAACGGTTTACAAGAAAAACTCCAACAATTAGCAGAAGAAAACAATCAATTACGCGAACAGCTTCATAAAATCCAACAAGCTTATAATGATGCCTTAGGTATCTATGATATGTTTACAAATATGGCTAGCATATCCCAAATTATGAGTTTAGGTGACTTTAAACAACAAATGAAAACTACCTTAGACAAATGGGGTAACGTTTTAAATGTTTCCTTTGAAAGAGTCAATTAAATAATATCAAATTGCAAAAGAGATCGACTTCCTTTTA
>JAAYMV010000090.1 GCA_012521185.1 Bacillota bacterium
TCAGACATGAGCTTAGGTAACATTATTTGGCTTAATGGCGTGTCCAGTTCAGGTAAGACCACGTTAGCGAAAATGTTACAACAAAAATTTGATGTGCTGTATTATTGGGTGGCTCATGATATTTTTCATGAAATGAACTCCAAAAAATTATTACAAACTGATTTCCTAGAGTTTGAATCAGAGAATGCCATCATGGTAGCCCATACAGCTAAGATGCTTTCCGATCTTGGTAGAAATGTGATTGTAGATTCTGTGTTCCTTGATGAATCGACTGTACAAAAATCAGGTGTGCTTAAAACCACTGTAAAGTTATTACATAATTACCCTGTTTTGTTTGTTCATGTTAAGTGTAGTGAAGAGGAGTTAATTAGAAGAGAGCGTGCTAGACAAGACCGGCATATTGGTCAAGCTGTAGCTCAGCTGAGGAACTTAATCCCCAAAGAAGGTTATGATTTTACTGTTGATACCAGTCTGTATTCTGTAGAAGAATGTGCTGAACAAATAATGGAGCAGATGAATACTAATCAAAAATTAGCTTTTAAAAGTTTATATGAAATGTTTGAAGGAGGGTTATAGAGAATAAGTGACAACTTTAGTAGATTACTAAAGTCTAGCAGCGTATATTTCGTAATTCGACTCTAGCGTATTGCTTAGAGTCGATTTTTATTGTTACTATGGATATGCTATTATTGTATATATAGTAGTCATTAGGATTACGAAGCTCGACGGTTGTTTTCGTTGGGCTTTTACATTACTAGTTTTAGTTGCTACAAATAATCAAGTCAGTACTACTAGACATAGCGGGGTAGTATTGCTCCATTTTTAGTAGAATTGGTATAAAATTTCATTGGATTGTAAACAAGGCAGGTGCTCTAACAAATGAAGTATAGATTTGAGATAGAGAAAAAAGATTACACTGATTTTGCTAGTGGACGGGTATTGTATAATGCACCAAATACAACTGCATTTCCAGTGCGATTAGCTAGCGAAATTATTCAGCGAGCTTTTGAAATAATGGAAGAACAAGGAGCACCAGGTCCTTATCGAATTTATGATCCCTGCTGTGGTGGTGGATTCTTA
Organism: Bacillota bacterium; assembly: GCA_012521185.1. Classification (GTDB taxonomy): domain Bacteria; phylum Bacillota; class Limnochordia; order Darwinibacteriales; family DTU012; genus JAAYMV01. The sequence continues at coordinate 1,081 of JAAYMV010000090.1, forward strand.
CTGACCACAATAGGCTTTTTATTTAATGTTCGAGTTTCTGAATTAATTGCTAGTGATGTAGATAAAGCAGTGTTGGAAATTGCTAAGCAAAATTTATCTTTGTTAACCATGGAAGGATTAGCAGCTAGAAGACAGCAATTGGAGGAATATATATCGGCTTATAACAAAGACTCACATCGAGAAGCCTTAGCAAGTGCCGAGCGTTTAGCCAATCTAATTGATAATCAACCGATTAATGTTCGATGCTTGCAACGGGACATTACAGACTTAACAAACTATTCAATATCAGATGTGGATATCATTATTACCGACATTCCATATGGTAATTTGGTTAGCTGGGCAGGTGCTGGTGCAGATTCACTAGACCATTTATTTCAGAATTGTTATAAAGCACTAAACAAGAAGCATTCAGTACTGGTAATTATCGCTGATAAACAACCCAAGTTAAGACATGAACTGTTTCAACGGGTTCAATATTTTAAGCTAGGTAAACGACAAATAGCTTTTTTTAAGCCGCTATAAGTTTATTTTCCCTCTGGCAAGCAGAGGGATTTTTTGTTAAGTTATTGACATATGTCTATAATAGACTATAATATAGATAAACGACATATGTCAAAAACTGTGAGGAGGTGAAACTATGCTAAGATTTGATGGAACAGGCCCAATGGGTATAGAGTCTCTAACTGGGCGAGGTTTAGGACATTGTGCTGGTTATTCTCCACGATCTGGCATAGGTTTTGGTCGTGGACATGGTAGAGGTTTCAGTAGATGCTTTCCGTTTGGATTTGCTAGACAGGAAATCTCTCCAGAAATGCAGAATGAATTATTAAAACAGCACAAAGCATTTTTAGAGCAACAAATTAAACTAATTGATAAACAATTAGAACAAAAATAAATAACATAGGATAGCCAGAGGACGCTCTGGTTATCCTTGCTTTTAATTAGGAGTGATCTTATGGCGCGCCCAAGAAAAAGAAGACACGTTTGTGGCTTACCAGAAAGGAATCACTTTGGTCCTTTAGATTTACCAGCTAGAGAACAGGAGTTAGTGCAGATGACCGTTGACGAATATGAAACTATCCGTTTAATCGATTTTGAAGACTTTACCCAAGAAGAATGTGCCCAGCAAATGAATGTTGCCCGTACTACGGTACAAGCTATTTATAGTCAAGCAAGAAAAAAACTAGCCCAGGCCTTAGTGGAAGGCAAGATGCTAGTTATAGAAGGTGGGGATTACCAACTATGTGAGGATGTTGGCAATGGTTGTGGTCGAGGCTGTCGTCACCGGCGCCGAGGAATGGGCTAACTAGCGCAGTCGGATAATTTTATCAAACCAATACTCTAACTGTACTTGATTTGGCGTATTTTTCAAGTACACAAAATTAAAGGGATGGTTTACTGTAAAATTGCTAATCGCTATTTCTTTTAATGTTCCAGAGAGTAATTGATCTTTCACTGCTTCCCGATAGATAAAAGTAATACCGGCATTTTGCTGGCATAATTGCTTAATAGCACTGCTATTTCCAATTACCATGTGGCTTTTAAAATCATAAATACTTAGATTTTGATTGTATAAAGCATGTTCTAGAATATCTCTAGTACCACTACCTGGTTCCCTCAATATTAGATTGTGCTCTAAAAGCTCTTCTAAAGTGTTGGTCTTATTAGCTAATTCATTGTTAGGAGCACATACCCCAATAAAGCTTTCATTAGAAACTAATCTCGATTCAAATTCGCTGCGATTAAAGTATCCTTTATGGCTTTATTAGTTGGTATGGCTTTGAATCCATTGGTTAGTCGTTATCAAAGGCTGGATGCCGGGGTTAGTTATGCTGGTAAAATGATTCTGAGAATCGGTATTATTCTTATGGGGGTTAATTTAAACTTTGCCCAAGTGGTTAATGTGGGTAAATACTCTATGTTTTTAATGCTCTTTACTATGGCAACCGCCTTTGGTGCCGGTAACTTTATTGGCCGGCTGTTTAAGATGAACTGGAAGATCACTAACCTATTAGCTGTTAGTACAGCTATTTGTGGTGGATCCGCAGTGGCTGCAGTAGGACCAGTCATTAAAGCTAAAGACGAAGATGTGGCTTACGCCATTTCCTCAACCTTTATCTTTGATATTCTAACAGTAGTAGCCATTCCTTGGCTCGGTATGGCCATGGGTATGTCTAATTTAGGTTATGGTTTATGGGTTGGTACAGTAGTAAATGATACTTCATCTGTAGTTGCTGCTGGTTATGCTTTTTCCGAAGCAGCTGGTAATACTGCGGTGATTGTTAAACTAACTAGGACTTTATTCATTATCCCTTACGTCTTAATTTTTTCATTTATTACCGAAAGATTAGAAGCTAAGACCCAAGATGTAAACCAAGGGCGGACGCCAATTAACTTTAAAAAGATTTTCCCCCATTTTATTATCTTATTCTTGGTTGTAGTTGCTTTACGCAGTACAGGTATTATTCCAGAGGCTATTGTTCCAGTTTTATCTAATACTTCAAGATTTTGTATGGTAATGGCTTTAGCAGCTATTGGCTTAAAAACCAGTTTTAGTGAAATTAGAAATATTGGTTTTAAACCAATGATTCTTGGGTTTATTGTTGATACTTTAGTAGTATTTGTTTCAATAGCGGTTCAGTTAAGTACAGGAAAGTTCTGGAAGAAAATCAAAAAATAATGTATAGTAGGAGAAAAACTATTCAGAAATAGGGGGAAACTTCAATGTATATTTCTGAGACACCAATTACAGTCCGCTATGCAGAAACCGATCAAATGGGAGTAGTCTATCACGCCAATTACTTAGTATGGTTTGAATTAGGCCGTACTACATTAATTAGTGATTTAGGCTTTCGTTATCATGAAATCGAAGCTCAAGGTGTAGTCGCTCCCGTCCTTGATATTCAAGTATCTTTTAAAAAACCTGCTCGCTATGGTGATCAGATTACAGTTAAAACTTGGGTTGAAGACTACGATGGATTGAGAATTACCTATGGATATGAGGTAGTTAATCAGAATAATGAGGTTTGTGTAACCGGTTCATCAGTTCATGTTTGTGTTAACAAAGATACATTTCGTCCAATTATTATTAAACGTTCCTATCCAGAATGGCATGCAGCCTATGAAAAGGTAAAACGAGTTAAGTAAAGAATTATTAACATAGGTAAAACAAAATCTGGAGGAATTGAAATGAGCAATTCGATAGTTGTGGTTTATCGGTCACGAACAGGTTTTTCCCAAAGGTATGCCGAGTGGATTGCCGAAGAATTAAAGTGCGACCTTAAAGAAAATATTAGTTTGACAGTAAATGATTTGCTGAACTACCAGACTATTATTTATGTAGGCGGCCTTTATGCTTTTGGGATTAATGGTATTAATCTAATTCGCAGAAATTTCGCTGCCTTACAAGAAAAGAATCTAATTGTTTGTGCAGTTGGAGCCACACTTTCCACCGATGACTCTTTAGTAAAAATGTGGGAAAGTAATTTTACCAAAGAACAGCGGAAGAAAATTAAACGGTTTTATCTCAGAGGTGGTTTTGATTATTCTAAATTAGGCTTAGGCAACAAAATATTAACTAGCATGATGCGGATTAAGTTGAAAAATGTGCAAGATCCCACTGAAGAAGAACAGGCATTATTAAACGCCTATACAGAATCAAGTGATTTTACTGACAAAACTTACATTCAACCAGTGATCGATTATGTACAGGCTTTAACAGCTTAAATTTTAACGGAAAAATGTGGATTTTGCTGACATTGTAATGAAGAGTGAAATAGCTAATAGGGCAAGTGTCAGGAAAACAATGCTAAAAACCGAGGTAAATCCAAGTATGGCGCCTCCAATGGCACTGCCAATCACAATTCCAAAATTAAACGTACTTGATTGTAATGAGGTAGCTACATCTTTACCAGTGGCTACCTGTTTTGTTACTGCCGTTTGGAAGATTGTAACTAATGGTTTAAAAGAGATTCCCCACAAGAAGAAAGCTACATGGGAAATTAAATAGGTGCCTTTAAAGAAAACAAATAACACCATTGTTAATAGAGCTAACCCTAACATGGAAACTGTTAATTCACCTAGATGGTCATCGATGACTCTAGCGGCAATTACCACTGAGATAATCGTTCCGATCCCGAAGATCACTGAAGCGATTCTAATTCCGCCACTTAGCTCAAATAGTTCAACTAATGGTGCTATATAAGTGTACAAGCCGTAGTGAGCAGTAATAGTTAGGAAAGTAACAATTAAGCAAATGATCACGGATTTGTTTTTAATAATGTAAAGTGGTGAATTAGTTTTTGTACGTTTCTCAGCTGGTGTAGAGGGCAGGATTACTTGCACTAAAATTCCAATTGCCAAGATAATTGCTGCTAAAACAGCAAACTCAACTCGCCAGCTGATTTTGGTTCCAATAGTCGTCATAATAGGTAGTCCAACACCTAGACCCAAAGTACTGCAAGCATTACAATAGCGATAGCTCGTCCATGTTGTTCTGGTGAAACTAAGCGCATGGCATAAGCAGAAATCATCGGCCATAAAACTCCGGCGGAAATCCCCCCTATTAGTCGAGCAAAAGCCGTGAAATAATAGGAGGTGGAGATAGCAATTACTAAGTTGGAGACACTGAAGATGGCTAGTAAGATTAAAGTAAGAGTTTTCCGATTCATCGGCATGGTTAGAGTCACTAAAGGAATGGTTCCTACAGCGGAAGCAATGGCGTAAATACTGACTAATAAACCAATAGCTGAATAAGAAACCTGTAAACCATCGCTCATTTCCGGCAAAATTCCCGAGGGAACTAGCTCTGACAAAATTCCCATAAAAGTAATGCTAGACATCAAAATTAATTGTAGCCACGGAAACCTGTTTGGCCTTTCAATCATCCTTGACCCTCCTTTAGGATTATTCTATCAGAACAAAAAATTTTATCCACTACATAAAAACGATAGTAATGACGAAGGATATACCGAGAGAATATTAGGAGGAGGTACTGCTGTGCGAACGCTGTTTCGGAATGTGCGGTTAAAAGGGAAAGAGGAGCCGGTAGATTTCTTTGTAGAAAATGGCATTTTTAAAGAGATCGAACCTAATTTACAGGTTCAGTTTGATCAGCAATATGATTTACGTGGTAATCTAGCAATTCCTCCCTATGTCGATCCTCATTTACACTTAGATTATGTATATATGGCTCGGGCAGAAGGTGCCAAAAACGAAACAGGAACTCTATTTGAGGGGATTCAACGGTAAGGTGAGACAAAGGCTAGCCTAACCGTTGAAGGAATCAAAGAACGGGCAAGACGTGCCATTAAAGCGGAGGTCTTATATGGCGTTCAATATATTCGAACTCATGCTGATGTGACTGATCCCAACTTAACTGGTTTCCGTGCTTTATTGGAGCTACGGGACGAACTAAAAGATATTGTCACCATCCAAATTGTAGCTTTTCCGCAAGAAGGAATGTATTCTTACAAAGGTGGGGACAAGCTAGTAGAGAAAGCTTTAGACATGGGGGCTGATTGTGTTGGAGCTATTCCGCACTTTGAGTTTGCTCGTGAATTAGGTGAAAAAAGTGTTCATAAATCCGTCGAGTTAGCAGTTAAATACGATAAAATGATTGACGTCCATTGTGATGAAACTGATGATCCTCAATCTAGATTTTTAGAATTACTTGCTACATTAGCCTACTTTGAAGGTATTGGCGAAAAAACTACAGCCTCCCACACTTGCGCTTTTGGTTCCTATGATAACGCTTATGCATTCAAGCTAATGAAGATATTACTATTATCTAAGATAAACTTTATCGCTTGTCCAACAGAAAACATTTATTTACAAGGTCGTTTCGATACTTATCCTAAACGTCGCGGTCTGACAAGAGTTAAGGAAATATTAGATGCTGGTTTAAACATTTGTTTTGCCCAAGACAGTATCCAAGATCCATGGTATCCAGCAGGAAATGGTAACTTAATGAATGTTTTAGATAATGGTATTCATGCTGCTCAAATTATGTCTTTTGAGGAAATGGACAATGCTTTAGATTTGATTAGTGTGAATGGTGCAAAAACATTGATGGTGACCGATGAATATGGCATTGACGTTGGTAAACCAGCAAACTTTATTACTTTAAATGCGAAAACACCTTTTGAAGCGGTAGTTAATCGGGTGAATGTCGCTGATTCGGTGCGAAATGGAAAATTCTTGTTTAGAAGAGCACCAGAAATTATCGAAACGGATGTTAGTTTTTTAGCTTAGAATAAAAAAGCCTCTGTTCCAGCTTAGAGCTGGGATAGGGGCTTTTTCTATTTATAAAACTTTATATTACAACACAAACAATAGTGTTGTCAATTAAAAAATTGGACATTTTCCGCAAAAAATGAGATAATGAAATAGGATAATTGTTTAAAGGAGGATAGCAGAGGATGGACTCAGTCAATTTATTAAATAAAAAAGTAAAGCATCTTAGCTTTGGCATCGGAACAATCATTGATCAAGGGGACTCATACATCGAAGTTAGTTTTTCAGATGATAATAAAAAGTTCATTTATCCAGATGCCTTTGATAAATTTCTTAAATTAGAAGATGAAGCATTGCAGGGGATAATAGACGAACAGATTAATGCTGAACGCAAAGCAGAACGAGCTAGACTCTTGGAAACAGAAGCTAAGCTGCAAGCTGAGCGACGTATTCGTCAAGCTCAAAGCGGCAGTGCTGGAGACGAAACCCAAAATAGTAGACAAGTTGTATTTTGGTGCGAACCAGATGAAAAAGCAGAAATTTTTACTAATTGGACTGTACACACTGGAACAATCAAAAGCGGTGCCCGGAAAGGACAGCCTAATAAATTAGTCAGGCTTAATAAACATAGTGCTTGTCTGTTAACGGAGCGTCATGCTGATCAAGAGGAAAAAGAGCGAGCCATTATTGGTTTATTTATGGTGGACGAAGATTTTACTGGCCGAACTTGTGATGATGGTTACATTCCTGCTCATGAGAAATATCGGATTAAACTTTCCGATGAAGAAGTAAAACAAATGCAGTTTTGGAAGTATTATCGCAATCCCAGAAGTCCAGAAAATATTACTTGGAATACAGGCCGCAGTCGATATTTTGAGAATCTGGTCATGGCTCAAATTTTACGTGATTTAGTAGCCTTAAGAGCCGGAACTGACCAGCATGAGCTAACCGAGGAGTTCTTTAAATATTTTTGTCATTTAAATCTAATTAATGAAGATGATATTCCAGAAAACAATGGAGCTTTATTAGCCTAAAATAAAACCCTACTAAGCAGAGTTAGTAGGGTTTTCTATTACATAAACAACTGCTGTTTCTAAACGGCGATCCTTTATTTTAGTCACTTTAATATTTAAACCATATTCTTCAATTTCTGGTGTGCTATCTTCACTAGGAATGGTGCCTAAAAGACCGAAGACAAATCCGCCAAAGGTATCATATTCTCCTTCGGGTAAATCTACGTTAAGTTCTTTAGCAACTTTACTCAAAGGAGTAGTCCCCCGAATTCGCCAAGTGCGAGAATCTATTCTTTCAATGTCCGGTGTAGGTGCTGGCATAGTAATATCATCGTCAAGGTCACCGACTAATCGTTCTAATAAGTCGTTCATGGTAATAATGCCACTCATGCCGCCGTAATCATCTAATACGATGGCAAAGTGATTTCTTGTTTTTTTCATATTACGGAATAACACGTCAGCACGAACAGATTCAGGCACAAAATAAGCTGGGTAAACAGCGTGTTTCATCACCTTCGCTCTAGAACGATCTTTGAGTCTAAAATAATCTTTAGCCCGTAAAACTCCTACAATATTATCAGGGCTTTCAGAACAGATTGGGTAACGGGAATGACGACTGCCATAGATGGTTTGCTCCCATTGTTCATCAGATTCGTCCAACCAGAGCATGGAAACCTCGGTGCGATGAGTCATAATTTCGCCAGCTGAAATATCATCAAACTCAAAGACATTCTCAATAAAGTAGCCTTCGTGGGGATCAATAGTTCCTCGTTTTTTGCCAGTTTCTAAAATCATTAGAATTTCTTCTTCCACGTTCTGTTCATTTTTTTGATTCGGATTAATACCCATTAATCGTAGAATACCATTAGTAGAAACAGTGAATAACCAGACTGCAGGGTTGAATATCCGGGAAAGATTATAGATTAGTCCAGACATGCCAAGGGCAATTTTTTCTGTATTTTTCATTGCTAATCGTTTTGGAATTAATTCACCTAACAACACTGTAAAATAAGTCAGAACTATAGTAATGGTTATGACAGAAATAATGTTGACAATTGCCGCTGGAATAGAGATCCCTAGATTTAATAACCAATTTACTAGGCGACCAGAAAAGTTTTCGGTAGCTACCGCACTGCTTAATAGGTTTACTAGAGTAATACCAACTTGAATGGTCGCTAAAAAACTAGCGGGTTGTTCCGTTAATTTATGAATTCGCAAAGCCCGTTTATCGCCTTTAGTAATTAAACTGGCCAGTTTGTTTTCGTTTAAGGTGATGACTGCAATTTCCGCACTAGCGAAGATTGCATTTAAAAGGATAAAAATCAGTTGCAGTAATAATAACCATATTAAGGAAATGTCGACCAAATGATACCCTCCTAAATAGAATAATAACCGATCTGTCATTAGTATTATTCTTAAACGTCTATCTTAATAAAAAACACATAACAAATAGGACAATATAAAATTGCCCTTTGTTATGTGCTCTATAATCACTCTTAACAATCTTAGCGACTCACGATCAAAATCACCAGGATCCTCCACAGTAGCTTCACTCCTTAGTAGAAATTATTGTACTAAAAATTCAGCCATTTGTCAAATTCCCTGGATTAAGTTGGCTAAAAGTGATATTCTATAAGATAAAGATGTTCAGGAGGGAAACTAGTGCAAGAGCAGAATAAAATAATTCAAAGTCAATTAACTCATCGCACCATCCGTGAGTTTACGGAACACCCAGTGCCTGATGAGATTTATCAGTTGTTGATTGCTGTAGCTCAAAGAACAGCGACCTCTCTAGGGCTTCAGACTTCATCAATAATTCGAGTTACTGATCATCAGATCAAGCAAGAACTTGCTGAAGTTTGTAATCAAGAATATGTTGCTAGAGTTCCCGAACTATTCATTTTTATTGTTGATCTATATCGTAATTCCCAGATCGCTAAAGAAAAAAATTGTGATCCCGAGGAGTTTAGCGGTATCGACTTCTTTTTTGCTGCTTTTACTGATGCTTGTATAACAGCACAAAATGTGGTTAATGCAGCAGAAGCTCTTGGCTTAGGTACCGTTTATTTAGGTAGTATTCTAAATGACCCAGAGCGGACTTGTAAAATCTTAAATCTGCCAAAGTTAACTTTTCCCGTTGTGGGCTTAGGGATTGGTTATCCAAATCAAGAACCGCAGTTAAAACCACGAATGGACATGGAATTTCGGGTCTTTGAAAATAGCTATCAGACATTAGACAATTACTCAGAAGCCCTTAAAGACTATGATCAAGAAATGACTACCTATTATGATTTGCGGAATGCAAATCGCCGGGTAGATTGTTTTACTGATCAGGTGATTACAAGGTTGAAAAATTCGCAGCCAAAACGACAAGCAATCTTAGAAATTATAGCTAAAATGGGATTTAAGACTCACAATTAGGGAACATAGGTGTCTTGGAACAATCAGTTCAAAGGCACCTTTTATCGTACTAGGGGAGTTGATCAAATGGAGAAATCGCTTTTCAATTATTTTGCTAAATATGTTAGCTTAAATGTTTTAGGCATGATTGGTTTATCATGTTATATCTTAGCTGATACATATTTTGTAGCCCAAGCCTTAGGTGCTACGGGCTTAGCGGCCTTAAATATTTCTATTCCGATTTTCAGTTTCACTAGTGGGATTGGTTTAATGTTAGGCATTGGTGGTGCTACCCGCTTTAGTATTTTAATTTCCAGAAACCAGATGCACCAAGCAGACGAAGTCCTAGCTACTAGTGTCAAACTGGGTTTAATAATAGGTTTATTATTCGTGTTAGTAGGAATTTTTGGTAGCAAACCTTTGGCAATGCTTTTTGGTGCTGATCAATCTACTTTGCCATTAGCGCAAGTATATTTGCGGACAATTTTAGTTTTTGCTCCGTTTTTTATGTTGAATAATATTATTACGACATTTGTTCGCAACGATCAGAATCCAAATTTATCAATGATTGCTATGTTAGTAGGCAGCTTTTCCAATATTTTCTTAGACTATGTTTTTATGTTCCCCTTAGGTATGGGGATCTTTGGTGCGGCTTTCGCAACTTGTTTAGCACCTATTATTAGTTTGTTAATTTTACAAGTTCATTATTGGAAAAAATTTGCTGGTTTTAAATTTTTAGGCAATAAAATTCGCTGGTCTATCGTTGGAGATTTGTGTAGCTTAGGTGTTTCTGCTTTGGTCAACGAGTTATCTTCTGGGATTGTATTAATTGCCTTTAATTTAATTATCCTAGGTATTGCCGGCAATATTGGTGTTGCAGCTTATGGTATTGTGGCCAATCTAGCTTTATTAGTAATCGCCATTTTTACAGGTGTGGCCCAAGGGATTCAGCCGTTAACTAGTAAATATTATGGCTTAACAGAATACCAGACAGGAAGAAAAATATTTCAGTATGCTTTATGGACCGCCTTGCTTTTAGCTGGATTGATTTATTTAGTAGTTTTTCTTTACTCTGCTGAAATAATAAGCATGTTTAATAGTGAAAACAACAGGCTGATTGGGGAAATAGCCGGCATAGGACTTAGAATTTATTTCCTGGGATTCTTCTTTGCCGGTATTAATATTGTTGCTGCCATTTACTTAAGCACCATTGAAGAAGCGCGGGCAGCTTTTGTCTTATCAATAGCACGTGGAGTAGCTATTCTTCTGCCTTTTGTGTATGTTTTAAGTAAACTATGGCAGATGACTGGAGTATGGTTAGCTTTTGTAATTACTGAATTACTGGTAACACTAATTGCTTATTACCTAATTAGAGTAAGTCATCGACAATTATGCTTTCAAAAAGTTTCCCCGTTGCGGAAGCAGTAACAAATTTTTGGAGGTGATCGATTGGATTATCTGACAAAAATCCAAGCTGAGCTAGAGACTTATATTGAACCAGAGAAATCAGAGTTTTTACCAAAGTTTTTTAATGCTGTACCTGGAGGTTATGGAGAAGGAGATCAGTTTTTAGGAATTAAGTACCCAATCAAAGGAAAGTAGCGTGAAAATATTATAAAAAGATTTCTTTGTCAACTGTTGAACAGTTACTACAGTCGGAATATCATGAACACCGGTTAACTGCTTTGATCATCTTGGTCTATAAGTTTGAAAAAGCTAAATCGGAACAAGACAGAGCAGAGATTGTTGATTTGTACTTAAAAAATCTTGATTATGTGAATAATTGGGATTTGGTAGACTCCTCAGCTGATAAAATCCTAGGTGCCTACTTATTTGATAAAGAACGAAAGTTGTTGTATGAACTAGCTGATTCAA